>CACIBB010000001.1:0-186003 GCA_902584795.1 uncultured Alphaproteobacteria bacterium
AAAAAATGCAATAGCTTTAGAGGCCCCAGTAAGTGGGGGTTGTCATAGAGCTGCGACTGGCAACATTTCCATTTTTGTAGGAGGAAGTAGAGAAGGTTTTGATAAAGCTATGCCAGTGTTAAAATGTCTTGGCAGAAAAATTTTGTATACGGGAGACTTTGGAAGTGCTTCCATTCTTAAAGTTATTACTAATTATTTGGCCACTGTCCACTTAGTTGCATTGGGAGAAGCTTGGACTATTGCCAGTAAGTCAAATCTTGATTTGAACAAAACATTTAAAGGAATTGCAGCTTCCTCAGGTAACTCATTTGTCCATGAAACTGAGAGTCAAGTAATATTAAACGGTTCATATAACATAAACTTCACAATGGACTTAGTTGAGAAAGATGTAGGACTTTTTCAGGATCTCGCCTCAAAACTTGGGGTCGAATTAGAAATTTCACCTTTAGTTCTTGATATTGTTAAAGATGCAAAAAAGACTTTTGGTGATCGTGCATGGTCCTCAATGGTAGTCAAAAGGCTTGAAAATAAATACAATACAGCATTTAGAGCTGAGGGATATCCTGAAGAATTGTTAGACTTAGAGGAAAAACAACTTGGTTATGAGATATGATTATTTTGAGTTTTTGTTAATATCTATCTATGAATTTCATAACTGATGTAATTCTACCTTTAGCCTTAGCTATTATTATGTTCACTTTAGGCTTGGGTTTGACGTTTTCAGATTTTGCTAGTGTAGTGAAGGCACCTAAAAATTTTATCATAGGTTTAATTAGTCAATTAATTTTTCTTCCAATAGTTGCTTTAATTATTGTTTTGGTTTGGCCACTTCAACCTGAATTAGCTATAGGTTTAATATTAATCGCTGCTGCTCCTGGTGGAGTAACTTCTAATATTCTTACATCTTTTGCTAAAGGGGATGTTGCTTTATCAATATCTTTAACTGCAGTAATGAGCCTTTTAAGTGTAATTTCTGTGCCTATAGTTTTGGGGATATCAATGGGATTAATTTCTGACAACTCTTTAGGCTCAATCTCACTTACAAGAATAGCTATAAGTATGTTTTTGATTGTGACATTACCTGTTTTAATTGGAATGACTTTCAGAGCTAGCTTATCCTTTTTAACAAAGAGAATTGAGAAGTTTGCTAGAATACTTTCAACTGCTTTATTTGTTATAGTTTTGATTGGAGCTATTTTAGCTGAGAGAGAAAATTTAATTGAGTATTTTGCTCAAACTGGGTTGGTAGTCATTTCTCTGAATTTAGTAATGATGATAATTGCTTTTTACTGGGCAAAGTTCTTTGGAACAGGAACCTCACAGCAAAAAGCTATTTCAATAGAGTGTGGTCTTCAAAACGGAACTTTAGCTATTTTTGTAGGCACAAGTGTTTTTGGTGGGGGTCTATATATAATACCTGCTGCTACTTATAGCGTCATAATGTACTTAACGTCTTTAATATTTATTTATTTTATAAGAAATCGCTAAATATAAATCTTATCTGCTAATCCAAAACAAAGAATAGCCCAACCTAGTGCAAGACCACCTGTTGATAGCCATCCCTCTCTTGAATACTGGTCAGTTCTTCCTAATTTATCTATCTCACCAGTGTAAAAAGCTGATATTGCTATTATGGTCATGATTATAAACATAAAATTAAAGAATGCCCATGTAGCCTCTGTGCCTCTAAATAAAATATATAACTGCATTAAAACAGCACCTACAATTACTGCTCCAGCAAACCTTGCAAAAAATGCAGCTGTTATATCAATTCCATATTTGCTTATGAAGTTTTTAGTATTAAACAAACAGTTATAACCGTAAAAAGTATTCATTACTAAAATAATTAAAAAAATTAATAAATAAAATATTCCGTTAAAATTTCCTATCATATGAATCTCCCATATGTGATTTTATCAGATTTTTAACTTTAATGACTATGAATTATTATTTTTTTATGTCATGAATATTGAAATAAATTTATGATCGAACTTGATGTATTTTCAGATACTGTTTGCCCGTGGTGCTATATTGGGAAGAAAAGATTAGAAAAAGCTATTAGTAATCACAAAGATACAAAATTCAAACAAACTTGGAGACCTTTTCAATTAAATCCAGGAATGCCTCCAGATGGTATGGATAGGCAAGAATATTTAATTTCTAAATTTGGAAGTGCTGATGCAGCAAAGACGATTTATGACAATATCTATAATGAAGGACTTGTAGAAGGAATTAATTTTAACTTTGATTCTATTATGACAACTCCTAATTCCTTTAATTCTCATAGACTTTTAGCTTTAGCATATAAACAGGGTGTACAGGAAAATGTTTTAGATAGTTTATTTGAAACTTATTTTTTAAATGGTGAAGATATAGGAGACCCCAATATATTGTTGGATATAGCTATAAGACATAAAATTGATGCTGAAGATTTTAAAAGTTATTTGTCAGATCAAGAAAATATTGAACCACTCGCGAATGAAGAAATTCAAGCTAGAAAGATGGGTATAAATAGCGTTCCTACATTTATTATAAATAAACAAATTGTAATAAATGGCGCTCAGACATCAGAAAATTTTGAGATTATTTTTCAGAAGGTTAAAAATAGCTTAAATTAAAAATTATTAGTAGTAATGCTTTTTTTCTATATATTTTGTAAATGCCTTTAAAACTTAAAGATTTATCTCAATATTTAAACTTTGCTAAAAAACTTGTTAATGCTTCAGAAAGAATAATTAAAAAAACACCTTCTCATCGTCTAAAAATAGATTTCAAATCAGATAAATCACCAGTTACTAAAATAGACATAAAAATTGAAAAAGAATTGCGATCAATGATCATTAAAAAATATCCTAGTCATGATATATACGGAGAGGAATACAAAAATAAATCAAATAACTCTCCATTTGTATGGGTAATCGATCCAATAGATGGAACTAAAAATTTTATTAACGGAAATGGTAATTTTGGTACATTAATTTCATTGTGTATTGATAAAATACCCGTAATTGGAATTATTAACTGTCCTGATATAAACAAAACATGGATTGGAATTAAAGACAATGGCGCATATTGTAATGGAAAAAAAATTAAGAAATCTCAAAATAATTTAAACTTATCTAAATTATATTTTAGTACTTCCGGAATGACCGCCTTCAAATCAAATAATAAGAATAAAAAATATAATGCTCTAATTAAAAAAACTAAATATGCAACGTTTGGTGGTGATTGTGTGCAATACGGACTTTTAGCTGAAAAAAGAATACCTCTAGTAGTAGAGTCTTTCTTAAAACCTTATGATTATATTCCTTTAGTTAATATTGTAGAAGAGAGTGGCGGTATAATAAGTGATTGGAAAGGAAATCCTCTAAATTTTCAATCAAATGGTGATGTTGTTGCATCAATTTCAAAAAAAGCGCACCAACAATTTCTAAAAATTTAATATTTTCCAAAAATACAATTTAATATTAATTCTTGAAATCTTTCTACTGTCATCTCTAGTGGGTTTGCACCAGTGCTTGGATCCTCTTGTGCTAATGGCGCCAATTTAATCTCATCTCCCTCATTAACACCCATATCTTTAAGTGTTTCAGGTATCTCCATTTCTTTTTTTAATTCAATAATCCAATCAACGATACCCTCGAAGCCATTTTTAATATCTAGAAAATTTGCCAATCTAGTAAATTTTTTTTCAATAGTTCTGCGGTTATAATTCAAAACAAATGGCATAACTGTACCATTTGTTGTTCCATGATGAGTCTTGTATAAGGAATTTACTGGGTGTGTAACAGAGTGAATGGCGCCTAGACCCTTTTGAAATGCAGCTGCACCCATCATAGAAGCAACTAACATATGCGATCTTGCCTCAACATTATTTCCATTATGATAAACCTCTTGAATATTTTCTTTGACTAATCTCAAACCTTCTAAAGCTGTGCCCTCTGCCATTGGGTGATAAAAAGGAGATGAATAAGCTTCAATACAGTGTGCCAATGCATCCATTCCTGTTCCAGCAGTAATGTTTTTTGGTAAATTTAATGTCAAAGATGGGTCTAGTATAGCAATCTGTGGTAACATTTTTGGGTGAAAAATTATTTTCTTTTTAAGATTTTCTTCATTTAAAAAGACAGCTGCTCTTCCCACTTCGGAACCTGTTCCTGCAGTCGTAGGTATAGCTATTATGGGTTTGACTAAACTTGAGTCTGCTCTTGTCCACCAATCTCCAATATCTTCAAAATCCCAAAGTGGTCTCGATTGATGAGCTAAAAAAGCTATTCCTTTACCTGCGTCCATTCCAGATCCGCCACCTATGGCTATTACTCCGTCATGGTTACCCTCTAAAAAAACTTTTACACCATTAGTTACATTTGAACCAGTTGGGTTTCCTTGAACATCACTATAAATTTGTGTATTAGATGAGAGGCCACTATTGATTTCATCAATAATTGATGTTTGTAATAATCCAGGATCTGTAACAATTAAAGGATTTTTAATACCTAAAGTATCACAAGCTTTTTGTATTTCTTTTGATCTATCAACTCCAAACCAAACGTTTGTTGGATAATTCCAATTCATATTTTGCATTTATAACCCTATTTATCCTCTCTCAAAATAACGACGGTGCTCCCAGTCATTTACAGACTTATCATATTCACTCTGCTCCCATTTTGCAGCATGAATATAGTGGTCTAAAACATCTGAATGGAAAATCTTTGGTAATAATTTTGATTTCTTAGCGAGTTCAATTGCTTCATAAAGTGTACCTGGGACATTTTTTGCCTTTCTATTTTGATATATATTTCCGGATAATGGCTCTTCAAGTTCTAATTTATTCTCAATTCCATACAGACCTGCTTGAATTAATCCAGCAAAAGCAAGGTAGGGATTAACATCTGCCCCAGGAACTCTGCATTCAATTCTTATTGAACTTCCATGTCCTGCTAATCTAAATCCAGCAGTTCTATTATCAATTCCCCAGGCGGCAGAAGTAGGAGCAAAAGAGGACTCTTGAAATCTTTTATAAGAATTTACGTTTGGAGCTAAAAAAATTGATAAATCCCTCAAAAATAAAATTTGTCCAGCTACATAGCTTTTAAAAATTTTAGACATTCCATATTTGTCTTTAGTATCAGAGAAAATATTTTTTTTCGTTTTTTTATCGAATAAAGAATTATGAATATGGCAGGAACTTCCACAGAAATCTTGTTTGTATTTTGCCATAAAACTAACAGCACGATTATGTTTAAAAGCAATCTCTTTTGCAGCATTTTTAATTAAAATATGGTTATCTGCCATATTAAGAGCATCAGTAAATACTACATTAATTTCTTGTTGGCCAGGTGAGGCTTCCCCTTTAGTGCACTCAACATATATACCGGAGTCTAATAAACTATTTCTTAACTCTTGATTAAAAGGCTCCTCTTTTGAAGTTTGAAATATCATATAATCTTCTATGTACCATGATGTTTCTTTTAAATTTTTATAATAACTAGAGTGTATATCTTCATAAGTTTGCTTGAAAAGAAAGAATTCTAATTCTGAACCTAACATCGGCTCAAATCCCATTTTATTTGCTTTTATAATTGCCTCTCTTAAAACTTGTCTTGTGGAATGCGAAACAGGAGTCTTTCCATCATGTTGAAAAGCATCGCAGAGAACTAAAGCTGTTTTCTCTAACCATGGTAAAACTTTGATGGTTCTTTGGTCAGGCTTAACAGTCATATCTCCATAGCCAGTCTCCCAAGAGGATGATTTAAATCCGGGAACTGTATACATATCCATATCAACCGTATAAAGATAGTCACAAAAATGAGTTTCTTTGTGAACGTAGTCTAAAAAAGCCTTACCTGTTACTCTTTTTCCCACTAGTCGACCTTGCATATCGGATAGAGATACTAAAACAGTATCAATCTCTTTTGATTTTATTTTTTTTTCTAATTCTTTAAAAGTAATGCTCATAATCGAAAACTAAATAATGAAATACTTTAACATTTAATAACGATGTAGACCAACGCTCTAAACTACTTTGCGCATATGAAAACTCTGTGGTCTTGTAAATTGATCAAATGCTAATACTGAAAGTGAGCAACCGATACCAGTGTCTTTTACGCCAGTCCATGCGAGTGCCGGATCTAAGTAATCACATCTATTCATGAAGAAAGTTCCTGTTTGAACATTTTTTCCAAATTCTTTAGCAAACTCCAAATCTTTTGTCCAAATAGATGCAGTTAGTCCATAAGGGCTATCATTCATCAAATTTTTTGCTTCTTTATAATCATCCACGGGCATAATTCCAACAGCAGGACCAAAAGTTTCCTCCATCATGAATCTCATATCATGATTGACATCAACCATTACTTGAGGGCTAACATAACAATTATCTTCTCTGGATATTGTAAATTTACTCTCATCAATAAGACGTTTTGCTCCGCTGCTCTCCGCTTCATTTATTTGAGCTCTAATAAAATTAGCTGCTGATTGTCTTACTACAGGGCCTAAATTTGTGTCAGGTTTTGAGGGATCGTTTAAATTATAATTTTCAGTAATACTTTTGAAGCCATCTATAAATTCTTTATAAATTTTTTTATCTACATAAATTCTTTCTATACCACAGCAAGATTGACCAGAATTAAATAGAGCACCGTCTGCAAGGTTTTCAATTGCGTGTTTTAAATCAGCATCTGCTCTAACGTAGGCAGGATCTTTCCCTCCTAATTCAAGACCAGCATTAATAAATCGTGTTCCTATATATTTTTTTACCTCCTGACCTCCTCTTACAGAGCCAGTAAAAACAACGTGAGCTATTCTTGAGTCAGAGATTATTTTTTCACATGCTTTATGATCAGTATGAATAAATTGGAAAACACCTTCAGGTATCCCCGTATTTTCGAAAGCTTGAAAAATTAGTTCTGCACATCTTGGTGTTTGAGATGAATGTTTTAAAATTAAACTATTACCTGAAATTAGAGCAGGAACAATTGTGTTAGTTGCAGTAATGATCGGATAATTCCATGGGGCCATTACAAAAATCACCCCAAGAGGTGTTTTGTATATATAGTTGTCAAATTCCTCGTTTTGAGTAGCTGGAAGATTTTGTAATGAGTCTTTCGCAATATCTACCATATGTCTTGAGCGCTCTTCAAAGCCTCTTAATTCTCCTGCACATTGAGATATGGGCCTTCCAATTTGCCAACAAATTTCCTTTGATATTTCATCTTTGAGAGCGATTAAGTTATCAATAAATTTATTAACAATATTAATTCGGTCATCAAGAGATGTGTTTTTCCAAATTTCAAAACTTGTTGAGGCTTTATCTATGACTGTATTAATTTTACTATCTGAGGCTAATTCTCTCTCTAAATAAATAGTATTATTTATGGGTGTAATTGTTTTTTGAATACTCATCAGTCCTCCAATTATTATTTATTATAATGTATTTGATGAGTTCCTGAAGAGGTTTTATTTTCTCGCGGCTAAATTAATAACCGCGAGTATTTATTATTTTTTCTTAGCGATTCATCTTAGCTATGACTTCGCCTGGAAAAGCAATTGCGATACCATACTGATATATTATCGATCTAAACTCTTGTACATCCTCCCAAGTCTCAGATGCTTGTCCATGAAGCTGCAAGCCAACTGGAGTTTGATAATGTTCGCTTAAAAAATAAAAGACATTATCGGTAACACCTTTCGAAGGGTCAGTTAAATCTACAGGCTCAAAACCTTTAACGATAGAATAAGAGTTTAATCTATCATCACCAGATAAAGAATGTTTATCATGCAAAAACTGATGATGGCTTTGTAAGATAGATTCAACTTTCTCTACATCTGCAGATGGAACTTTTAAAGTTACAGCAAAAGAGTTTGGCTGCATATGTCCATTTGCAAAAGCTAATGATGAAAAAATCGTAAAAATCAAAGTAATAAAAATTTTATTCATTATGTGCCTTTCTATTAACAAAAATAAATTTAAAATTTAAATGAGAATAAACTTTTATACTTTTTGGAGATTTATTAAATGTTTTAAAGGAAATTTAAGATGTCTTTTTAGCATACCTAGACATAAAATTTTCAGCTAAGCCTTTGAGTAAACTTAATTGTTTAAGTCTTGAAACTCCATCAACTATTCCATCAACTGATTTGCTGATAAAGTTTTTGGTAGCAATATCTTTTTCTGACTTATCGTTAAGCCAATAAATTAATGTTGCGAGATAAATCATTGAAAGTAAACCTCGCTTTGAATAGTAACTAAAATCATTTGATTTATCACCTGATAAACTCCATATAAAGTCACTATTTTCATGAAGCATTTTAATGGACATTAATATGTTACCAGGTCTCAAAAGAAATTTTAGCATTTCAGGCAATGCTTTTTTGAGATGACTGTTATTTTCAAATTTTAACTCCACGATTGTTTTAATTTTATCTCTAGTTTTCAATCGTGAGTTGTTGAAGGAGTTGTAATTCTTCTCAACTTGAATGTTATTTTGAGCAATTATGAATTTTAAGACATCATATTCAAAAGATGGAAATAATTTTGCTAGAACAGATGTTGAAATTCTTTGCTTTTTTGCACATTGTAAGAGAGTTTCTCTAGACCAACCAAATTTGGGTACTTCGTTAATAAATAAGTTAGCTAATTTTTCTTGCTTTGACTTCATATTTATATATAAATTACGCCTTTATGAGGTTACTAGATTGGCAATAGAAGTTCAAGTCAGAGATAATAATGTTGAGGCTGCTATACGCGTACTCAAAAAAAAGCTTTTAAGAGAGGGTATTTTCAAAGAATTAAAGCTAAGAAAAAATTATGAAAAACCATCAGAGAGAAAGCTTCGCGAAAAAGCCGAATCAATTAAAAGATTTAAAAAACTTATGCGTAAGAAGAAATTCGATTAGTTCTCAAGCCCTTTAATTATATCTTCACAAACTTTTTTAGCATCTCCAAATAGCATTAAGGTATTGTCTCTGAAAAATAATTCATTTTGAACACCTGCATATCCACTAGCCATACCTCTTTTAACGAAAAATACTTGACCAGCATTTTCCACATCTAAAATAGGCATACCATAAATGGCACTCGTCTTATCAGTTTTTGCAGCTGGGTTAGTTACATCATTAGCTCCAATCACAAATGCAACATCAGTCTCAGAGAAATCTCTGTTAATTTCATCAAGTTCTAGAACTTCATCATAAGGAACATTTGCTTCTGCAAGTAACACGTTCATGTGTCCCGGCATTCTTCCAGCTACAGGGTGGATTGCATATCTTACCTCTGCACCTGCTGCTTTGAGTAAATCGCCCATCTCTCTGAGTGCGTGTTGTGCTTGAGCAACAGCCATTCCGTAACCAGGAACAATGATTATTTTTTTGCTATTTTTCATCATAAAAGCAGCATCAGCAGCGTTACCTTGTTTTGCTTGACGATCATCTTTGACTCCACCAGCACTAGCTGCTTGTTCACCACCAAATCCTCCAAGTAAAACGTTTAGGAAAGATCTGTTCATTCCCTTACACATTATGTAACTCAAGATAGCTCCTGATGACCCAACAAGAGCGCCGGTAATAATCAATAAGTTATTAGATAGAGTAAAACCAATTCCAGCAGCGGCCCATCCAGAATATGAGTTCAACATTGAGACAATAACAGGCATATCTGCTCCACCAATTGGAACGATTAAAAGTACCCCGATAACAAATGAGGCAAATACAATAAGCCAGAATAATTCTTGGTTTTGATCGATGCAAAACTTAACAATTAAAGCAATAATTCCTAAACCCAAAAGTAAATTAATAAAATGTTGACCTTTGAAAACTAAAGGATTTCCTGAGACAAAACCTTGGAGTTTTCCAAAAGCTATAATAGATCCTGTAAAAGTCACCGCTCCTATTGCTGTTCCAATTGACATTTCTATTAAACTTCCCATCGGAATAGATCCAACGGTACCTATATTAAAGGCACTAGGATTGTAATAAGCAGAGGCAGCAACAAACACAGCAGCTAATCCTACCAAGCTATGGAAAGCAGCAACTAACTGTGGTAATGCAGTCATTTGAATTTTAACTGCAATTGATGTTCCAATCAAACCACCTATTAAAAAAGCTATTCCAATTTCTTTATAGCTAAGTACACCAGGATTAGACAGTGTTGTGACTATGGCTATAGTCATCCCTAAAATTCCTAAAAAATTTCCTCTCCTTGCAGTGGAGGGATGTGATAACCCTCTTAGAGAAAGTATAAATAAAACCGATGAAACTAAATATGCTGCAGTTGTTAAAGTTGACATTTTTTACCTATTGTTTCTTTTTAAACATGGAGAGCATTCGATTTGTTACAACAAACCCCCCAAATATGTTAACTGCAGCAAGAGTTACAGCAACTAAACCAAAATATTTAGAAATGTTACTATCAACAGGTCCTGCGGCCAATAAAGCTCCAACAATAATTACGGACGAAATAGCGTTTGTGACACCCATCAAAGGACTGTGTAAAGCTGGGGTAACGGACCAAACTACATAATAACCTACAAAACAAGCCAATACCAAAACAGTTATACCAAAAATAATAAAGTCACTATGGCCTCCAGATGTTTCGGCCACACTAGATGCTAACTGGCTTGCTTCATTTGCAATTTGTTGTGCTTTGTATGATAAACTTTCTAATTGATTTGAAATTTCTGACATAGTAACTCCTTTTTATTTTATTAAAATCTTTCCAGCTGAGCAAATCATTGTAGCTTTAATAATTTCATCACTTTTATTAATCATAGATTTTTTCTTATCTTCAAAGTTCATTAATTTTAAAAAGTTAGAAATATTTTTTGAAAAAAGGCTTGAGGCATTATTTGCAACTCTGCCAGGAACGTTGGCGTGACCTACAATCTTAAGACCATTTTTGGAAACGACTTTTCCAACTTGGCTAAATTCGCAGTTCCCTCCTGATTCTACAGCTAGATCAACAATAACTGAACCATTTTGCATGTTCTCTAACATTTCTTTTTTCAAAATTAAAGGTGCTTTTCTTCCTGGTATTTGGGCAGTACATATTACAATATCCATTGTCTTTAGAGTTTCGGCCAATAAAGCCTCTTGTTTTTTTTGGTACTCTGCACTCATTTCTTTTGCATAACCACCTTTCGTTTCAGCATTCTTAGACTCTTCATCCTCTACCATAACAAATTTACCACCAAGACTCTCAACTTGCTCTTTTGAGGCTATTCTTACGTCTGTAGCAAAAACAATAGCACCTAATCTTTTAGCAGTTGCTATAGCTTGTAAACCTGCAACACCTGCACCTATGACTAAAACATTTGCCGGAGTAACTTTACCAGCAGCCGTCATAAATAATGGTAATACTCTGTTAAATTCTTGAGCAGCATCTATAACCGCATGATATCCTGCTAAATTTGCTTGAGAGGACAAAATATCCATATCTTGAGCTCGAGTAATTCTTGGAACTAATTCTAAAGCAAACGCTGATATTTTTTTTGAATTTAAAATTTTAATACTGTCTTGGTTGTTCTGTATACTGATTTGAGAAATAACCATAGAATTATTTTTTAATAGTTTAGACTCGTCTGGGGTTGGGCAATTTATTTTTAAAATAATATCAGCATTCTTAAAAACTTCTTTTGAGGTGGATAGAGTCGCTCCAGACTCTTTATAGGATTTATCATTAAAGCCTGAAAGTGAACCTGCCCCCTTTTCAATAAATACTTGGTGACCAGCTTTTACATAGTTTTTTACATCATCAGGAGAAATAGAAACTCTATTCTCAAACTTTTTTTTTTCTTTAACTGCGCCTATTATCATTAACTTGTTCCTTTTAGAAGGTATGTTGTATATCAGATAAATCTAATTTGTTAAGTCTAAGATTTATAAAATTTATAAAAAATTTGTTGAAAGTCATCATAAACCGGCAAATTTGAATGCTTTTTTTTGATTGGTTTCAACATTTTTAACTGAAAAATCTTTAATTAAGTCATGAAAAAGCTTGTACCAATTTATTTCAGCTTTCAAATGAATAAAAATTGACCCTAAACCAACCGCTGCTCGATCCATAAATACAAACTCTCTAGGAGGTTTAACTCCTCCGTATTTTTTGAGCTCTTTGTGGACTTCGCTTGCTATTTTAGCTCCGTAAATGCCACTATCTGAGTCTTGTATTTTTCGAACCTCATTTTTTAAAATTGGATCATACAAGAATAAAGCCCATTTATTTAAAACATTCATTAATTTATCATCAATGTCTTTAAACCCCCATACTTGATAAGCAGTTTTTATCTTTTTGTTGTCTTTTTCTTTTAGAGCAAAATAAAGGTCAATTACGCCCTTTACAAACTTAGGTGGAAATATTCTGACACAGCCATAATCAAATAGATTAATATTATTTTTATTATCTACTGAGTAATTACCTAAGTGTGGATCTCCATGAATTATACCGTATTTATAAAAGGGTAAGTACCATGCCATAAATAATTTTTTTGCTAATTCATTTCTAGTTTTTTGCGGTGCATTTTTATATTCAATTAATTTTTTACCGTTAAGAAATTCCATGACTAAAAGCCTGTTTGTAGATATTTTTTCGTAAACATTTGGAATTTTGATATAAGAGTTATTTTTATGAATAAATTTAAAAATTTTTAAATGCTTGTTTTCTAAACTATAATTTAATTCTTCTTTTAGTCTTGCTTCTATTTCTTTATAGATCTCTCTAATTTGTATTGATTTGTTATAACTAGAGTAAATTTTAAATATTATTTTTAATTGGTTTAAGTCAGCCTCTACAGCTGAAGACATATCAGGGTATTGGAGCTTACACGCAACATAATCATTGGTTTTCAATTTGGCTTTGTGAACCTGACCTAAAGAGGCAGCAAAACTTGCTTCTTGATTGAATTCTTTAAAGTAATTTTGCCAATTTTCACCTAATTCAGCTTTCATTCTTCTTTTTACAAACACCCAAGACATCGGAGGTGCATTTGACTGTAATTCAGCTAATTTTCTTGCATATTCCTCAGGCAGTAAATCAGGAATAGTAGCGCTTAGTTGTGCCACTTTCATCAAAGGTCCTTTTAAATTACCTAAGATCTCTGTAATTTGAGCCGCATACTTTTGATCACTCAAATCAAAATTTAAATATTTTTTTCCAGCAAATTTCGTAGCTAAAGAAGTCATCGAAGTTGTGACTTTTGAATACCTTTTTACTCTTGAAACTAAATTATTTTCTTCTTTCATTTTAAGTTAAATACTTTTTTCAAACTCATCTATCAGACCTGAAATCATTGAGAGGCCTTTTTCCCAACTATTTTTTTGTTTGAGATCTACATTAAATGGTTTTAAAACTTCACTATAATGTTTAGAGCCACCGCTTTTTAAAAGATTAATGTAACTTTCCTTAAAGTTTGGTAGGCCCTCATCATAAAGTTGAATCAAAATATTTACTAAACAATCTCCAAAAGCATATGCATATACATAAAAAGGGGTATGAATAAAATGAGGTATGTATGTCCAAAAATATCTATATCCATCTGTTAATTCAATATTAGGCCCAAGACTTTCTGATTGTGTTTTCATCCAAAAATCACAAAGTTGATCAGATGATAATTCTCCTTTTTTTCTCTCATTATGAACTAACTTTTCAAATTCAAAAAATGATATTTGCCTGATAACAGTGTTAATCATGTCTTCTATTTTTGATGCTAAAAGATATTTTCTGGCACTCTTATCACTATCTTCAAGTAATGTTCGGAAAGTCATCATCTCTCCGAAAACACTTGCTGTCTCTGCTAGAGTAAGTGGGGTGCTGGACAACAATAAACCTTGTTTAGCAGACAAATATTGGTGACATCCATGTCCAAGTTCATGAGCTAATGTCATTACATCTCTGGTTTTACCATGGAAGTTTGTCAAAATATAAGGGTGGATTGAAGGGATTGTAGAAGCTGCAAATGCTCCTGGAGATTTACCAGATTTCAACTCAGCATCAATCCAACTGTTATTAAAAAATAATAAAACGATATCTTTAAAACTCTTATCAAAGTTAGCATATGAGCGGATTACAATATCTTTTGCCTCAGACCAATCTATCTTTTTATTTGGTGAGTCAGGATAAGGCGCGTTTCTATCCCAATAATTTAGTTTTTCTTGATTAAAAAGTTTGGCCTTAATTTTATAGTAACGATGTGAGATATTCTTGTAGTTTGAAGTAACACTCTCAGTTAGTGCGTCGACAACTTCATTTTCAACATTATTCGCTAAATTTCTTGAATCTGTTGGATATTTGTATTTTCTCCACTTATCATTAGTAATTTTATCTTTTGCAAGAGTGTTTGTTATAAAAGAAAAAGTTTTTACATTCGATTTAAAAACATCTTCAATACTTTTTGCTGCTTTTTTTCTGGTAGTTGCTTTATGATCAGATAATAAATTTAAAGCTTCTGAACTATTTAAATCTTTATCGTCGATTTTAAATTTTAAATCATTTATTTGTTCTTCAAAGAATCTCACCCATGAAGAGTTAGATGTTAAATTCTTATCAAGAAAAATCATCTCACTTTTTTCATCAAGTTGATGTTGTTTATATCTACGAATGTTAATTAACCAATTTTTATATTTGCCAGCATTTGATAAAAATTTTTCAAATTCTGGGTCATTTGTAGCATTTATTTCGTTTGTAAAAAAAATCAAGTTTGATGATATCTCTGTAAGTTTTTCATTTATACCTTGATAGAATTGAACCGTCTCTTGGTCGTTCATATTTGTTGTGTATATCAAAAAAGCGAAATTTCCGATCTTGTCACCAAGTTCATTACCGTCTTCATATTCTTTTATGATGCTTTCGAGATTTTGAGCTTGATTAACTAATTGACCTTTATATTTTTTGTTGAAAGATTTAGAAAAATTTCTATATTTTTCGAGATCAAGGTCAATTCCTTCGTCTTTTATAGAAGAGTAAAAATCTCCTAAATTCCAGTTCGGCAATTTCTCAGTCATCTAAACTATTTTTTTTTAAATTGTTCTATTTGTTCTTTTGTTGCTTCTGATTGATATTTGCTTTTCCATTCAGAGTAAGCCATTCCATAAATAATCTTTCTTGATTCCTCATAGTCTAGATCATAGTTTTCATCTTTTGCATATTTTACATACCATTTTGATAAACAATTTCTGCAAAATCCGCTAAGATTCATCAGGTCAATATTTTGTACGTCAGTCCTATCTCTTAAATGATTTATTAAATGATCAAGCACGTTAGCTTTAATTTTGTATTCTTGTTCTTTTGATATTTTACTCATGGTAATTTACTAATATCATGTTATTTATTAATTTCTAAACAAATCAAATGAAACTTAGAAACCGTAAAGCCAAAATTGTTGCAACTTTAGGGCCAGCCTGTGAGACTGAAAAAGCTATTGAGAAATTATTTATATCTGGTGCTGACGTATTTCGTCTTAATTTTAGTCATGGTGACCATGGGGATCACAAAAAAAAAGTTAAAATTATTCGAAATTTAGAAAAAAAACATAATCGCTATATTTGTATTTTAGGTGACTTGCAAGGTCCAAAATTTAGAGTTGGAAGATTTCTAAATGTCAAAGAACAACTAAAAAAAAACCAAATATTTACTTTTGATCAAAATAAAAAAGACGGTGATAATTCTCGAGTCTACTTGCCTCATAAAGAAATTTTCAAATCTATAGCAATAGGGCAAAGACTGTTAGTGAATGATGGTAAGGTAAGGTTAAAAGTAAAATCAAAATCTGCTTCTGCAATAAAATGCGTTGTAACAGATGGTGGAGAAATTTCTAATAATAAAGGATTGAATATTCCAGATACAAAACTTGATTTAAAAATAATTACTCCAAAAGATAAAAAAGATTTAGAGCTAGCTATTAAACTTGATGTTGATTGGATTGCTCTTTCATTTATTCAAACAACAAAAGATTTATTAACAGCAAAAAAGCTTATTCCTGCAAAATTTAAAGTAATGGTTAAAGTAGAAAAACCTTCTGCTATGGAAGAAATAGAATCAATTACTAAAAATTCTGATGGAATTATGGTAGCTAGAGGAGATTTAGGTGTAGAAACCAATCCAGAAGATGTGCCAATTCATCAAAGAACAATGGTAGCTGCATGTAGAAAATTTGGAAAGCCGTGTATTGTTGCAACCCAAATGCTTGAAAGTATGATTGACTCACCTACTCCGACAAGAGCTGAGGCTTCTGATGTCGCTACAGCAGTATTCCAAGGAGTAGACGCTGTAATGTTATCCGCTGAGTCGGCTGCTGGTAACTATCCAAAAGAGTCTGTAGAAATGATGGATAAAATAATTAAACGGGTTGAAAGTGATCCTAAATATTTGGCTAATATTCAAAATTATAATTTGAATATGGTAAAAACATCTACAGAGGCTATTGCTACAGCAGCACTTGAAGTAGCTACCATTGCTGAATGCAATTGTATCGCAACATTTTCTCAATCAGGAAGATCTGTTTTAAGAGTCGCAAGGATGAGACCTGATGTGACCTTAATAGGATTAACAACTAATAAAAAAGTTGCTCGTCAAAACGCTTTAACTTGGGGTACTTTTATGGATGTCGTGGATGAAATTTCATCGTCAACTGAGATGGTTGACCGTGCCTGTAAAATAGCAAAGGTAAGAAAAATTCTAAAACATGGTGAAAAAATAATAATCACAGCTGGAGTACCTTTTGGAAAAGTTGGAAATACCAATATTCTTCGAATAGCTAAAATTATTTCTAATAGTAAATTAACTTAATTTAGAACAAGCAGTTTTAATTCTTTGGCAGGCATCCTCTAATATGGAGTCAGAGGTTGCATAAGAAATTCTAAAGAAACCCTCTAATCCAAATGCAGAACCTTGTACACCTGCAACGCCCACCTCTTCAAGAAGATAATCCATAAAGTCACCATCAGTTAATAGTTTTTTACCAGACTCCGTTGTCATACCTAAAACTTCTTTACATGAAGCAAAAACATAAAAAGCACCCTCTGGAGTTCTACAAGATAATCCAGGTGTTTCATTTAAATGTTTTACAACTAAATTACGTCTTCTAAGAAAAGATTCATTGTTTGACAAGATAAAACTTTGATCTCCATTTAGTGCCTCAACAGAGGCCGCCATTGATATTGATGCTGTTGAAGATACGTTTTGTGATTGAACTTTGTTCATCGCATTGATGAGGCTAATTGGACCTGCTGCGTAGCCTACTCTCCAGCCTGTCATGCAATAAGACTTGGATAGTCCGTTCATCGTCAAGGTTCTTTCTTTTAAAAATGGGCAAACTTCTGCTATTGTTTTGAACTCATTTGTGTCGTAAACAATCTTTTCATAAATATCATCTGATAAAATAAAAATATTTTCATAACTTTTAAGAACATCTCCTATAGCTACCAATTCCTCTTTGGTATACATTGATCCAGTTGGGTTACTTGGGCTATTTAACATCAACCATTTTGTTTTTGAAGATATATTTTTTTCCAAATCCTCGGGTGTAATTTTAAAAGCATTTTGTTCACCACACTCAACTATTATAGGTTTTCCATCATTTAAAATTACAATGTCGGGGTAACTCACCCAATATGGAGCAGGGATAATAACTTCATCACCTTGATTAATTGTTGCTGAGAAGGCATTATAAATTATATGCTTTCCGCCAACTCCAACTGTAATATTACCAAGTTCATAATCTAAGTTATTATCTCTTTGAAATTTTTTTTGAATTGCAACCTGCAAGTCTGGTGTTCCTTTACCTGGTACATACTTAGTAAAACCCTTATTTATGGCCTCAATAGCTGCGCTTTTAATGTGATCAGGTGTATCAAAATCTGGTTCTCCGGCTGCTAAAACAATCACATCCTTACCAGCTCTTTTCAGTTCCTGGGCCTTCATATTGGTGGCTATTGTTAGTGATGGTTTTATGTTATTTACTCTATTTGAAATCATTTTTTTTATTTAGTTATCTATAAACTTATTTATAAATTTCTACAAGTATGCCATTTAAAATAGTAAGTGAAAATAAACCTAAAGGAGATCAGCCTCAAGCAATTAAAAAATTGATTGATGGTTTAGAAAAAAGGAAACAAAGCCAAGTATTATTGGGTGTAACCGGCTCTGGAAAAACATTCACAATTGCAAATGTTATTGAAAAATATAACAGACCAACATTGATTATGGCTCCAAATAAGACCTTGGCTGCGCAATTATATGAGGAGTTAAAAGTATTGTTTCCTAAAAATGCAGTTGAGTATTTTGTGAGTTATTATGATTATTATCAACCAGAAGCTTATGTACCTCGATCAGATACATTTATAGAAAAAGAGTCCTCTATAAATGAGCAAATAGATCGTTTTAGACACTCAGCAACTAGATCATTAGTAGAAAGAGAAGATGTAATTATTGTAGCAAGTGTTTCATGTATATACGGCATCGGGTCCGTTGACTCTTACTCTAAAATGACTTTAGAAATAAAAAAAGGACAGAACATTAATTTAATGGAGTTCCTGAGAGAATTAGTAGAGTTACAGTATAAAAGAAATAATATTGATTTTAGAAGAGGTATGTTTCGAGTAACTGGAGATCGGGTTGATGTTTTTCCTGCGCATTTAGAGGATATAGCTTGGAGGATAAGTTTTTTTGGAGACGAGGTAGAAGATATTAAAGAATTTGATCCTCTCACAGGAGAATTCATTCAAAGTTTCGAAGAAGTAAAAATCTTTGCAAATAGTCATTATATTACTCCAAAACCGAGATTAGAAAACGCTATTAAAGAAATTAAGAAAGATTTAAAAATAAGACTAGAAGAGTTTGATAAGGAAAAAAAGTTGCTTGAATTTCAAAGATTAAAAGAGAGAACTAATTTTGATTTGGAAATGATACAGGCAACGGGAACTTGTTCAGGAATTGAGAATTATTCGAGATATTTAAGTGGAAGACAGCCTGGTGAAGCACCACCAACTCTATACGAGTTTATTCCAGAAAACGCACTTCTTATTATTGATGAGTCTCATGTATCTGTACCTCAAATAAATGGAATGTACAAAGGTGACCGATCTAGAAAAAAAACTTTATCAGATTATGGATTTAGACTTCCATCTGCATTGGATAATCGACCTTTAACTTTTGAAGAATGGAATATGATGCGTCCCCCCACTATTTTTTTATCTGCAACTCCTGGACCATGGGAATTGAATGAAGTCGAAAATGAGTATGTTGAACAAATCATACGACCCACAGGTCTAATTGATCCTGAATGTGTGATCAAAACAACTGTCAATCAAGTGGAAGATTTGATGGGTGAAATTAAAATAACACTCAATAATAAAAATAGAGTATTGATTACCACTCTTACAAAAAAAAATGCCGAGGACTTAACCAATTACTTAAAAGAACATAATTTAAAGGCTGAATATATGCATTCTGACGTTGAGACTATTGATAGAATAAAACTTATTCGCTCTTTAAGAATTGGGGAGATTGATATTTTAATTGGTATTAATTTACTCAGAGAAGGACTAGATATTCCTGAGTGTGGTTTAGTAGCCATTCTTGACGCTGACAAAGAGGGTTATTTAAGGTCAAAAACTAGTTTGGTCCAAACTATAGGTCGTGCAGCCAGAAATATAGATGGAAAGGTGATTTTATATGCAGATGTATTAACTAAAAGTATCAAAGCAGCTCTTGAGGAAACAAATTATAGAAAAAATAAACAAATTGAATTTAATAAGAAAAATAAAATTACCCCTCAATCAGTGAAAAGAAATATTGGTGAAATTATCGAGAGCATCTATGAAAAAGATAGCTATACTGTAGGTACATCTGAAATTGATAAATTGAGTCCTAATAAATTTGAAAAACATGTTCAAAAATTAGAGAAGAAAATGTTATCTGCAGCCGAAAATTTAGATTTTGAAAAAGCTGCAATGTTCAGAGATGAGATAAGGAAACTTAAAAAAGATCAAATGGGTGTGAATTGATTGAGAGTTTATTAGGAATATTAATAAGTCTTGCTCTATTAATATGGTCATGTGATTTTGCAATAAAAAATTCAATTCTAATCTCACACGTTTATAAAATTAGGCCAATCCTTGTGGGAATATTTATTATAGCTATTGGCACTTCCCTCCCTGAGTTTGCAGCAACATTTCAAGCATTAAAGTTAAATTCTATTGGAATAGTTGCAGGTAATCTTGTTGGAAGTAATATTGCAAATATTTTATTGGTAGGGGGTATCATGTTATATCCCATTACTAGATTAGTAACTGATAAAAGAGATAAAAGTACCTTTTTATTTTTTTTAATTTTTTCAATCGTTTTTTTTATTTTCATAATATTTAATTTTAATATCGGTTACACGTACGGTGTTTTACTTTTTGGATTACTTTGTTTTTTTATTTATTTTGAATTAAAAAAACCAATTGATGAAACTAGCACAATATCCGAGATAACACATTCTTCATCTTTTTTTATTATTTTAAAAATAATATTGGCATTTATTGTGTTATTTTATAGCTCTAAGTATTTTATTGTTTATGCGAAAGATCTAACTAGCATATTTGGTGTTGCAGAAACTACAATTGGAATAACAATTGTTGCTTTTGGTACTTCTTTGCCTGAGGTAATTGCAACAATTTTATCAATCGTAAAAAGACAAAATAATTTGGCTATAGGAAATATTCTAGGATCGAACATAGCCAACATATTTGGAATAACGATTATTGCTGTGCTAATCAATGGAAGTATAAATTTTTATGAATTACTTGGTCAAATTGATAAATGGCTATTTTTAGTGACTTCTTTATTATTTTTTGTAATTATTTCTTTAAAATTAGCTGGAAAATTAATTTCTCTAGGCTTTATATTAGCCTATATGATCTATTTTGTGTTCCTATATTTGTAGAATGAATAAATGAAAAAATTAAAAGTCCTAATACCCTTAGCAATACTTTTAATTTTAGTGATTTTATTTGGACTTAGTTTTCTAAGATTGCCAATGAATATTTTATCTCAAGAATTGGTCGAAAGAGAAACTAAAGGTTTTGTTACATTGAACAGCTTATCAAATCAAACTTTAAAAATTATGCCTAAACCAATTCTCTCTATAGATAATTCAAATTTCAAGATTAATCATTATTTAATCCAAACTGATTTTGCAGCTTCTGATATTGAAATTTCTAGATCTATTTTTAACGCAGATGATATTTCAATTACACTCAACCAAGCAAGAATGGAGAATGTAAATTCAAATTTTGTTAATAATGCGATTTTACTAGAGGGTGATATCGATAATTTAAAATTAAAGATCTCTAAAGAGGGCAATATTACAAGAATAATATCAAATAAATTTAAATATAAAGGCTCTAATTTATATTTTGATATTTATACAACTGACTCAGACATAAATAAAATTGATTTTTCCATAGAAAATCTGGAAATAGATGAACTAGTATTACTTTTAGGAAGAGATTACCAGGAGGTTTTAAAAAAAATAAATTTTCAAAGTCTTGACATAAAAGGTGAATATGTAAAAGAAAATTTAAATATTGAAGACCTAGTTATTACTTTAGCTGACAAATCACAAATTAATATTGAGGGGAATATCAATTTAAGCAATTTCATTAGTTCTGATTTATCAATTAGAGGTCAAAATATCTCTTCAGATAATTTGTTTCAATTAATTCGTAATATAAATATTTTCAATGAAATTATAGACATTCCTCAAGGAATCATTGAGACTTTTGATTTAAACTTCAATTCTAATAATTTAATTATAAATAAAATCTTGTATATCTCTGATCAAGGAACAAATTTAAGTTTAAACGGAACTATTGAAAATTTTGATTTTTATAATGCTAACTTTAATGCTAGTCTTAACTCTAGTTCCAAAGATGACTTATCAGTATTATTAGAATTTTTACCTTATTCGGAATTAGTAAAGCAATTTGAATTTGATGAAATTGAATTATCCAGCAATTTCGCAAATAATATTTTTACAATTGATCAAATAAATATCACTAATAAGGATGAAAATATTATTCAAATTAGCGGCACTTATGGGCTTGATGATATCAATAGTCTACAATTAGATATTCAATTAAACCAGTTTAGACAATTTGAGTTAATTCCATCTAACTCATTAATTAGATTATTAAAAACATTAAACACGGAATATATCAACGCGAGAGGCCTTATAAATGGCTCAAATTTAGCTATTGAAGATCTTCAATTTATTAATTTAGAGGGTTCAAATTTATTGATTGACGGTAATTTAGATCTTAATAATTTTAATAAAGCATCTTTGAATATTGGAGTTGAAAATTTAAATAAAACAAAACTATTAAATATCATCTCTGAATTAACTGAAGAAGATTTTACGAATATTGTGGATCTTGTTGACTTTGATTATTTAGAGTCAAACATATACGTTGATCCAATCAGTGATCTATTTTTGATAGAAAATTTAGATCTAATAAATAAAGATAAAATTTCAAATATCTCTGGATCAATTAAAAATCAGATGTTTACTGGTACAGTCAAATTAAATGATTTAAATTTATCTAATTTTGATCGTTTATTTTTAAATACTTCACGTATTAAAGGAAAAATTAATTTATCTTTAGATGTTTCTGAACCTATTAATCTTAAAAATTTTAAAAATATATCTGGAAACATAGATGGTAATATTAATGTTAATATTACTGAAGAGGAATTTGCACTAGTTTTATTTATTCAATCTCTATCACAAGACATTGAGGATTTTGAACAATTTAATGAATTATTAAACACATTAGCAAATTCTTTCATTAATCAAAGTAGTTCTATTTCTGGACAAATTTCAAATAATAATTTGAATGAATTTAAAATAAAAAACATAATTTTAACATCACCTGACGGAGAGACATTAGAGGCAGAATTAGAATTAGCTTTGAGTAATTTTAAAATTACAATTTTTGATATTATTGACAATGAGGATTTTGTTATAAAATATCAAAATGGAAATTACTCCTATGAAAGAGTCATACCTGATGGGACTTTAAAAAAACCTATAGAAGATTTAATTCAAAAAAATATAAATAAGCTTTTTGAAAATTTATTTCAGTGATCTTAAAACAAAATCAATAATATCTTTTTCAATCTTACTTTTATTTAATCTGTTGATTTCTTGAATTCCAGTAGGAGATGTAATATTTATTTCTGTTAAATAACCATCTATCACATCAATACCAACAAAAAATAATTTTTTTTTCACCAAAAATGATTTTATTTTTTTACAAATGTACTTATCTTTGTCAGTGATATTGGTTTCTACCGCCCTTCCACCTGCATGAAAATTTGCCTTTATGCTATTAGTTCTAGGCACTCTTAATACAGCTCCAGCAATGTCGCCGTTAATGAGAATAATTCTTTTATCTCCTTTTTTGAAATTTTTAAGGAATCTTTGAATAATTATTGGGCAATTTGAAAATTTTTTTATGTAATTTTTTAAGAACGTATTGAGATTAGTCTTATTATAATTAATTTTTTGAATTCCTAATCCACCATTTCCATAAGCGGGTTTTATAATAACCTCTTTATTCTTCTTCATAAACTTTATGATGGCTTCTATATTTGATGATATTAACGTCGGGGGAGTTAATTCTGGGAAGTTCATCATAATATGTTTTTCTGGGAAGTTCCTAATCTCCTTTGAATTATTTAAAATTAAAGGTTTTTTTAATTGATCTAATAAATAGGTATTAGAAATATAATTTAAATCGAAGGGTGGATCTTGTCGAATAAAAATGGCATTCATCTGTTCTAAATCAATTTCTTTTAGGATCTTTCTTTGATACGAAAGCTGATTATTTTTTTTCAAACTTAATCTAGAAACATGAGATTTAATTTTATTAACTTTATTAATCTCACTAAATACCCATCTTGGATTATTGTAATAACAATCTATACCTCTATTTAAAGACTCCTTGATTAACATATAAGTAGAGTCCTCGTTAATATTTATTTTTTTGGGATCATCCATTTGAAAAAGAAATTTCATGGCAAATTCAATAATAGGTATTATTTAATAATGATAATATATCTTTTTTATCCTTAAACTCTTCAATTAACAAATCTGCAGGATTTTTTTGTTTTTCAACAATATTATATAATTTTTCAAGATGAATACTTTCATCTCTTCCTTCAGAATTTAGATAACCTCTTTTTTCTAATCCCTTGTTAGCGAGGTTAAGAAGGTTTTTACCATGCTCATATAAGGGCGAATTAATAAAGTTACTGTTAAGTCCTTTATAAGGGACCTCTAGATACAAATTTAAAATATCATTCTCTTGCCAAGAACTTGTTTCTTTCCACAGATGTTCAAGATTTTCATCATCATAAAGTATGCCAACCCAAAATGCTGGAAGAGCGCAAATCATTTCCCATTTCCCAGCGTCTGCGCCTCTAAGTTCTATATATGACTTTAATCTTACCTCTGTAAAAATTGTGGAGAGATGGTTTATCCAATCTTGTATTGATATGTTGTAATTTGAAAGGTCTTTATTTGCGGTGTTTTTAGTTAACAATTCATTAAAAGTATAATCTGTTGTGTCATATTGTTTTCCATTTATCTTTAAAAAATAGTTTTTTACTTCCAAAACAAAGTCAACATATTCCTCAATAGAAAAACTCTTGTTCAGAAATGATCTTTTTATTCCACATCTTTGATCATCAGTGTCTTGCCATGTATAAATTCGATTACTCACTAAATTATTATATTTCGACTCACGAAAGGGTGAATTACAAAATATACCCATAACTATTGGTTGAATTCTATTAGAAACAACAAATTTTTTAATTAGATCTGTTTCATTAAAATAATCTAAATTTGCTTGAACAGTACATGTTCGTGTCATCATATCTAATCCTCTTGAGCCAACTTTAGGCATATATTCACTCATAATTTTATAACGCTCTTTTGGAATAAAAGTTAAATCCTCTAATTTACTTATTGGATCAAATCCTAGTCCTAAAATGCATAAGTCATTCAATTCGGCATATTCTTTTATTTCTCTTAAATGTTCATAAGACTCCGTACATGTTTGATGAACATTCTTTAAAATTTTACCAGATAATTCTAGTTGACACCCTGGCTCTAAAGTAATGCTAGCACCATTTTTAGACAAAGATATTAATTGATTGAAACTATTGTATTCTTTTTTTTGCCAACCCTTTGATAAGAAAAATTGAAATAAATTTTGTATACTTACCTCTCCATCAAATTGAAATCTTTTATTATCTTTATAAAAGATAAATTTTTCATGTTCAGTTCCAATGCCTTTATACTCAGGATCAGTAAAATTGGAGTAGAAATAATTTATAAGATCTGATTTTTGTAACAATTAAAACACACTATTTTTATGAAAATTACATTTTGTTATTTGATTAGAATAATCTTTAGCTTGACGTTCTACTTTTTTTGCCACCTCTAAAAGCCATTTTTTTTTGTTATAAGATTTTTTTTGATACCCACCCTTGCCCTCATGATAAGCAAGGTAATGATTGTAAACATCACTTTTATCAATTTTCAACAGACGGTAACTTCCATCAACATACCAACCTATAAAATCACTGGCATCTCTAAAATTTTTTCTATCGGCATTAAAGTTTTTTGTTGAAAATTTATACTCCTCCCATGTTCCATCTAAAGCCTGACTGTAACCATAAGCGCTTGATGGCCTTAAACCAGGTATAAAACCCAATACCTTTTTCCTCGGAGGCCTTGCAGTTCTTTCAAAAGATGACTCTTGTTTAATAAAGCTTAATTGCAAACTAACTGGAACTCCCCATTTTTCTTTTGTTTTTTCTGCATATAATTTCCATTTAGGATTTGTTTTGAAAATATCGCAAATATTTGCTGTGTTAAAAGACCTATCGGTTGTAATACAACCTGATAATAATAGAAAAAATATCAGTAAGTACTTCACTAATTAAAATTTTTCCTTAAAAAATCACTCATTATATCTAATCCCTGTAATGCAGCTCCTTTGGAGTCTTGAGACCAAGCAAAGGTGTCAAAGTGAAACCAAGGTATATTTGGAGATTTTAAAAATTCTTGAAGAAAAAGTGCTGCCGTAATACAACCAGCCATGCCATCTAAAGAAGCATTACTGAGATCTGCTACTTGAGATTTAATTTTAAACAAGTAAGGAGAGTACAATGGTAATCTCCAACATCTCAATTTTTCTTTATTTAAATTTTCGATTTTTTTAGAAAATGTTTCATTATTACAAAAATAAGCAGGAAGGTCTTCACCCAGAGCTACTCTTGCTGCTCCAGTAAGCGTTGCAAAATCAATAATCATACATGGGTTATAAGAAGAAGCTTTTTCTATTGCATCTGCTAACAAAAGTCTTCCCTCAGCATCTGTATGAGCAATTTCGACAGACTTTCCTGATACAGATGAATATACATCACCAGGTCTCATTGATTTGGATGATATTGCATTTTCAGCGATTGGGGCAATTAAAACAATTTTAGTTTTTTTTAAAAAATAATTTGCTAACAAAAATAATGATATAGCGATAGCAGACCCTCCCATATCTTTTTTCATATTTCTCATTGAGATACCTGGTTTTACGTTTACACCACCTGTGTCAAATGTGACACCTTTTCCAATAATAACCAATGGTTTATCTTTTTTTGAAAGTTTTCGATTTGTTATTTCAATCACTTTTGGTTTTGAAGAGGAAGATTTCCCAACGGCACATGTCAAAGGAAAATTTGAATTTATTTCTTTTTCAGTGTAATCAATAAAATTAAAACTTTTAAACAAATTATTATTTTTAATTTTTGAGTAATAAGTTGATGGGTTCAATTTATTTGCAGGGCTATTTATCAAGTCTCTTGAAAAATTTATACAATCTGAGTAAAAAGTTAAAAACTCTAATTCCTTTTGATCCTTTATGTATAATAAATTTTTTTTGGATTTAGACTGATACTTATAGTTGCCCCAAGCCCATGCTTTGTGTATTTCAGACTCCTTTGATTTGGCAAATTTATATGAAATATAATAGTTACCTATGTTAGATGCAGAAAAAGCACTAATTGCTTCTAGGTTTTTATCTATGCCCTCTCCTAATATGACCTCTTTCAATCTTCCGTCTTCATAGGGAATTTTGAGAATTTTTCCTGATTCTGCCTTGAAATTATTAGATAAAGCCCAATTTTTAGTAAAAGATGATTGTGTTAAAAACCATTTATCAAATTTACTTTGTGAAATGACAGAAATTTTTGTAGAACACTCAGTATTATCATTGGTAAACATTGCTTATAATAAGGATATTAGAAAAAAATGACTAAACAACAAGCGGAAAAGAAAACTGTAAAATTCGAAACTGAAGTATCAAAGCTCCTAGATATAGTCGCTAATTCACTCTATACCGAAAAGGAAATATTTTTACGTGAATTAATATCAAATTCATCAGATGCTTGCGAAAAGCTTAGATATGTTAGTCAGACTGACTCCAAAGCTCCTAAAACAAGTAAATTCCAAATTCGAATTCATCTCAATGAAAAAAATAAAACTATCTCAATAAAAGATAATGGGATTGGCATGGATGATAAAGATATGCAATCAAATTTAGGCACAATAGCTAAATCTGGCACAGAAGAGTTTATTAAAAAGATGGGTGATAAAAAGGGAGATATTAATCAAATTGGTAAATTTGGAGTTGGTTTCTATTCATCATTTATGGTTTCCGATCAAGTTGTAGTTAGATCAAAAAAATATGACTCATCCAGTGGTTACCTATGGACTTCAGATGGTAAAGGTACATTTTCAATTGAGGAAACGGAATACAATGAAATTGGAACTGAAATTACGTTATCAATTAAGAAAGATGAGAAAGAGTTCTTTAGTAAATATAAAATTGAGGAAATTATAAAAAAGTATTCTGATTTTGTTCCTTTCCCCATTTTTGTTACATCTGAAGAAGATAAAAATGATAAGAAAAAAGATAATAAAACTGAAGAACAAGTAAACTCCGCTGAAGCCATTTGGCTAAAAGATAAATCAAAAATTAAAAAAGATGACTACAAATCTTTTTATAATCAAGTTTCAAATTATTATGATGAGCCTTTAACAACTATTCACTTTAAAGCTGAGGGAGTTGTAAATTATACTGCCCTTTTATATTTACCCAAATCGCAGCCTCAAGATCTTTACCATCCAGATCGGAAAAACAAGTTAAAACTCTATGTAAATAAGGTATTTATTTCTGATAAGTTAGATGCATTAATTCCAGCTTGGCTTAGATTTGTGCCGGGTGTTGTAGACACAGAAGATCTTAGTTTAAATATTTCAAGAGAAATTTTACAAAATAATGCTGTAATTAATAAAATATCTAATGCTATTACAAAAAGAGTTTTAAAAGAAATTCTAGAATTAAAAAAAAAGAAGCCAGAAGAATTTAAAGATTTTTGGAAGAATTTTGGACCTGTCGTAAAAGAGGGACTTTATGAATTTAATGAATTTCATGATCAAATATTTGAGTTTTCAACATTTAACTGCTCTGAGAAAAAGGAAATGATTACTTTGAATCAATACGTAACTGATTTTTCAAATGATAAAAAGAAAATCTATTACATATCAGGTGAAAACAAGGAAAACCTCATTAATAGCCCTCAAATGGAACTATTTAAAAATAAAAAAATAAATGTTTTGTTAATTACCGATCCAGTTGACGAATTCTGGATACCAATGAAAATGAAATTCAAAGATTATGAATTTACATCTATTACCAAAGGTGAAGTAGATATTGAGGATAAAAAAGAGTCAAAAAAAGATAAAGAAGAGCCAAAGGAAGACAAAGATTTTGTTGGATTTTTAAAAGACAATCTGAAGGATAAAGTTAAAGATGTAAAAATTTCTAAAAGACTTACTACAAGTGCTGCATGTTTAGTAGCTGATGAGAATGATATGGATATGCATTTAAAAAAACTGATGGCCGCTAATAATCAAAATATTTCTGATGAAAAAAGAATTTTAGAAATAAACATTAATCATGAATTAGTCAATAAATTAAAATCTTTAGATAAAAATCAAAAAGACAAATTCTGTGAAATTCTTTATGATCATGCAAAGCTAATGGAAGGTGAAAGCCTTGACGACCCAAAAAAATATACGAATTTAGTCTCAGAACTCGTTTCGCTATGAGCGATCAAAACAAAATAGTAGACCGCATCGAATATGTTTCAAAAAATACTGATATAGTAATGTGCGATGGTGGAAGTGGTGATTTAGGTCATCCAGCTGTTTATTTTAAATTTGGTAAAAAAAAAGAAATTCTGTGTAACTACTGTAATAAAAAATTTGTAAAAAAAGACTAAATTTTTTTTTCTTTATTTACTTCTCTCACTAAAAAATCTCTGAGAGCTTCAATTTTTTTAGAACCCTTTAATTCAGGAGGATAAGTAAAATAAATTATTGTCTTTGGAGTATTTGCATTAGGTAAAATAGGAACAAGATTGTTATTAGATATTTTCATATATTCTGGTAAGGCACCAATGCCCGCTCCTCCTCCAATAGCCCTCATAACTCCATACATATTTGATATATAAATAGTCTTGGGTTTTTTTGATTTAGGAATTAAATCTAAAATACAGTTTACATCGGGTATAGATGGCTCAACATCATGACCAAAGGCAATTATTGTATATTTTGATAAATCACTCACACTTTTTGGTATACCAAATTTTTCGATGTATTCTGGTGATGAGTAAATTTTAAATTGAAACTCATACAAAGGAAAACGAATTAAATCCATTTGTGTAGGCTCTTTTAATCGTAAAGCTACATCAGCTTCACCTAAGGAAAGATCTGTATATTTATTTTCAATTCTTATAGATATATCTATATCAGGATATGAGTTTGAAAACTTTGCTATTCTTGGTGCAAGCCATGTAGTACCAAATGCAACAGTGGCAGCTATGTGTAGTGAGCCTGTAGGTTTCTCCTTAGAGGAAGTTAACTGGGACTCAGTTAGAGCTATCTTTCCAAATATATCATGTGCTGTTTTGAATAAAATTTTTCCTTGCTCAGTCAATGTTAGTCCTCTGGCATGCCTTTTAAATAATGATACTTTTAAATCTCTCTCTAGTGAGCTAATCTGTCTACTTATGGATGAATGACTTATATTCATTTTATTAGCTGCTTCTGAGATATTAAGATCTAGTGCAACATTATGAAAAATTTTAAGTTTATCCCAGTCCATATTTTAATTTGATAATTTAGTTATTTATACTATCTATTTTTTGATTAGAAACTCATTAATTTTTTTTGCGATTTATAAAATGTCTGTAATATAGACTTATGATTGGGCTTGAAATTCTCAAAAACAGAATAAAAGACGCACCTCAAAGTTCAGGGGTTTACCTTTTTAAAAATAAAAAAGATAACCCGATCTATATAGGAAAAGCTATTAATATCAAAAGGAGATTGTCTAATTACGGTAATTTACCAAAACTTCCAAGAAGACTTCAAAAAATGGTTTCACAAACAGTAAATATTGATTTTGAGCTAACAGAGTCTGAGAGAAATGCATTATTATTAGAGGCTTTACTTATTAAGAAATTTTCTCCGAAATATAACATTCGTTTAAAGGATGATAAGAGCTTTCCATTAATTAAAATTACTAAAGGTGACTTTCCAAGACTGACAAGATTTAGAAATGAATTTTCTAATCAGGACAAAGTATTTGGTCCATTTACCTCAGCGTTAAAAACAGACAAAGTCATAAAAATCTTGCAGAAATCATTTAAGCTAAGGAGTTGTAGTGATTTAGAGTTTAAAAATAGAAAACGGGCATGCCTACTTTATGATTTAAAACAATGCTCCGCACCATGCGTAAATAAAGTTAGTCAAAATGAATACAATAATCAAGTTGATGATACAGTTAAATTTTTTCAAGGAGGCCAAAAAAAAATATTTGATAAATTGGAAAAACAAATGGTTTATTTTAGTGAAAATCAAAATTATGAAAAGGCAGCAGAGCTAAGAGATAGTATACAATCTTTAAATTTTATCATCAGAGAGGAAGTGAAAATTAGTACTCAAGATACAAATTATGACTATATCCATATTGACGATAAAAAACATTTCTCAATATACATTGGTTTCATAAGGTATGGACGATATCTTGGCGGGAATCTAATTTACTATTCTGAAAAGTTTGAAGATGATATAGACCTCACTTCTTTAATTATACAATTTTATTTAAAAAACTTTAGACCTAATAAAATAATAATTTCAAAAAAAATTGACAGATATAATGAATTTAAGTCTATTATGAGGGGTAATTACAAAATTGATGTATTTCTAAAAAGTAGCAAAATTAATGGTGTTCGGAAAATTTCGAAACTTACCGCAAAAAGAAATGATAAAGAAGTAAATCTTCAAAAACAAAAATTTATTAATAATCAAGAAATTTTAACTTTAATAAAAAATAGGTTTAATATTGATAATAAAATTGAACGTGTTGAAGCTTACGATAATAGTTTTTTTGGTAACAACTATGCTGTGGCATCCTACGTAGTATTTAATGAAGAGGGTTTTAGTATAAAAGACTCTAGAACATATAAATTTAAAGATTATGATTTAAAAAAGTTTGGTGATGCAGATTTAATTCGAAAGGTATTTAAATCCCGTTTCTCTAAAGATGATAAAATTTTACCAGATTTAATAATTATTGACGGGGGTCAACCTTATTTAAAAATTTGCCAAGAAATCATTGATGAGAGTGGTATTAGCGAAAGTATAAAGTTAATTGGGGTATCTAAAGGTTTTAAACGAGATTTTAGATTTGACAGATATCATACTTTAAGCGAAAAAAACTTATCTTTGAAAGATAGCCCTCAAATTGAGGGTTTTATCCAAAAAATGAGAGATCAAGCTCACAAATTATCCAAAAAAAATAGCATGAAAAGAATGTCCGACTCCCTAAAAACAAGTTTTTTGGATGATATATCTGGCATTGGGAAAATGAAAAAAATGAGAGTCATCAATTTTTTTGGTAGTGTTCAAAATCTAAAGAAAGCTAACAGAGATGAGTTAGCTCAAATAAAAGGATTAAATTCGAAAAATATTAAGGCTATATTAGATAAGATAAATGGCTAAAATTTACACTATTCCCAATATTATTACTTTTGTAAGAATTATTTTAATTCCCATAATTTTATATTTACTGTTCTCCGATAATTCTAAAGTAGTCCTTGTTGCAGGCTTACTTTTTATAGTTTCATCTATATCTGATTATTTTGATGGATATTTAGCAAGAACATTGAATCAATCATCTAAGCTTGGTACTTTACTTGATCCTATCGCTGACAAATTATTAATAGCAGCTGTCATCATTGTTTTGATAGACACGAGAGTAATTGCAGACATTCATGTTATTCCAGCCATAATTATATTATTAAGAGAAATTGCAATTTCTGGTTTAAGAGAATTTTTAGCTAAACTAAATACTGATATGCCAGTAAGCAAACTAGCTAAATATAAAACTACATTTCAGATGGTTAGTTTATCTATTCTAATAATAGGTTTAGGTTTTGAATTAAATGATTATCTTTGGAATTTAGGCTTAGTTACATTATGGCTAGCCGCTATAATTACTTTGTTATCTGGATATAATTATGTAGCAAAAGGTCTTAAACATATTTGAATATTACATTAAAATATTTTTCTTGGATAAGAGTAAAGCTTAAAAAAAGTCATGACTTAATTGAATTAAAACAAAAAATAAGTTTTAAAGAATTGAAAAATAATCTCATTTCAAAAGACCCTGTATTTCAAGAAATATTTGAAGATAAGAGTGTAAAATATTTTTTAAACTTAACGGAAATAGATGATGATAATCAAATACTAAATAATGGTGATATATTAGCTTTGTTACCTCCCGTTACAGGTGGATAATGATTAAAATAACTAATGATAATTTTGATCTAGAAACAGAATTTAAATGTGTTTCATCAGACACAAATGGTGCATATAGTTTTTTCCTGGGAACAGTTAGATCTGATTTAAGCTCATCAAATAAGAAAATAAAAGGAATTTATTTGGAGTGTTATGAAGAATTAGCATTAGCTCAGCTTAAAAAAATAAGAAGCAAAGCATTAAGTAGTTGGAAACTAAATGAATGTTTAATAATTCACCGAATAGGAAAATTAGATTTAGGAGAAAAAATTGTTTTAATAATTACTGCTTCTACTCATCGTGCTAACGCTATAGAAGCTTGTGAGTTTGTGATTGATAGCTTAAAGATAGATGTAGCTTTTTGGAAATTTCATTTATTAGATAATGATGAAAAAGAAACGGTATTACAAAAAAACTTAGATAATGAAAAAATGTTAAAATGGAAAGATATTATTAATTAATTATCTTTGTAGTTGGGGTCTACCTCTTTCATATACAGACTTGAAATCTTAGCTGTAATATCTCCAACTTTAAAAGTTTGATTATCTATTTTTCCTACCGGGGTTACTTCTACAGCAGAACCTGTAAGGAAAATTTCTTCGGCATTTTTTATTTCATCTGGATATATATCTCTTTCAATAACTTTAATACCCTCATTTTTAGCAATTTCAATGACAGCCTGACGTGTAATTCCATTTAAAAAACAATCAGGCACGGGAGTATGAATTTCTCCATTAATTACCAAAAAAATATTTGATCCAGTAGACTCACTTACTCTACCTTTATAATCAAGCATCAAAGCATCTGTAAAACCATTTTTTTCAGCCTCATGCTTACTTAAAGTACAAATCATATATAGGCCAGCAGCTTTAGTGTCAGTAGGTATGCAATCTGGGGGTGGTCTTTTCCACACTGCTGTTTGAAGAGATATGCCTTTTAATCGGTCTTCTTTAGTGAAATAACTTGGCCATTCCCAAGTAGCAACAGCTACATTTATTTTATTCTTCTGTGCAGAGATAGCCATCATTTCACTTCCCCTCCAAATCACTGGGCGAACATAACCATATTTTATGTTCATTTTTTTTATTGTCGCTTCTTGAGCATTATTTATTTCATCTTTTGAATATGGTACTTCTATGCCCATTCTTTGAGCAGAAAAAAATAATCTATCAGTATGTTTTTCTAATTCATAAATTTTTTCGCCATAAACCCTCAGTCCTTCAAAAACGCAACTACCATAATGAAGTCCATGATTTAAGACATGAGTCGTAGCATTTTGCCACTCAACGAACTCACCATTATACCAAATAAAACCAATTCTTTTATCAAAAGGGATAATTTCCATAATTCGAAATAATGTAATATTATTTATTAAATTTCACAATATAATTATATTTATATCTTATGAATTTAAGTTTTGCCGATACTTTATATTTTAAAAAAGAAAATATTCTGGAAATAATTTTAGGTTTACATAGATCTTACAAATCCCTTCAAAAAGAAATTCAAATTTGTTGTGAATTGAATAATTTAACATTTAATGAATTGTTAGTCATTTTAGAGATTAAAAAAGGATTTAGGAGAAAAATTGATATAGCAAATAAAGTTTTTTTAAAAAAACAAAATTTAAATTTAATATTAAAAGACTTACAAATGAAAAACGTATTAAAGTTAGATGATAAAAAAATATTAATTACTAAAAAGGGAGAGGAATTAATACAAAGAACAACTGATAAAATAAACGAAAAAATTATTAAAATCTTTAAAAAAACTGATCCCAAAAATATGTCAGGTTTCATAAACATAATAGAATCTTTGTAATGAATGATAAGCACATACTTTTAGTTGAGGATGATGAAACACTCCAGGCTCTTATCGAAAAATTATTAGTAAATAATGATTATGTTGTATCTAAAGCTGTAAACATTGAAGAGGCAAAAAAATTAATTAAATTATTTTTATTCGATCTGATAATTTTAGATGTAATGCTTCCTGATAGCACTGGTTTAGATTTTTATGAAAACTCAATTAAAAATAGAGTTAATACACCAGTAATTTTTCTATCCGCATTAAGTAACGTGGATGACAGAGTTACCGGATTAGAGCTTGGAGCTGACGACTATATTGGTAAACCTTTTGACTCAAGGGAGTTATTACTAAAAATAGAAAAAAATATTTCAAAAAAACAATCACTTGATTTAGTAAATTTTGGAAATGATACTGAATTTGATTTAAAAAAAGAACAATTATTTTTTAAAAAGGAAAATATAAATCTTTCTAGTAATGAGGTAAAAATCTTAAAACTATTAATTAATAATTCTCATCAATATCTAACCAGAGATTTATTAAATACAGAATTAGGACTTGATTATTTGTCTAGAAGCGGTGATATGCAAATTTCCAGATTAAGATTAAAACTAAAAAAAGAATGCAATTTAAAAGATATTATTAGATCAGTTCATGGCAAAGGATATAAAATATTCATTTAATGTTAAAATGGAATAATTTTTCTGAAAGCCTTTTAGTAAGGTCAGTTTATCTAATAACAATACCTATAGTATTAGTTCAAATTATAGGAATTGTTATATTTTTAGAATTGCACTGGGATTTAGTATTAAAAAGAAGTGCCCAATCAATTTCCAATGAAATAAAAATTTTGGAAATGCAAAAAGACTCACCCTCTCTTGATAATTATGCAAATACTTTACAAATTATAAGAACTAATAATTTAGATTTTAGTAAAACCGAGGAAGTATCAAATTGGATATTCAAAAAACGAATGAAAAATTCCCTAAATCAAATATCTGGAAATTTTGAAGTTATTCAAAATCAAAGCCACTTTATTTTTTTTGATGAAAAAAAATTAGAATACTTTTATTTAGTTCCAAAAAAAAGAGTAGAGACTAAAACTGTTGGCGGTTTTTTTCTGTGGACAATTGCTATAAGTATTATTTTATCTTTGATATCATATTTATTTATAAAAAAACAAATTCAACCACTTAAAAGGCTTGGGATTATTACAAGAAGTTTTGGAAGAGGTATTGAAACTCCAAATTTAAAACCAACTGGATCATCGGAAGTTAGAGGACTAATTAAAGACTTTAATAACATGCATAACAACATTAATAGCACTTTAGATAATCAAAGAAATATGTTAGCTGGTATTAGTCATGATTTAAAAACACCCCTTACAAGAATTAACTTAATGATTGAGGAAATTAATAACGAAACATTAAAGAACTCAATTTCTCAAAATATTTCAGAGATGAATATAATGCTTAATCATTATCTAGACTTTATTAAAAATGAAAAAAATGAAAATTTGGATGAGGTCAATACTTCTGATTTTATAGCTAATTTAGCTAAAAATTACTCAAAACTAGAGATCTTAAGCAATAATTCAGATCTAATATTTATTAGAAAAAATCAAATTACAAGAGCGATTATGAACATACTGGATAATGCTGATAAATTTGCAGAAAAAATATTTATAAGTTCCAATTTTTTGAATAATAAGTGGCAAATAGAAATTGAAGATAATGGTCCAGGAACAAATTTGTCACAAGAACAGTTGATAAGGCCTTTTGTTAAAGGCTCTGATCAATTAAATCAAGGTACTGGATTAGGTCTGTCTATTGTTCAAAAACTAATAAAATTAAATAATGGAGAATTAAATTTCCAAAAATCTTCACATGGTGGCTTAAAAGTAACTGTTATATTACAAATTTAGTCTAAAAAAGCTTTCCACCATTTGAGATTTTAATTGAGGGCATTACCAATACCGGGTTATTATCATCATCAGGAAAGCCTAAGACTAATACCTCGGAAATCATTTTGCCAATTTGTTTTGGAGGGAAGTTTATAACCGCAGCTACTTGTTTACCAATCAATTCCTCTGGAAGATAATATTTGGTAAGCTGTGCTGAGGTTTTTTTTTCGCCAATCTTTTCACCAAAATCTATAACTAAATATAGGCTTGGATTATTAGATTTTTTGTTTATTTTTGCCTCAATCACTGTTCCAACTCTGATGTCAACTTTTTCAAAGTCAGAATAATTAATCATCTTTTTCTCATAAATGACTTTACCTTATTAAGATTATCGAATGCGTTTCCTATAGAAGCCATAGTTTTGTCCATACTATTATTATCCTCAATCCAGACATTAAAAGCATAAAGGTAGATTATATTAGTTATTATTTTTTCTACGTGAGAATTTAAAAATGAATTAAAATAATTATTAATATTTTTTGATAAATTTAAGAAATATTTTGGTTTTTTCTGTGACTCCAAATAAATTCTAAGTGTTATATTTTTGTAATCATTTAAGAAATCTAATCGATTAATTATACCTTCAAAAATTTTGTCTTGTAAGGAAAGATCTTTTGCAGGGATTTTTAATTCGGTTGAAATAAAATTTTCAAAATCTCTAATAAAAACATTGAGGTCATGATATTCTGAACTAATTGATTTAATTTTAGATGGAAAGCTCTTTAAATGAGCCATGGTATTTAGTTTTTTTAAATTTGTTTTATTGAGATTTTGTATTTTTTTTTTCACTATCTATTTCCTTGGCTCTTTTGTAAGCTTTTAGGAGTGTAGTATATAATATTTTCTCTATTTTTTGTGATTTAATATAATTAACACCAGCTTGTGTGGTTCCTTTCTTACTAGATATAGAGCTTACAAAAGCATCTAACATTTTAGATGTATAGTTAGTCTCTAATACATTTTTGAATAATTCTATTACATCTTTTTCATTCATGTTATGAGGTTTTGCAAGTTTTTTTGAGGCTTTTAAAAAAATATTTACTATATATGCAATAAATGCTGGTCCACTACCAAAAACTGATGTAGCAAAATTAATTTGATCTTCGTTCCTAACTCTAATAATTGTTCCGAAAGTGGATAATAGTTTTTTTATTTTGTTATCAAATAAATTTTTATTTTTCATATAAATATGAGTTTGGGATATGTTATTTAAAGCCATTATATTTGGCATTATTCTTATAATTTTTTTCGATTTTAAGGTTTTTTCAATTGTTGATAATCTAATACCAGCCATACAAGAAATTACTAATGTTTCTTTTGAAAGAAATTTCTGGAATTGATTTCCGGAAGTTAGGAATGTATTTGGTCGAATAAGAAGAAATATATAATTATAGTCATTATTGAAATTAGATATTTTTTTTTTTAGATTAATATTTTTTATTATACTTTTTGAATTCAATGCATGAATGTTCGCAGATTTTAGTAATTTTTTTGATATTAAGGATTTAGCAAGGTGTCCAAAACCTATAAAAAGTACTTTTGGCTTAAGCGTGGCCGACAATTTTTTGATTAATTAAAGTTTGAGTGGTTTCGACGACTTTATCTCCTTTTAGTAACACTGAAACTAGATGATTAAATTCAGATAAAATATTTTCTAAATAACTTCTAAGATCTTCTGTAGTTACTTTTCTTGAAATTGGGAGACTATGTCTATAAATAATTTTATTATTATAATTTTGTTTAAGTGTCCCAATGACCAAATTATTGTTTATTTTATTCATATGATTGGTTAAAAAACTATATTCATAATTGTCAATGCTAAATGATGATATGAGAACTTTTAAATCATCAATCCATTGAAAATCCATAATTACTTTTTGTTCATGGATCTCCGTTAGAAGAGAAATATCTTTGTTTTTGTTGTTTTTAGATAACTGCTTAACATTGAAAATATCTTCGAGAATAGAAATAGGGCTAGAATCAATGTTTTTTTGAGACATACACAATATGTATCACATTACTTATCTTAGTAAATACTATATATAGTATTAAATTGCTTAATATTGGTTAAATTTAACTTTTTCTGTTGATTAAATATTTCTTTAATCTTTGAAAATCTGATTTGAAATCGTTGAAAATTTTAGCAACTTCAACTGAATTATAAACTATTTTTGATATCTTAAGATAAAGTTTATCTTTGCGTGACACATAAGTTGTATTATTAGTTTTTACAGTGTTTGAATATCCTAGCTTTTTATCGCCAGTAGCTTTTGAGCTGTTTGGTTTTGCCATAAGATGGTACAGCATATCTTATATTCTTGGATTTATTTACTTTTATTTTTTTGCATTAAATAATTTAAAGCAATTTAGTTTGGATAAAAAAAAACTCGAAGATTTGTTTTTTTATTTATTTATTTCTGTCGTAATTGGTGGAAGGTTAGGCTATGCAATTTTTTATAATTTAAATTTTTATATTCAAAACCCTTTTGAAATATTTAAGGTTTGGCAAGGTGGTATGTCATTTCACGGAGCTTTAATTGGTATAATTTTAACAACTATCATATTTTCAAATAAAAAAAATATTTCTATTTTTAAATTATCTGACCTTTTAAGTATAACCGCTCCAGTTGGAATTTTTTTAGGTAGAATTTCTAATTTTCTAAATAAAGAATTAATAGGCAAGCCAACAGAATTTTTTTTAAGCGTTCGTTACCCAAATGAAGATTTACATAGACATATATCGCAAATATATGAAGCAGTATTTGAAGGATTAATACCAGCTATTTTACTCTTATTTTTTTATTATCAATTTAAATTAAAAAGTGGTTATATAACTTCTTTCTTTTTAATTAACTACGGATTAACAAGAATATTTATTGAAAATTTTAGAGAGCCTGACATTCAATTAGGCTTAAGATTTGACTTATTATCTCAGGGTCAACTACTATCAATTCCAATTGTCATACTTGGTTTTTATTTTCTATATATATGTCAATACAAACAAAAATAGATACTATCATCAAATCAGTTGGTTCAATCAACATTCAAGATTTTATAGAAATCTCTAATTTTGATAAAGACTCAGGCTTTTATAATAAACCAAATATTGAAAAAATTGGCAAATATGGTCAGTTTATAACATCTCCTGAGATATCCTCTTTATTTAGCATAGCCCTTTCTAATCAGTTTTTAAAAGAATTTCCAAAGACAAAAAATGTAAATTTATTGGAGTTAGGGCCTGGTAATGGGATACTCACATTAGATATATACCATTATCTTAAATCAAAGAATATCAATGTTAATAACATTACTTTATTAGAAAGAAGTGATTATTTTAAAAAAAAAATTTTTGAAAGATTAGGTGTGAAAGTTAATTTTATAGAAAATATCTATGATTATGAAATAGATAACGATGATACTGTTTTTATTTACTCTAACGAATTTTTTGACGCCTTTGGGTCTAAGCAATTTATATTTAATAACGGTAATTTTAATGAAATAAAAATATCAAAAGAAAATAATAAATATTTTTTAATTCAACATAGTGCGGCAATATCTGGAGAATTAATAGATCGCTATTCAAAATACAAATTTAAAAATAATGATATACTTGAACATTCAAATTTAATTTTGAATATACTTAGTGATATTCAAAACTTAAATTGTAAAAATTATTTTTTTACTACAACTGATTATGGCTACACGAAATTGCCATTAAAAAGTACTCTTAGATTATTATCAAGCCATAAAAAATTAGACTTATTTGATAAATTTGAAAACGTAGATTATTCTTTCGGGGTTAATTTCGAGTTATTAAAGGATTTTTTTATTAGTAAAAATCCACAAATCATAAACCAAAAAGATTTAATTTGTAATAATCTCCCAAACGAATATCTAAAATCAAGTAACAAGAATATAAGAGAAATTATAGAGTTAATTAGTGGAGAAAAATTTAATGATATGGGTAAAGTATTTTTGAATCTCTCTTTTAAAAAATATGAAACGATCAGTAAAATTTAAGTTTTTAAATAATAAAAATGGAAAATCAAAGGGAATTTATAATTCTCTTAATTGCGGATTAAAGTCTAGAGATAATAAAAAAAATGTAAAAAAAAATATTGAAATTGCTAAAAATCTCATATCTAAAGAAAAAAAAGTATTAATTATTCCTAACCAATCACATTCAAGCAAATGTCTTATAGTCAGAAAAAATAAATCTATTTACAATTGTGATGGTGTTGTAACACGAGATAATAAATTTATTCTTGGTATTACGACAGCTGATTGTTTGCCAATAATATTTATTGATTACCGAAATAAAGTCATAGGAATTTGCCATGCAGGATGGAGAGGTTTAAAAAGAGATATTATCGAAAATACCATAAAGAAAATGATTAAAATTGGCTCCAAAAAATCAAATATAAAGGTCTATATTGGGCCTTGTATAAGAAAGAACTCTTACGAGGTATCTCGAGAATTCATAAATGATATGAAATTTAAAGTTAAAGGTTTATGGACTAAAAAAGATAATAAATATTATTTTGACCTTCCTAAACTTGCTAAACGTAAATTGAACGATTTAGGTATTTCTGAAATTGTAGACTCAAAAATAGATACTTTCAAAAATATAAAATATTTTAGTTATCGAAGAAGTATTCATCTCAAATATAGAGATTATGGGAGAAATTTAAGCTTAGTATCTATAATTTAACTTTGTATGGATATACATTTTACTATATAACCGAGCTAACTAATGAAAATTATTTCTGGAAATAGTAACATTGAGTTATCTAAAGAGATTTCAGAATATCTAAAAATTCAATTATCTGATGTAACTATGACAAGGTTTTCTGATAAAGAAATATTTGTTGAAATTGGTGAAAATGTTAGAGGAGAAGATGTTTTTTTAATTCAATCAACTTCTTTCCCTGCTAATGACAATTTAATGGAATTATTGGTAGCAATTGATGCTCTAAAACGTGGATCTGCAAAAAGAATCACTGCTGTTTTGCCATACTTTGGTTATGCAAGGCAGGATAGAAAAACAGGACCAAGAACTCCTATATCAGCAAAATTAGTAGCCAATCTAATAACTACAGCTGGTGCAAATAGAGTTTTAACAATGGATCTACACGCAGGTCAAATTCAAGGTTTTTTTGATATACCCTTAGACAACCTTTATGCAACTAACTTGTTCATGAATGACATTAAATCAAATAAAAGAGATGAAAATCTTGTATTTGTCTCTCCAGATGTCGGAGGTGTTTTAAGAGCTAGAGCATTTGCAAAAAAACTCGACGCTGATTTAGCTATAATTGATAAACGTAGAGACGCCCCAGGTGTGTCTAATGCTATGAATGTCATAGGCTCGGTTGATGGAAAAAAATGTATAATTGTTGACGATTTGGTTGACTCAGGAGGAACAATTTGCAATGCGGCTAAAGCTCTTAAGGAGAGTGGTGCGACAGAGGTTTATGGATACTGTTCTCATGGTGTTTACTCTGGAAAGGCTTTAGATAACATTAATAATTCAGTTTTAGAGGAAATGGTTTGTACCAATACAATCAAACCCACTTTTGAAGTACCCTCATCAATGAGGTATTTATCTGTAGCTCCACTTTTTGGTGAGGCTATAAAGCGTATTAATAACGAAACTTCTATATCTTCTCTGTTTGATTAATCTAGGATTTTGTTGTATAAACTCAGCCTATGAAAATCAGTGGAAATATCCCAGCTAAAGAGCGAAAAAAAGGAAATACTAACCCATATTTTAAAGAGGGTTTGATACCTTCTATTATTTATGGGGGGAAAACTGACCCTGTAATGGTTGCAGTTGACACTATTCAGCTTAAAAAAAGATTTGATGAGGGTGGCTTCTACTCAAAAATATTTGAAGTCGAATTTGGTGATAAAAAAGAAGCAGTTATTGTCAAAAGTATTCAAAGACATAAGGTTAAACACAACCCCATACATGTAGACTTTCAAAGAGTGGATGAAAAAACTAGAATCGTAATATCAGTCCCTGTTGAATTTATAAACCAAGAGTTGTCTCCTGGATTAAAACAAGGTGGTATCTTAAACGTTGTTCGAAGAGAAATCGAGTTGTCTTGCCTTGCTAATAATATACCAGAAAAATTTGTTATTTCTCTTGAGGGCAAAGAAATTGGTGATGATATCAGATTAAGTTCTGTGACTTTGGGCGAGGGAATGAAGCCGACTATTCAAGGTAGAGATTTTATGTTAGCTACAGTTCAGGCTCCAAAGGTTGAAAAAGAACCAGAACCAGAAGAAACCGAAGAGACAACTGAAGAAACATCAGAAAAAACCGAAGATAAGAAAGAAGAAGAAAAAGCAGCCGAATAATATAGTCTATCTATATGCTTACTTTATATTGCTTAGGCAATCCAACAATTAAACATAAAAATAATAGGCATAACGCTGGAATATTACTTGGAGAATTTCTAGTAGATAAATTAGAACTCAAACTAAAAAAGTTTAAGAACTTTAAACTTTCTAATTCTTTTCTTCTTGATGGACAAAAATGTCAAATCGCTTTATCTGAAAGTTATATGAATGAATCCGGTGACGGTATACTGAGTCTCAAAACAAATAAACTCAATAAATCAGATGAGATATTTGTTTTATATGACGAATTAGATTTGGATTTAGGGGAGATAAAAATTAAATTTGCGGGAGGAAACGCTGGTCATAATGGGTTAAGGAGTATCAATAGTAAAATTGGAGATAGCTATTGGAAACTTAGGATTGGAATTGGACATCCTGGTGATAAAGATAAGGTGACTAGACATGTGCTGGGTAACTTTAATACAGAAGAAAAGAAACAGCTCATCTTATTATTTGAAGTTATATTCTTAAACCTATCGCAGATATTTGTATCAAAACATTTATCTAATCTAGGCATTTAAATGAAGTGCGGAATTATAGGCCTGCCAAATGTTGGTAAGTCTACTTTATTTAATGCTTTATGCGAAAATGAGCAAGCTCTAGCAGCCAATTATCCTTTTGCAACGATTGACCCAAATAGCTCTCTAGTAAGAGTACCAGATGATAGAATTCAAAAACTCGCTGAAATATGCAATCCACAAAAAATAATTCCTGCAGCTTTTGAAATAGTTGATATTGCAGGTCTAGTAAAAGGGGCCTCTAAAGGAGAAGGTCTAGGGAACTCTTTTTTATCTCATATACGCTCAGTAAATGCGTTATTTCATATTGTTAGATGTTTTGAAGATGATGATATACAACACGTTGAAAATAGAATTAATCCTCTCGAAGATATCAAAATTATTAATGCAGAATTAGCATTATCTGATCTAGAGATTTTGGAAAAAAATTATCAGAAACTAAAAAAAACTCAAAAAACAGATGAAGATAAAAAAAAGATATTGATAATTGAAAAAGCCATAGATCTTATTTCTAAAGAAAAAGGAATTTTGAACAACTTAAATAAAGATGAGATTGAATTTTTGCATATCTTTCAACTTATATCTATTAAACCTGTTGTATATGTCTGTAATGTTGATGAAAATTCATCTGTAAATGGAAACGCATACACTAAGTCTATTGAAGAATATTCTAAATTGAATAATTCAGAGACACTGCTTGTAAGTGCTAAAATCGAGTCAGAAATTTCACAGATAAGCGATCATGAAGAAAAAAAAATGTTTCTTGATAGTATAGGCCTTAAAGAAACCGGTCTTAAAAGAGTTATTAAAAAAGGTTATGAGCTTCTAAATTATATAAATTTTTTTACTGCTGGTGAGAAAGAACTAAGAGCATGGACGATTATTAGAGGTACGTTAGCACCCAATGCCGCTGGTGAAATTCATAGTGATATGGAAAAAGGTTTCATAAGAGCTGAAACGATTTCTTATGATGATTATATCCAGTATAAAGGAGAAAGTGGCGCAAAAGAAAAAGGAAAGTTAAGATTAGAGGGAAAAGAATATGTAGTTAAAGATGGCGATATCATCCACTTCTTATTTAATGTTTAATATCTCTCCAAATTTGTTGTTTAGAAATATAAGCTAAGACGAACAATACCATTAAAAACAGTATTACTTTTAAACCCATTCTCTTTCGGTCCTCTAAACTAGGCTCAGCAGCCCAAGCTAAAAAAGTTGTAACATCTGTTGTCATTTGATCCATTGTGCTTTCAGTTCCATCATCGTAATCAACAAGACCATCTGATAATGGGGATGTCATGGCAATTAAATTACCTGCCATATATTTATTGTAATGTTGACCTTTTGGGACTTTTATATCTTCTGGTGGTTCAACATAACCAAGCAATAATGCTTTAATGTAATCAGCACCTTTAGGTCTAGCTTTAACTATTAAAGACAAATCAGGTGGGTAAGCTCCGTTATTCGCTGCTCTAGCAGCCTTTTCATTTAGATATGGGTTAACAAACTGATCTGAGGGAATTCCGTCTCTTTCGAACATTTCTCCTTCGTCATTTGGCCCATCTAAAACTAAGTGTTCGGCTGCAATAGCTTTTATATGATCTTCACTAAAACCAAGGTCCGCTAAATTTCTATAAGACAGATAATTCATGGAATGGCATCCTGCGCAAACTTCTCTATAAACTTTTAAACCTCTTTGAGCTGAGGCACGATCATATGTTCCGAAAAATCCTTTCCAAGACCAATCATATTTTGGAATATCAACTTTTGCTCCAGCACCATACAAATTGAAACTAAAGAATAAAAAAATGGCCAGTAGAACTTTTCTCATATTAAGCTTTTTTACTTTGCAAATAATTTGTAATAGTTAGAGGTTGTCGTGGTGTTTCTAAAAATCCTACAAGTGGGGCTAAAACAAATATAAACAAAAACCAATATGCAGTTCCAATCCTTGATATAAGTACATAAAGACCCTCAGCAGGTTTCCCTCCAACATACATAAGAACTAAAAAGTTTACTGCAAATAAGAGAACACAATATCTCCAGATAGGTCTAAATAAACATGATCTAACTTTAGATGTGTCAAGCCATGGTAATAAGCCTAATGCTAGAATGGAACTAAACATAGCTATTACACCACCTAGTTTATCTGGAATAGCTCTAAGTATTGCATAGAAAGGTAGAAAGTACCATTCAGGCACAATATGTGCGGGAGTTACCATAGGATTAGCTTTAATGTAATTATCGGAGTGACCTAAAATATTTGGATAATAAAAGAGAATAAATGCCAAAATTATAAAGAAAAATATTGTAGCATTTAGATCTTTAATAGTTACGTATGGATGAAAACTCACTGTTTCATCCCAGCTTTGAGGCTCTGTGCCAGTTGGATTATTTGAACCAGTCATGTGCAAAGTAATTACGTGAAAGACAACCAAACCGACAATTGCGAAAGCTAATAGCCAATGAAGAACATAAAAACGATTAACAGCTGAGTCACCAACCGTGAAGTCACCAAGAAGTAATGTGAGTATAGCATCTCCTACAACAGGAATAGCTGAAAAAAGATTAGTTATAACTGTTGCTCCCCAATAAGACATCTGACCCCATGGGAGTGTATATCCTAGAAATGCAGTTGCCATCATCAGCATGAACATGGTCAAACCGAAAATGTAAACTAACTCTCTAGGTGCCTTGTATGATCCAAAATATAAAGCTCTAAATATGTGTATAAAAGTAGCTATAAAGAAAAAGGAAACTAAGTTGGCATGCAAATATCTAATTAACCAACCAAAACTAACATCTCTCATGATCCTTTCAACAGAGTCAAAGGCATCATCGGCTGAGGGCTTATAGTGAAACCCTAAAAAAATTCCAGTTAAAATTAGTCCTATAAGGCAAAACATAGCTATACCACCAAATGACCAAAAGTAATTGAGTGATTTGGGGACAGGAAACTTCAAATATTCTGCTTCCATCATTCTTATTAGAGGGAGTCTAGAATCAATCCAACCCTTTATACCAGTGTATGGTGAATTTAGTGTTTTTTTATAACCTTGTAATTCATTTGAACTCATTAAATTATCCTATCTTTATTCTGTTATCAGTTAAAAAAACGTAAGGGGGAACAGGTAAGTTAGTCGGAGCTGGACCTTTTCTTATCCTGCCAGAAGTATCATAATGAGAACCATGACAAGGGCAAAACCATCCGCCATAATCTCCTTTTGTATCCGAAGCTTTTTGTCCAAGAGGTACACAACCTAAATGAGTACAAACACCTAATACAACTAACCAATTATCTTTTTGAACTCTAGCAGAGTCCTCCTCTGCATCTGGTAGATCCTCTAAAGAAATGTTTCTGGCACTGTCAATTTCACTTTTTGTTCGATGCTTTATAAAAACAGGTTTACCTCTCCATATCACTGTCAAACTCTGGCCCTCTTCCAAGGGAGATAAATCTATTTCAGTTGATGCCAAGGCTAGAGTATCTTTGCCTGGATTCATGCTTGATATAAAAGGAATAAGTAAACTAGCAGCACCAACCCCTCCTAGAGTCATTGCTGATAATTTAATAAAATCTCTTCTTGGTTTTTTACTATCTGACATTTGGGTTTAAATCTAAGTAGATTTTATTGGTAAGATGTAGCATAAGTAGTAGTCATCATGACGCATAAATTTGCAATTTGTCTCTATCAGCCCGATATGCCTCAAAATCTTGGTGTGATTATCAGAACCGCTGCTTGTTTAGAGTTTCCCCTTCACATAATCAAACCTTTGCCTTTCTCCATGACAGATAAAAGATTTAAAGGCGCTGTGATGGATTACATAGACCATTGTGAAATTGTAAATCATGAAAATTGGGAAAATTTTTATTTATATTCAAAAAAAAATAACAACAGAATAATCTTAGCCACTACTAAAACCGACAATAACCTTTACGAGTTTAAGTTTGAAGATAATGATATTATTTTATTTGGAAAAGAAACAGCAGGTGTGCCAGAAACAATTCATAAAACTGTCAATAACAAAATAACAATACCGATAAACAACAAAACAAGATCATTAAATCTTGCTACCTCTGTTGCAATTGTAGTTTCATCTATTAAAGCTGATTTTTAAGATAAAAAATCTAAAAATTGCCTCAGCTCATTATTCTCTTTTAAAAATGAAATAGTATTTATTGGAAATGGCATCTTGTAGATCTTATTTAGCTCTTGTGATATTTTTTTTTCTTTTACAAAATCTGTAATGTTTTTTGATAGTAACATTATAGCTTCCAAATCAGCTTGAAAGGTTTTTGTATTTTCAAATAATGATAGAAACCTGATATATCTTATTGCTCTTAGATAATCTTTTTGAATTTGTACAATTGGGTCAAAAATAAACTTCAAGTAATTATTTTTAAAATGCTCAACACCTGAATAAAAATCGAACACCTCCCCGATTAAATTTATATATATGCTATTAAATGTAAAATCTCTTCTTAAAGAGTCCTCTTTAATACTCAAGGCATTAGCAATTTTTGAATGTCTTCCAGATGGGGCTACATCTTTTCTAAATGAATTTATCTGGAACTCAAATTCACCTGATTCAAACGATATACTTTTATAAGCTTGATAATATTTTGCACTATCATATTTATATAAAATTTTATCGACCGTTCGATCATCTAATTCTGGTATAACTACATCAATATCTTTGTTTTCGTAATTATCTGATAATAAAGACCTTGTGGCTCCTCCAATAAGATAAATATCCTTTTTTTCAAATGGAAGCATACTACAGATTTCATCAAAATGAGAAATATTAGAGATTTCTTCTACTTTTTTTTTTAAATTCATCTTCTAATTTAATTCCATGAGCTCTAGCCATCTTTGCTCTTTATTTTCCAATTCTATTTGGAGAGAACCTAATTTTTTAGTTGTGCTAATAAATAACTCATAGTCCTTTTTATAAAGATCTGGTGCCTCTATGATTTTTTCAAAATGAACAATTTCTTCTTTCAAAAGGTCTATTTGCTTGGGTAAATTATTAAGCTCATATTGTAATTTAAAGGTTAACTTTTTTTTATGTAAATTTTTTAAATTAATATTTTTCTTTTCAGATTTATTTTCATTTTGAGAATAGTTTTTAGTATCATTTTCAAGAAGATCTTTGTTTTTTAAGAAGTCATGATAGCCGCCATTAAATAACAAAACATCACCATTTCCTTTGAAAAATAATATTTTATTTACTAATTTGTCTAAAAAATCTCTATTGTGTGAAACAACTACGAGAGTCCCGTTGTAATTAGAAAGTATAGACTCTACTAAATCTAAAGTATCAATATCAAGGTCATTAGTAGGCTCATCTAAGATTAAGCCACTTTTAGGATTTGATAAGACTTTTGATAAAAGTAGTCGATTTTTCATTCCACCAGATAAACTCCCGACAGGATCATTTGCTTTAGATGGATCAAAATGGAAATCTTTTAAATAACTGCATACATGTCTCTCTTTACCCTGCGTTTTTAAGTAATCGCCACCAGAGGGGACTAAGACCTTCTTTATTGGTAAATTGTCTTTTAAATCATTTCTTAATTGGTCAAAATAGGAAAACTCTAACTCTTTTCTTAATTTTAAAGTTCCCGATTTTAAATTCAGTTCATTAAGCAAAATTTTTAAAAAAGTTGTTTTTCCAGATCCATTACCTCCCAAAAGACCAATTCTATCTTTTTTGCTTATTTTTAAATTAAAGTTTTTTAAAATAAAATTTTTATTATTTTCTTCATAGTAAAATTCTGCATTGTGAAACTCTGCAACATTTTTAAAATTCTTTGAATTCTCATAAATTTGATTAATTTCAATCTTTTTTGTAGCTTTTTTAAATTCGCTAATATCTTTGTCTAAATTTTCCTTTAAGTCTTTAGCTTGTTCTAACCTTCTGGTATTTCTTTTAACTCTTGCTTTAACTCCTTTATTAGCCCAATTCACCTCTAAATTGACAAATTGCTTCCTATTTTGTAGTTCTCTCTCTTCTTGTGATAAAAGAGTCTCAGACCAATTATCAAAATCACTATAACCTTTGTAGTTTATTTTTATTTTAGATCGATCTATCCATAATATTTTATTTGTAAAGTTTTTTAGAAATTGTCGATCATGACTTACACATAAAATTGCACAATCTAGTTTTTTTAAATAATTTTCTAGCCAAACAATTGTGTCCAAGTCTAAATGATTAGTTGGTTCATCTAATAGCAAAAGATCAGATGGTTTGATTAAATTTTTGATTAGCCCTACTCTCCTTTTTTGCCCCCCAGATAAATGTTTAATTAAACTGTTTTTATCAATACTTAAATTATTGCAAAATATATCTATCTCATAATTATTATCTTGATTTTTGATTACAGATAAAATTTCTTGCTCAACGCTGTTATTATCATCATTTAATACAAAATTTTGGTTGAAATAATTTACAGAAAAATTATCAATACTCCATTTTTCACCAGCATCAATATCATGTTGACCTGATATGACATTCATTAGGGTTGATTTCCCTGCCCCATTTTTACCAACAAGCGCAATAAAATCTTTTCGATGAATATTTATATCAAGTTCCTTTAAAATTTCTTTTTTATGATAACTAACTGATCCCTCTTTAAGTGAAAATAAAAGTTGTTTCATATTATTTCAATTTATAGCTTAGATATGGCTGGGGCGGTAGGATTCGAACCTACGCATGCCGATACCAAAAACCGGTGCCTTACCGCTTGGCTACGCCCCATCAGGATTTAAAGAACTTATCCGAAATAAGAGGATTTTTCAATTCTAACTGAAGGATAAAATTTATTAATCTCCCTAAAAATCGCCCTTTCTTTTGCGATTTTCTTGAAAGATACAAAAATTGAAGATCCACTACCACTCATGCCAAATTTTAAGAAATCTTTCCTATAATCCAAAAGGAACATAAATAATTCTTTAAACTCTTTATTTAGCAACATGGATGAACTAGTTAAGTTATTTTGAGATATTAGTTGTTTTTTTGCTCCCATATTATGGTTTTTAAAATAATTATAAATTTTTTTAGTTAAATTTTTTTGTGAAGGAAAAATTAAGTAAACCTTCCTCCAATAATATTTTTTTACCTTGAGGTATTTATACTGACTTAATCCATCAATTATTTTTGGATATTTATCTTTAAAAATAATTACATCTGAACCAATTAAAGGTGCATCTTTTTCAAAGTTTTTTGAAGTAATTTGATGATATTTATATAGAAATTTTAAAATTGAGGCTGCATTTGAGGATCCGCCTCCTAATCCATAACCAACTGGTATTTTTTTGTAAACTAAAAATTTTAATTTTGTTTTAGTTTTGTATTTTCTATCAAAAAATAGAATTGATTTTTTTATAATATCATTTTTCAATTTGATTATTTTTTTATTTTGATCGTAATAAGTAATTTGTAACTTTGTAGAATTAGATATCTTAATTAAATCATTTAATTTTAAAAGAACGACTTTAGAAGAAATCTTATGTTTTTTGATAATTTTGTCATAATATTTAATTTTTAAATCAAGATTTATTTTAGCATAGCTTGTTAATTTACTTATTTTCATTTCTGCCTAAAACTTCCTCGTATTTAAAATAATCTTTATGAAATAGTATAATTTTATTATCTAAAAATTTTGACTCTTTGTATCTGCCTAATTCATAATATATTTGAGATAAATGATCTATTATTTCTGGCTCTGAGGGTTCAAGTTGATAAGCATCATAAATCCATTTTTCTGCCAAATCTAAGTTATCTTTCTTAAAATAAAGCCATCCCAAACTATCAAGTATAGCCCCATCATTGTAATTTGAGTCTTTTACTGCCTTTTGAAGCATACTTTCTGCAAGATCTAATTTTCTATCATTCTCAACCCATAAATATGCAAGATAATTTAATATGTAAGGATATGAACTTTTAGATATATCAATACTTTTTTGGATAATTTCTTCAGCTTTTTTAATTTCATTATTTCTCTCTAACAAAATACCATATTTAAAAAGATGAATTGCATCATCAGAATTCTCTAAAATACTTATGCAACACTTGTTTATAAAATCTAAAGCACCACTATTATCATTTAAAAAGTACATTTCCATCGCAACAAGAAATGATAACTCTAGATTTATCCAATCAGTTTGATGATCGCTATTATTTATAAAATACACTAAGTCACTTATATCAGTGTCTAATTCAAATGATGTTGAGATATAAAGGTAGTTTTTAAAAAAAATAAAATTTTTATCAGTTGGGGTAAAATTTTTAATTAATTTTAGTATTTCTTTACTTGGATTTAATTCTGCTAAAAATGAAATTTTTTTATAAAGATAATAATCCCTATTATCTGGATTTATTTCGATTAAATAAGATAATAAAGCAAGTGCTTTTTTATACTCACGAGCATAATAATAATAAGTGCTAGTTTGAAATAGTTGAAGATATATTATGTCTTCATAATCCTTTACTACGTAATTTTGATCTAATTCTATAGACAAATTATTAAAAGTAGTTGATGACTGAATAAAATCTGAAAGTGGAAAATTAATGTTATGATAATTGAAAATACTATCGATAACATTTAATTCTTTAGAATTAAAGATAGAGAGTATTTCTTTATTTGATGTTATTTCTTCATTAATTTTTTTTAAATTGTTGAGGTCATTTTTATGATGATAGTAAAAAATAGTATTGATATATCTCAAATTTGTAAAGCGACTATCAATTTCATTCAAATTTTCTAAATTATTTTGAACATTGTGTTTATTACAAAAAGTCATCCAAAAATTTATGCTTTTTAGTATAGCCTCTTCAAAAATATAAATTTGTTTTTTGTCAGGAATATTTAAGCATTTGTCATCATCAAGATTCTTTAGAAAAAGAACAATTTCATGAATAAACCCACTTTCAATTTCACTAATATTATCAAAAGTATAATTTCCTATAATAATATTACTTAGTAAGGTTGAAGAATGGTCATTTGAAAAATTATATTTGGGTAATTTTTCCCAAATTAAATAATCATTATTGTATTCAGAATAAATTGAACTTAGAATTTGATTTTCGAAAGTATTTTTTAATTGAGACCCATATGCATATACAATAAATCCAAAAAAACATATAAAATATAAACTAAAAGATAATTTTTTAATCATGAATAACCAAGACTACCAAAAAAATATTCTTTTGGAATTGATGAATCTGGAGGAATTTCAAGTAAAAAAATCTCGAAATGATTCCGATAAACAAATAAATATAGATATTATCAATAGTCCAAGCAAAGCAACCAGTATTGAGCAAATAGAGGATTTTTTAAAAAATGAATTATTAAAGTTAAATATTAATCAACCAATCAATCTTGTAGAAGGTGATAAAAATTCGAAGATTTTATTTTTTTACGGTAAATGTGACATTACTGATGAAAAGATAATAGATAAAGCAAGTGGTGAGTTATTCGATAAAATGCTTTCCTCCATAAAATTAGATAGGAAACAAATAAGCTTAGTGTCTTATATACCAAGGGGACTTAGTGAGTTTGATAATAACCACAAAATGAATTCAATTTTACAACTTATCAATTATCGGTTGATTGAATTGATTAACCCAAAATATTTAATAATTATGTCAAATTATTGCATCAAAATGTTATTGGCTGCAGACTTGTCTTCCATGTCTCTTCGTGGAAAATGGTTTGATTTCAACACACCCAATGACGTGGTGCCCAAAAAATGCCGTGTTCTTTATGAGCCGTCTTTATTAATTAATAATCCAGAACTTAAGAAAGATGCTTGGGAAGATTTAAAAGAGATTAAAAAGCAGCTTGGTGGATAGAGTGAGAATTATAGTTTTATTAATTGTAACGTTTTTTTACTCACAGAGTATCTTTGCCCTTAGCTCTAAAGATATTGGCCTTTATAAAAGTATTTTTAATGATTATAGAAATGGAAATTTTAATAAAGGTGATAAAGATATAGCAAAACTAGATAATTTAATTCTTATGGGTCATGTACAAGCTTTAAAACTTCTTCATCCAACAGCACATCGCTCTAGTTTTTTAGAGCTCCGAGATTGGTTGAGTGAATATAGTGATCATTACGAAGCTAGAAGGGTTTATAAATTGGGATTGAGAAGGATGCCAGATGGGGCAAAAAAACCAAAAAAAAATTCATACCCACTTTTTGATGAGATCTTTCAAAAAGATAAGTTACAAGAAACCGTCTCCACTAAATCAAATAAAATATTTTCAAATAAAAATTACTCAAAAAAAATTAGTATTTATAATACTGTAAGATCAAGAGTTGGAAGAGGATGGCCTACTGGAGCATTAGAGTATTTAAACCACCATATAAAATATTTTAATCAAAAAGAAAAATCTTTTCTAATTTCCAAAATTGCCAATGGCTACTACCTTGCAGATTTAGATGATAAGGCTATAAATATTTTAAATGATGAAGCTTTCTTGAGTCAACCGTACGATGAGGGCTTATGGATCAAAGGTCTCTCATATTATAGAAAAGGAAAATACCAAAAAGCCTCGAGACAATTTTTAATACTCTCAAAAATTTCAGATAACAAATGGTTAAGGGATGCTGGTGCTTATTGGTCATTTTTATCCTCAACAAAAGACGCTAATGATGAAATTACTTTCAAAGCATCTTTAGAGGCTCTAAATAAATCTTGCAAACCAAGTTTTAATATATACTCAATTTTATCTTGTAGAATTTTAGATAAGACCATTCAAGACTTTGAATTTAATACCTCATTAATGAGCTCAGATCTTGAGTCATTTTTAAATACCAAATTAGGTGAGAGAATTCAGGCATTAATTGAAATCGATGAACTTCCAATTGCAGAGATAGAATTAAATAGACTTCAAAACATTACAAATGACAGATTTAAAAGACTCATACTAAATTTTTCTATTAAAAATGATCTCAGTTCCTTGCAAATTAAAACAGCAAAATACTTGTTTAAAGATAATGCCCCGATAGATTTTTTATATCCAACTCCAAAATGGATCCAAGATTACAATTTCAACAGTATTGACCCAACTATTATTATTAGCATGATTAGACAAGAGTCGCAGTTTAGTGCTTTCGCAAAAAGTGGTAAAAGTGCATATGGATTGATGCAAATTCTTCCATCAACGGCTCGTATGGTAAATAAAAAACATAAATTTAAGTCTAATCCGAGAATATTATACGATCCTGAAATTAATGTTGAGACAGGTAGCCTTTACCTTCAAAATTTATTATCTATAAATTATATTAATGGAGATTTGCTAAAGGCTTTAATCTCATATAATGCAGGGCCAGGAAATCTTTCAAAATGGATGAAGAAAACTACATTTAATGATGATAGTTTTCTTTTAATTGAGTCTATACCTTCAAGAGAAACACGAATGTTTGTTGAGAGAGTTCTAACTAATCTTGTTATTTATGAATTAATAAATCATAATTCATTCAATTATGCTGATGAACTTATATCCACTAATACTATCTTGATTAATGATTGATGAAAAAATAACATTTAAACAAATAAATATTGCCGTAATCACTTTGTCTGATACAAGAAAAGAAAGTGAAGATAAATCAGGTAATACATTAAAAGAACTGATACAAAAAAAAGGACATTCTGTTTCCCATTATCAGATTATTGAAGATGAACCTAAACTCTTTATTCCTATTATACAGAAATTAACAGCATCTATCGAACACGATGTAATAATTACTTCAGGTGGGACTGGTCTGACAGGAAGAGATAATACTATTGATGCCTTAAAAAAAATATCTCAAGTTGAAATTCCGGGATTTGGTGAATTGTTTAGACAATTAAGCTATAAAAAAATTGGAACCTCAACTATACAATCTCGAGCAAGTGCATTTTTATTAAATCAAACTTACATCTTTTGCTTACCTGGATCTACTTCTGCTGTCAGAGATGCTTGGAATGATATTCTTTTTCATCAATTAGACATAAGACACAAGCCATGTAATTTTGTCGAACTAATACCTAGACTTGATGAGTGAATATGTTGTTGGAGTCGACGAGGTTGGCAGAGGATCTCTTGTTGGAAGTACAATAATTTGTGCTTTTAGATCACAAAATTCCTTATTTGATAAACTTCCATTTAGTGTCTCTGACTCAAAAAAAATAAATAAAAAAAAGAGAGAGGAAATATATGAATATTTCAGATCAAATAAAGGTTTTGAATATAATTATCAAATTATTTTTGGAAAAAAAAAATTTATTGAAAGGTTTAATATTCACAATGTAGTTTTGCAAAGCATGAAACAATCGATAATTTTGTTGTCTAAAAAATCAGATACGATCATCATAGATGGAAAATTTATTCCAAGCGAAATGAAAGGTTATAAGGTGAAGTCTTTAATTAAAGCAGATGATAAAATTAATCAGGTGTCAGCAGCTTCAATTATAGCAAAAGTCTTCAGAGACAAATTACTTTTGAAGCTCCACTCATTAGATGGTAATTATCAATGGAATAAAAATGCTGGGTACGGTACAAAGTCTCACTTAAGCGCTATTTATACACATGGGGTCAGCAAATATCACAGGACCACTTATCAACCTATAAGTAAACTTATCAAAAAGTTATCTACTTAGTTATCAACAGTAGATTAAGTTTTTTTTACACAAGATTCTTTATAAATATTAAGATTCATATGTGTTGAAATCAAATAACCTATATTTAGGTGATTGTCTTGATCTATTGGCTAAGATTGAAGATCAGACAATTGATTTAGTTTTCTTAGACCCTCCTTATAATTTACAATTAAATAAAGTTTTAACTAGACCAAATCATTCCATTGTCAATGGTGTCAATCAGGATTGGGACAAATTTGATAGTTACTCGAGTTATGATGATTTTACCTTTTCTTATTTAACTGAGTGTAAAAGAGTTCTTAAACCTGATGGGGGGTTATGGATTATTGGTTCATATCACAATATTTTTAGAATTGGAAAAATTCTCCAAGATTTAAACTTTTGGATTTTAAATGATGTGATTTGGGCCAAATCTAACCCATTACCAAATTTTAGGGCAACAAGACTTACTAATGCACATGAAACTCTTATTTGGTGTTCAAAAAAACCTAAATCTAAGTATCAATTTAATTATCATACTTTAAAGGTTGCAAATGAAGACAGACAAGAGAGAAGTATTTGGAACTTTCCAATTTGTTCAGGTAAAGAAAGGCTTAAAAACAATAAAAAACAAACAGCTCACCCAACTCAAAAACCGTTAGCTTTGATGAAAAAAATTATTATTCAGTCATCGATACAAGGAGATCTAGTACTAGAACCTTTTGCAGGCACAGCAAGTTTCTGTGCTGAAGCAAAATATTTGGGTAGAAATTACATAGGTTTTGAAAAAGATGAAGGTTATTTTAATTTAGCTGTTAAAAGATTAAAAAAAATTAAATCTTTAAAAAATGATTTATTAGAGATTAATGAAAAAGATAAACCAACACAAAAAATACCCTTTGCAAGTTTAATTGACAATGGACATTTAAAACCAGGTGCTAAACTCTATAACAATAAGAAAAGCTATAAAGCTACAATTTTATCAGATGGTAGTATTTCATATAAAAATGAGAGAGGATCAATTCATAAAATTGCTGCAAAAGTGAATAAGACATCGAGTTTCAATGGATGGGATTATTGGCATTATGAGGATAAAAAAAAGAATTTAATATGTATCGATGAAATTAGAAAGAAGATGAGGAGTTAATTTAATATTCTTTTAAAGAGAGTTGGTAATGCAAGCTGGTTAGTTTTTGATTTTTCTATCCATACTGAATTGTTAATTTTTAATTTTTTTAGATTAAGTTTATAAACATTTATTTGGAAGAGATTATTTGTAATTGTAAATTTAAAACTTTTGATTTTTTTTTTATTTTTTAAATTTAAATTTGCAATAAATTCTTTATCCAAATTTGATGGTAAATGGATAAAGTTTTTGTAAAATTGAAATTTTGGTTTTTTTATAAAACAAATATGTAAAGGAGAGTTTATTAAATAGAAATCTATTTCCTTATTATTTTTTTTTACATTTTTATTATTTTTAAATGATTGGAAAGCTGATTTACAAAAACTAGAAAATATGCATTTGGAGCATTCGGGGCTATTTTTTTTGCAAATAATAGAACTATAATCCATCATCGACTCAGCTAAACCCCTATAAGAAATCTTTTTTTTACAAGCTAGACTAATTATTTCTTCAATCTCATCATCATTAAGTTTTAAACCAGATACTCTCTGTATTAACCTTTTAACATTGATATCAACTGGGAATGATTTTTTATTATAGCCGATAGCTAATATCGCGCTTGAAGTGTATTTCCCAACACCAGGCAAAGAGATAAGACTATCTTTATCATCTGGCAATTTGCCATTATAGTTACTGTTAATAATTGTTACTGCTTTATATAAATTCTCTGCCCTCTTGTAATAACCTAATCCAGACCAAACTTTTAATAAATGTTCTAATCTTTTATTCTTAAATGAATTAAAACTTGGAAAAATATTTATAATTTCTAATATTTTATTTTCTACTGTTTTAACAGTTGTTTGTTGTAGCATAATTTCTGATAAATAAGTTAAGTATAAATTTCTATTCTTTCTCCAATATAAGTTTCTTTGATTTTTTTTAAACCAATGTAGGATTAAAGGGATAAATTTGTTTTTATGAAAAAGTTCTCCAAGCTCAATGATATTGCTTTTCATCTGGTAAATAAGGTAAATAAAAAAAAGCTAAAAATAAATACTCTTATTCTAAAAAACTGGGAGTATATTTTTGGGAATAACAATAAATTTGTTCAATTAAAAAAAACTATAATAAATAATAAAACAGAATCTGTAATTCTTGAATTAAGAGTTAGCCCAGAAAAATCTTTCGAAATGCATTCAAGTACAAATTCAATAGTCATAAAAATTGAGGAAGTAACTGGAGTTAAAGTTAATAAAATCCTATTTTTTCAAGATCTTTCTGATAAGAATTTAGAAAATAGTAATATTTCAAATTTATCAATGAAAGCAGAAGGAAAAACTCTTAATAATCAAAAATTTAATGATATAAAAGACGAAGAAGTAAGATCTATTTTTGAAAATATTAATAAAAAGTTATATGAAAACAATTAGTCTGATATTTTTCTTGGTTGCACTATCAACAAATCCTGCAATATCAAAAATTTATGAATACAAAAACTATTTAGAGGACAACAACATTCAACCTCTTGTTAACTCGTCTGAAGAAAATTCAGTTGATATTATTGAGTTTTCATCATTCAGTTGCTCACACTGTGCTGCATTTCACAATGAAACGCTTAAAGAATTAAAAGATAGTAGCGTTTATAAAAATATTAATTTTTACTTAATTGATTTTCCTTTAAATCAAGCTGCTTTTTATGGAGCTATTATTGCAAATTGTAGTGAAAACGTTCGTACAAGCTATGTTGACTCTGTATATGAAAACTATGATGTTTGGACAAAAGCAAGTTCTGGAGAAGAAATTATTGAATTACTTAATAGCTATGGATTGCAACATGGTCTTGGGGATGAGGAGTTACAATCTTGCTTAAAAGATGAGAATTCTCATAACGAACTTTTATCCCTTCAAGTTGACGCTCAAAACATTTTTGGTGTTGAGAGCACGCCAACATTTTTAATTAATGGTGAGAAAGTTCAGGGTAATCGACCTGCATCAGAATTTATAAAAATAATAAATAAAAAATTGAATAATTAATTTGTTATCTTTAGATAAACTCTCAATTAAAGGTTTTAAATCTTTTGTAGAGCCAACAGATTTTGAAATCAAAAATGGTCTTACTGGTATAGTTGGTCCCAATGGTTGCGGAAAATCAAACATTGTTGAAGCAATAAGGTTTGGTTTAGGGGAGGTCTCTGCTAAACAACTTCGCGGCAAAGAGATTGATGATTTAATTTTCAATGGAACTGATAATCGGCCCTCATGGAATATCGCTGAGGTAGGTTTGTTTGTAAATATTGATGGAAGTGATTTAGAAAATAAATTTCAATCGAAACAATTAGAAATTGCTAGAAAGATATGGAGAGGAGAAGGAACGAATTCATTCATAAATGGTAAAGAGGTAAGATTGAAAGATATTCAATTGCTATTTGCTGACGCCTCTACATCAGCTAGGTCAACTTCGATAGTTAGTCAAGGTCGTATTGGAGCAATCACCCAAGCGAAACCAGAAGATAGAAAAATGGTTTTAGAGGAAGCTGCGGGAATACTTGGTCTGCAATCAAGAAGACATGATGCAGAGTTGAGGTTGAAAGGTGCAAATAATAATCTATTGAGAGTAGAGGATGTTATTCAAACATACGAAGAACAATTAGCTATTCTTAAAAAACAAGCTAAAGAAGCTGAAAGATTTAGAAATATATCAACTTTAATCAAGAATGCGGAAGCGTCTGTATTTTTCGTAAAAAGAAATGAACTTCAACTTATTCTTCAGAGACTTAATGAAGAAAAAGATAAAATAAAATTAAAACTTGCTGATTTCCAGGGTGATGTATCAATTCAAGACCAAGCTTATGAGGATTTAAAAGTTAAAATTCCACCGATGAGAGAGAAATCATACTCATTAAATAGTGAACTTGATAGGTTGAATATGACTGTTGAAAATCTTAAACAGGAAGAATTACGTTTCGAAGAGCACAAAACAAACCTCGAGCATCGTGTAAAACAACTTAATCAAGACTTACAAATTGAGCGAACACAATTTGAAGAAACGACTAGTAAAATCAAAACTATTAGGAAAGATATTGAAGATTTATCCTCTAAGGAATTTGAAGCTGAAAATCGAGACAGCAACGTCAATCAATCAGATAGAAGTTTATTAAACAATATTTCTTTTGATAAAAAATACGAAAATGCAGTAGCTGCTATTTTTGGTAAAGAACTTTTAGCATCATTGGAACCTGATGATATTTATTATTGGAGAGAGCACTCAAGTGAGCAGGCCAATAAAGAGTTTAGTTTTCATTGTGAACCAGCTTCTAAAGTTATTAAAGCTCCAAACCAAGTTATGAATAAGCTTAATAATGTTGCCATTGTATCTTCAAAAAAAGAAGGTTTAGAAAATCATACAAAAATAAATATTGGACAAGCTATAGTCGATCTAGAGGGTAATTTGTGGCGATGGGATGGACTTTTTATTTCTAGTAGTTATGAGGCTAATATCTCAACAATACTTTCAGAATTAAAAGAAAAGAGGCTAAACGATCTTAAAAAGCAAGTTCTTGAGTGGGAAAGAATTTTAGAGGTCACTGTTCAAAAAACCGAGGACTTAAATCAAAGAATAAAAACTTCTAAAGAAGAATTAGAAATTTCTGAAAACAATCCAGGAGATATTGATAGCAAAAGACAATTTTTACTTAATAAAATTAAGCAACTTGATGACGAAAAAAAACTTTTTGACAATAAATTACAAGAGCAAGAAAATCTTTTAGAAAGCCTCTCAAAAGAGTTGAGAAATAAAGAACAAAATTACTCTGTTGTAAAGGAGGAGTTAATACGAAAGGAGTCAGAAATTTCAAATTATTCAAATAATTTAACTCAGCTCGCTCAATCATGTAGAGAAAAAATTAATGTTGATTTATTAAATTTAGAGAATGAGGTAGATAAATTCAAAAGAGATGAAGATTTAGAGACCGCAGAGAAAAGAGTATTAAGATTAAACGCTGAAAGAGAGAGAATTGGTGCTGTAAATTTACTTGCTGAAGATGAATATGTAAAATTAAGAGAAAAAGTTGATGAAACAATTAAAGATAAAAATGAAATTCAAGAATCTATAGAAAAATTACATGAGGCAATTAATAAAATTAATAAAGAAGGTGTATTGAGACTAAAAGAAGCTTTTAAAATTGTTAATGAAAATTTCGAGAGACTATTCACTAAGTTATTTGGTGGAGGTAAAGCATATCTAAAACTTATCCAAAATGATGAAGATCCTTTAAACTCTGGTTTGGAGATATTTGCCAGTCCTCCAGGTAAGAAAATGCAAAATATAACTTTATTATCTGGAGGTGAGCAGGCTTTAACTGCAATTTCATTATTATTTGCTGTATTTATAGCGAACCCATCACCTTTTTGTATATTGGATGAGGTTGATGCTCCTCTAGATGACAATAATGTGGATAGATTTTGTAGTATGGTTGAAGAAATTTCAGAAAAAGTTCAAACCAAATTTATTATTGTTACTCATAATCGAATGACAATGTCTAGAGTAGACAGACTCTATGGTGTTACAATGCCCGAGGAGGGAATTTCTCAAATAGTCTCTGTTGAATTAGAAGAAGCCGTAAAGTACGCTGAATAATGGCAAATGATGAAGAAAATGATAATAAAAAGCCAAGTATGCAAGGTCTTAGCTTTGCTTATAGAATCTCAACTGAATTATTAGGCGCTTTAATTGTTTCTGTTGTTATTGGATTGTTGATTGATAAGATGTTTGATAGCAAACCTATTGGTTTAATAACGTTGATAATACTTGGTTTTTTTGCAGGTTTATTGAATATTTACAGGCTTATACGTCGCATAGAAAACTCTAAATAAATCTGTTTTATTACTTCATGGCTAAGGGTGAGAGTCCTCTCAAACAGTTTGAAATACAACCCATTGTTGACATTAACTTTCTAGGTTTTGATATATCTTTTACTAACTCTGCTCTATGGATGACTATTACAACAGCGTTTATTTTAATTTTTTTTACAGTGCCTTTTTTAAAAGCAAAAAAAACAAACACTGTAAGTGACCTTTACCCGACCAGAATGCAAGTTGCTGCTGAGCTTGGTTTTAATTTTATAAATAGTTTATTAGCAGACACTGTAGGTAAAGAGGGCAAAAAATACTTTCCTTTAGTTTTTACTTTGTTCATGTTTATTTTATTTGGAAATCTTTTTGGTATGATTCCTTATAGCTTTACTTTTACTAGCCATATCATAGTGACTTTAGCTCTTGCAATGGGTGTGTTTATCTTTGTTACAGTTTTAGGTTTTGTAAAACATGGCGTAAAATTTTTTAGCTTTTTTGTTATCCCTGGCTTGCCCGTATATATGCTTCCTTTATTGATACCAATTGAAATTATATCTTATCTCTCCAGACCAATAAGCTTATCTGTTAGACTTTTTGCTAACATGCTTGCTGGTCATACTTTACTTAAAGTTTTTGCAGGGTTTGTCTCTGCACTAGGTTTTTTTGGAATTTTGCCATTAGTATTCATAATAGCTTTAACAGGTTTAGAAATATTAATTGCATTTTTGCAGGCATATGTTTTTGCAATATTAACATGTTTGTATATTAACGACGCTTTACACTTACACTAGATGAACATAAGGAGGTAAATATGGAACTAGTTGAAGGACTAAAATACTTGGGTGCAGGTTTAGCAGTGATCGGCGTGATCGGTGCTGGAATTGGTATTGGCAATGTTTTTGCTGCTTTTATTACTGCTGTTGGAAGAAATCCAGCTGCTAGAAACGAAGTTTTTACCATGACAATGTTAGGTTTTGCCCTAGTTGAAGCTATTGCTTTATTTGCATTGGTCATAGCATTAGTAATTCTGTTTTCTTAACAGGGACTGACTAACGGATGCCTCAATTAGAGCAAGTAGAGTTTTTTATATCTCAGCTTTTTTGGCTGGGTGTTTTTTTTGTAATACTGTTTACAGTATTGACATACATAACACTTCCTAAAATTAGAGCTTTTTTGAAACAAAGAGATTATTTTGTACAATCACATATCTCAAAACAAGATGAATTAATCAAAAAAGCTGAGTCAATAATTGAAAACTACGAAGCTAAACTTACTGAGGCGAAGAACCAAGCATCACAAATTATTAATGATGCCAAAGATAAAGCTTTAAAAGAAAGTGAAGACTTAATCAAAGCTACGGAAGAAAAGATCCAACATGAAATCAAACAAACTGAGGAAAGAGTCGCGAAAGAAAAGGATACTGCGATATCTGAACTAAACGATCAACTTAAAGACTCAGCAACTAATTTTTTGTCAAAAGTAACTAACATAGAAAAGGGTAATATCAATCTTTAATGAGCTATTTATTTCAAGATCCTAAGTTCTGGTTATTAATTTCATTTATTACATTTATTATTCTAATGATTAAACCTTTCAAAAGTATGATGATTGGTGGTCTAGACTCAAAAATAAATGAAATAAAAGAAAATATTGATAAATCTCTTAAATCCTTTTCTGAAGCTGAAATAAAGTTAAAAGAGGCAGAAAAACAAACTGAAGATCTATCTAACAAAATTGATGAGATCATAAACAATGCCTATTCCCAGTCTGAAGCTATATCAAAAAATATAATTGATAAAACCGCCTTAACGATCCAATCAAAAGAAAAGAACTCTCTGGACAGAATTAAACAAATAGAGCTCTCTGCTGTCCAATCAATTAAAAATCAGGCTTCAATTGAGCTGAACAAATTAATTATCAACTATTTTTCAGAAATATCTGAGGATAGTAAGGCTAAAATATTAAACAAAAGTATTATTGATCTTAAAACTATTAACTAACAACTTTAGCCACCACTGTTTTAAATAAGTGTCTTTATCTATCACAATTTAAACTTTAAAATTAACTATAAATGGCAGTTTATACCGAAGTATCTCTTTCTGAGGCTCAAGAATTATTTCAACCTATAGGAAAAATAATAGAATTTGAGGGTATTAAAGAGGGAGTTGAAAATACTAATTATTTAGTGAAATTAAGCGATAATAAAAAATTTATTTTAACTCTATTTGAGAAAAGAACTGAAGAACAAGATTTACCTTATTTTAATAATTTAATGAAATTATTTTATGATAATGGCATTACTTGTCCATTAAGTTTGACTTTGAATAATAAAAACTTATTTAAAATAAAAGGTAAATCCTGTTGTATTTATAGTTTTATTGAAGGTAGGCCAGTTGTGAAACCTAATTTAGAGCAATTAAAATCACTAGGAAATTCAATTGCTAAGTTACATCAATTTGGAGATCATTCCGAACTTTTTAGAGAAAATATGATGCTATTACCCACATGGAAGTTTATTACAGGTCAGTTTTCTAAAAACGAAACAAAAATATATTCTAGTGAATACAAATATATATTGAATAACATTCATACATTAAGTGATAGTTTTCCACAAAATTTAAGAAAGATAAACATTCACGCAGATTTATTTAAAGACAACATATTTTTTGTTGGTAATCAGGTTTCAGGATTTATAGATTTCTTTTTTTCCTGTACAGATACCATCATTTATGATTTAGCTACTTTTGTGAATGCTTGGTTTTTTTCAAAAAATAAATTTATTGAAGAAAATTATGTGAATTTCTTAAGATCTTATAAAGAGAGTATCGAATTAACAACAGAAGAGAAAAGCAATTTTAATTTTTACTTAAAAGTAAGTTCAATTCGTTTTTTTTTAACAAGAATTTATGATTTAAATTTTAATCTTGAAGGAGACGTTAAACATAAAAATCCCATAGAGTTTTTTGAGATATTTAAATTTCATGAAAAAAATAATTTACAGGACTTTTTTTGATAAAGGTATACACAGATGGCTCATGTCTCGGAAACCCTGGAAATGGGGGTTGGGCGTTTTTAATAATTAACAAAAATGATATTTCTTATAGATCTGGGTTTGAGAGAAATGCAACAAATAATCAAATGGAGCTAATGGCAGCAATCAAAGCGTTAGAATTTCTTAATCAGCATAATGATATAAATCTTAATACCGATAGTAATTATGTTAAGCAAGGCATCACAAATTGGATATTTAATTGGAAAAAAAATAATTGGAAAACTTCATCTAAAAAGCCTGTAAAAAACAAAGAGCTTTGGGAACGATTAGACGAATTAAATCTTAGTAAAAATATTAATTGGAGTTGGGTAAAGGCACATAATGTCGATGAATTTAATAACCAAGTTGATATTCTTGCTAGAAAAGCAGCAGAAAATTTAACTGAGTCTTCGTTTAACTAGTTCAGCTGCTTCAAGGTTTTCAATAGGACCTATTGATGACAAAGTCAAATTTGAGTCTAAAATTTTTTTTCTTGCTTTTTCAAGGTCCTCTAATTGCACAGAGTCAATTTTCGAAATAAATTCATCGGGAGATCTGACTTTATTATGCATTAAATAACTAGAAGCGTTAGATCTACATCTTGTTGAGATACTTTCCTCTCCTTTTAGAATTCCCACTTTAAATTTAGCTTTAGTCTTCGTTAATTCCTCTTCAGTAAAGGTATTAGCATTAATATTTAATTGATCACATAGTACGGGTATTAATTCTTTAACTTCCTTATGCCCTGTGCCAGCATAGACATAAAAAATCCCTGAGTCAGAAAAGAAATCACCACTGCTGTATATGCTATAAACCAATCCTCTTTTTTCTCGAATTTCTTGAAATAATCTTGAAGACATACCAGAGCCAAGAAGTGTTGAATAAACTCTTGTTGCATAGTAAAGGTCTGAATGAATATCTACACCCTCAAAACCTAGTAACAACTTTACCTGTTCTAAATTTTTCTCTTGACGGTATTCTCCACCAACATAAGAAGATTTTGGAATATAATCGTCGTCGCCATGAGGGAGATTTTGGAATTTCTCCTCAACAAGTTTAATTATTTTATCCTCTTCAAAATTTCCTGATACAGAAAAAACCATTTTTTTTGGGTTATAGAATCCTTTCATAAAACTCTCAACTTCATCCCTTGATATAGACTTTATAATTTCAGCCGTACCTAAAATTGACCTACCCATGGGTTGGTCAGGGTAAGCTAACTCGTCGAATTTATCAGCAACAATACTATCTGGCTCATCAGCATACATTCCAATCTCTTGTAATATGACGCCTCTCTCTTTATCGAGTTCCTTAGAGTCAAAAGTTGAAAACTGCAATATATCGCTAATTACGTCTATGGATAGTTCAATATTTTCCTTTAAACCACTCATGTAATAAGCAGTTATTTCTCTTGAAGTATAAGCATTGTGAGAATTACCTACTAGCTCAACCTCTTTTGCTATTTGAGCAGCTGATCTATTTTTTGTTCCTTTGAATGCCATGTGCTCTAATAAGTGAGCAACACCATTAATTTCTTTTCGCTCATTTCTTGCCCCGACCTTGTTCCACATTCCTACACTTACTGTTTCTACGGTGTTTACATAATCTGTTATCAAGGTCACTCCATTTTTAAGCTTATGAATATTAGGCATGTGCTTCTATATAATCTCCTAGTTCCTTATAATTGTTGTCTAAAATTGCAAATTTTTCATCATTAAGAAATTCTATGTTTTTATCATATTTTACATTGTTGCCTAATGCCTTTTGGACAGTTTCCTGAAATTTTACTGGATGGGCACAAGCAAGACACATTGCTTTTTTTAAATTTAATTTTTCCGCACATACTATGCCAACAGCTGTATGAGGGTCTAATAAAATTTTGTAATTTTCATACGTGATTTTAATTTGATTTTCTACCTCTTTAGAAGTTGCACTCTCAGATAAAAATTTCTCAGATAATAATTTATGAATAGAACTTTCTAATTTTTTATTATGTTCATTGTTTTGTATATTTTGAAAAAGCTCATTTGTTGCTACTGGTCCAAGAAGCTCTGCTAAAAGTCTTTCAAAATTACTTGATATTGTTATGTCCATGCTAGGGCTATTAGTTTTTACAACATTGTAAAGATGTAGATCATTATTGCTTATAATTCGATGTAAAATATTATTCTCATTTGTCGCAACAATTAACTTATTTATTGGAAATCCCATTGACTTTAGCAAATGAGCAGAATATATATTTCCAAAATTACCACTCGGTACAACAAAATTATCAATATTATGATTAAGATATGCCCATGCATAATAAATTGATTGTGGAAGCACCCTAAACCAATTAATTGAATTCACTGCAGTAAAGCTATATTTATTATTTATATCTTTATCTCTAAAAAGTTTTTTTACTAAATTTTGACAATCATCAAAACTTCCATTTAGTGCAATATTAAAAACATTTTTACCTCCACTAGTTGTCATTTGTTTTCTTTGGAAGAGAGATGTGGAGTTATGAGGGTGTAAAATAAAAATACTAATATTTTCAGTATCTTTAAAGGCTTGAATTGCAGCAGAACCGGTATCGCCAGAAGTTGCTCCGATAACTACTAATTTTCTATCTAGTTTCTTTAAATAGTATTCATATATCTTAGCTAACAAACACATAGCATAATCTTTAAAAGCTAGTGTCGGACCATGAAATAAATTTAATAGATCGTTGTCACCTATGTTAGATATTGAAACAATTTCTTTATCAAATTTACAATATGCCTCTTCGATAATCTTTTCAATTATTGGGGCTTCAAATAAATCTGATAAAAAAGGGGTTAAAATAAAATTTGCTATTTCAAAATAATTTTTTCCTTTTAATGCATTTATTTGATCATTACTAAATTTTGGAATTTTATTTGGAATAAATAGACCTCCATCTGGTGCTAGACCGAAATTGAGTACCTGCTCAGCAGAGTACTCTTTTTTATCATCTCGCGTACTTATATATTTCATTTAACAAATCTATCAACCAAATGATCTAAATAATATTTTGAGTTTAAATTCTCGCCAGAAATGCTTTGTAACATTTCATCAGATGAATATAAAGAGGCTTTTTGATGGATATTAGTATTTAACCAAATTATTAAATTATTTATATTTTCTTCATTAGGGTTGTCTAAAAAAATATCAAATAAAGGGCAATTATATTTAATTTGTGAGGCTATCATAGCACCAAGTGCATAAGTAGGGAAATAACCAAATATACCTTCATACCAATGAATATCTTGGAGAACCCCCTCTGTTTCTGAAATTAGATTGATTGACAAATTATTTAAATAGTTTTCGTTCCATAAATTTTTAATATCTTTAAAGTAAATTTTATTTTTAAATATCTCTTTTTCAATTTTATACCTGATGTAAACATGGATTGGGTAAGAAAATTCATCAGCACTAACCCTTATAGGATTAACTCTCACAGTATGATAGTGCTCTAAAAACGATTTTTCCAAATCTTTAGAGCTTTCAAAAATATTGTTTATAATTTTAAAATAAACCTTTGATTTAAAGATATGATTTTCAAAAAAAAGAGATTGGCTTTCATGGACGCTTAAGCTACGAGATTGACCCAATGGCTCATAAAGATATTCATTAGGTCGATTCTGCTCATAAACTCCATGGCCTGTCTCATGAAATAATGCTGATAAGGATTCTAATATATTGTCTTCAAACCTGGTTGTTATCCTTACATCATTTGTAGCTCCGCCACAAAAAGGGTGATGAGATTGATCAATTCTACCTCTGTCAAAATCAAAGTTGAGTTGTTCTAATTTTACTTTCATCATTTTTAATATTTCTGAGTCTGAAATATTTGATTTATAAACATGAGGTGATTTAATTTTTTTAATGTCCAAATATTTAGGTATTATTTCTCTCTCGATTACTGAAAAAAATTTGTCTATCTTTGATGAGTCATAATCCATATCATATTTTGAAATTAATGAATCATAAGGTGATAGATTAGTAGCTTTAGCTAATTGACTAGCTTCCTCATGTACTAAATCTAATAGATCATTGAAATCTTTTTCAATTACCGAAGAATCATTTTTTGATCTAGCCTCTCTCCATAAATGCTCACAAGTTAGTTTTTTTTTTATCAGTAGAGATTTCAAATCTGGGTCAATAGCATTTTCTTTGAGGATAATACTCTTCATTAATTTTAAACACATACTATCTGGTTCGCTTAATTTTGTATTTTCAGCTTTTTGAATTTCTTCTTGAATATCCTCGCTTCTAAATATTCTATCAGTAAAGTTAGATAAAATAGACATTTGCTCTGATCTAGATTCAACACTTTTTTTTGGCAAATTAGTTGCATTATCCCAAAATAAAAGACCACTGACATCATTCAAAACATAGTAGCTTTTAAAATACTCTTTAAGTTTATTCATATTTTCTTCTTATAATTAACAGCATAACGATACTTGACAAGCTAAGCAAAAACCAAGTTATTGAATAATTCAAATGATTATTTCTCAAAAATACAAGAGGATTAAAGGTATATTTAGATACCCTATCATCTAGAAGAACAAAATAATATTTGGATAGGAATGTATATTGATAAAACTGGCTAAAATCAGTTTTATTAACAGAGTACCAAGTATTATTAGATAAATCATTCTCTGGGGTAAAAAAAGATTTATCTGAATTAAAATCTCTTATGTATACCTTAGGGTTTTCGATTGATTGATATCTTTTAATGAAATTTTGAACTTGATCTAAATCTTTGTCTAAAAACCATCCAAAATTAATGACACTGTATATACTATTTTTGTACTTTACCGGAAGTATTAGGTGATAACCTGGTTTTCCTTTAAATGTTTTTGACTCTAAATAAATTGGTTTGTTTAGAATTGTATAATTATCATCTAATTTTACTGTAACTAGATTATTGTAATTCAGATCATCTGAAAACAAAGTGGGATTGAGAATTGAATTACGAATATTATCTGTTAAATCATTTTTCCAATTTAGCCGGTAAAGCTGCCACGAACCTAAGATAAAGGTTAAAATAGAAATTCCTATAAATACAAATGTTAATGATGACTTATTCATAAATAAAAATTTAGTTTAAATGTAAAAGATAAAAATCTGTGGTTTATCTTCCCCACCAATAGATACTTATGTATAAAAACAACCAAACAACATCAACAAAATGCCAATACCATGCAGCTGCTTCAAAACCAAAATGTCTTTTTGGGGTTAAATGACCTTTTCTTATTCTCAATAAACAGACTAATAAAAACAAAGTGCCTATTAATACATGAAAGCCGTGAAAACCGGTTGCCATGAAAAAAGTTGAAGGATATATACCTTCAGTAAAACCAAAAGTTGCATGTTGGTATTCATATATTTGTAAAAGTGAAAATATGAAACCTAAAAAAACCGTGTAATATAAACCTTTAAGAGCCTCTTTATTATTGCCCTCTCTTAATTCATGGTGTGCCCATGTACAAGTAGTGCCTGATAAAAGTAAAATTAAGGTATTTAAATACGGGATGTCTAGTGGGTCAAAAGTTTCAATTCCTTTTGGGGGCCAAACTCCTATTCCAAGAGTGCCTGTGAAAACTTCTTTGTACTCAGCTAAAAATGTTTTAGGTAATAGACTTGCATCGAAAAAAGCCCAAAAGAAAGCGACAAAAAACATAACTTCAGATGTGATGAACAGAGCCATACCCCACCTAAGACCAATCTCAGTGATTGAATTATGTACTTTCAAAAAGGTACTCTCTTTTATTATGTCTCGCCACCACATAAACATAGTAAAAAGTATTAGAACAAGACCTGCCAACATAGGCCATAGCATCTCATAGTGCATATACAAAATAGCTCCTGAAACTAGAAAAAGAGCTGAAAAAGCACCAACTAATGGCCAGGGACTAGGATTTACAAGATGAAATTTATGTCTCTTTTCAGAGTCTTTAAATACTAAATCTACCATTTAAATAATATTTCATTCTTTTTTCTCAAAAAAGGTATATGACAAAGTGACATTCTTAGTCCTACTTGCCTCAGGATCGTCAAGTATCAATGGATCTAAGTAGAAAGTGACAGGAAACTCAACAACTTGATTTGGTTTTATCGTTTGATCAATAAAGCAAAAGCATTCAATTTTATATAAGTATGGGCCAATTTTAGGTGGTAAAATGTTAAATATAGACGTACCTGTTGAGCTAACATCAGTATTGTTTTTAGCTTTAAAAACAACATCATACTTTACACCCTCTGTGATGTTCATTTTTTGAGGAGCTTCGAACATCCAGTCCAAACCTTCATTTACCTGGGCTGAGAATATAACTTTTATATCGAGTTCCCCCGAGTTGATATTTTGGTGTTGTTCTTGAATTTTAACTTCTTTATTAAAACCTTGAAATCCAGTTAGGTCACAAAAAAGCTTATATAGTGGCACAGAAAAAATTACTAGACCTAGCATAAATCCAAGTATCAACATTAAAAAAATTAATGTTTTATTTTTATTTGATACGTTCAAATACCAGATTTAATTCTAAATATTGTAATAAAATAAAATGCTGTTACGAGCATGAAAAGTAGAGCCAAAACTAATAAATTTTTATTTTTTCTTTTCATTAGAATAAATATTTATCAATAACTGTTAAAGTAAAAATAAGAAAAAGATATACAATTGAATATGCAAAAAGTTTAATTGAGTCCTTCTTGATATTTTGTGATTTATTTAGTTTAAAAAGTTTGTAAATAAAATATGCATTAAGAAGATTGGAGCCTAAAAAAAAGCTCATTCCAGCGTATTTAAAAAAATATAGAGAGTTTACTGATGCAACCATTAAAAAAGTATAAATATTCATCATAAAAAGTGTTTTTTTTATACCGTGTTTAACGGGATACATCGGTATATCAGCGTCAGAGTAATCTTGGTTTCTAAATATAGCTAATGCCCATGAGTGTGGAGGTGTCCATAAAAATATTATTAAGCATAATATTAACGGGTAGAAAATTTGTTCACTTGAAATACTTACCCACGCAATCACTGGAGGGAGAGCACCTGCTAAACCACCAATTACTATATTCTGTGCAGTTTTGTGCTTTAGATACATTGTATAAAAAACAGAGTAATAAAGAATTGTAAATGCTAATAAGATTGAGGCCTTAATATTTCCAAAGAAAAATAAACCTACTACAGAAAAAAAAGAAAAAATTAATCCAATACCTAGTGCTGTATTTGCTGAGATATTTCCTGAGGGAATAGGTCTAAACTTTGTTCTATCCATTTTAGAATCAATTATTCGATCAAACCACATATTTAAAATAGCTGAACCAGATGCTCCCATTGCTATAAGAGTAAGAGCCATTCCTTTTAAAAATAAACTTTTATCAGATGGGGCTAATAACATCGCACACAAAGCCGTAAATATTACAAGAGAAATTACACCAGGTTTAATTAGTACATAAAGTTGTTTTAAAAAATTAACAACTTGCAAAAAGAACAGGTTTTGTTCTGTCTGTACAAAAGTTTGATGATGCTTTTTTTCTAACACAAATTAATTTTTTACTTCGGGCAATGTATCAAACTGGTGATAAGGTGGAGGAGACGGTAATGTCCACTCAAGTGTTTTCGCACCCTCACCCCATGGATTTGCTTCTGCTTTTTTACCTTTAAATAATGCGTAAACTATTATGAAAATAAATAGAATAAATGAAGCAAAAGATATATATGACCCAATTGAGGATATAATATTCCATCCAGCATAAGCATCTGGATAATCTGGAATACGTCTAGGCATACCTGCTAATCCTAAAAAGTGTTGAGGAAAGAAGGTTAAGTTAACTCCTAAAAAGAACAACCAAAAATGTAACTTACCAAAAAACTCAGAGTAATTTTTTCCACTCATTTTACCAAACCAATAATAAATTCCCGCAAAAATACCAAACACCGCTCCCATACTTAATACGTAGTGGAAATGGGCAACAACGTAGTATGTATCATGTAAAACGACATCAATACCTGCGTTTGCTAAAATTACACCTGTTACTCCACCTAGAGTGAAAAGAAAAATGAATCCTAGAGCAAATAACATAGGGGTTGTAAATGTTATAGATCCACCCCACATTGTAGCGATCCAACTAAAAATCTTAACACCTGTAGGTACAGCTATGACGATTGTAGCAAGCATAAAATAAGCTCTAACATTTGCGCTAAACCCTACTGTGTACATATGATGAGCCCAAACAACAAAACCGATAAATCCAATAGCAACCATTGCATAGGCCATACCTAAATATCCAAATACAGGTTTTTTTGAAAATGTGGATACAATGTGTGAGACGATACCGAAAGCTGGTAAAATCATAATGTAAACCTCTGGGTGACCGAAAAACCAGAATAAATGCTGGAATAGAACGGGGTCCCCTCCACCGGCAGGATCAAAAAAAGTTGTTCCAAAGTTTCTATCTGTTAAAAGCATTGTAATAGCTCCACCTAGAACTGGAACAGCAAGTAAAAGAAGAAATGCTGTAACTAACATTGCCCAAACAAAAAGAGGCATTTTATGAATCGTCATCCCTGGTGCCCTCATATTCAAAATGGTTGTAATAAAGTTGACGGCACCAAGTATTGATGAGGCGCCTGCTAAATGAAGTGAAAAAATAGCCATATCTACAGCAGGACTACTGTGTCCTGTAATCGAACTTAAAGGTGGGTAAATAGTCCAACCAGTTCCAGCACCGCTGCCTACAAACATCGAACCTGCAATTAAAAATAATGCAGGAACTAATAACCAAAAACTAATATTATTCAATCTTGGAAAAGCCATATCAGGTGCGCCAATCATTAGTGGAATAAACCAATTTCCAAAACCTCCTATTAACGCAGGCATTACGACAAAAAAGATCATTAGTAATCCATGAGCTGAGATAATTACATTCCACATTTGTCCATCTGCCACAAACTGCATTCCGGGTTCAGATAATTCCATTCTCATAATGACTGAAAGGGCACCGCCTACTACACCAGCTACAATTGCATAAATTAAGTATAATGTTCCAATATCTTTATGGTTTGTGGAAAAAAACCATCTTGTAAAAAAACCTGGCTTATGATCGTGATGATCATCCATAGCTAATGAATCTGAACTCATAAATTATTCTCCTCTAATTGTATTAAATTATTTTGTGAAATAATGATTTCCTCATTTGTTTCGTTAGTTTTAATATCTTCATTGATTGCGTAATTGTTTTTGGCTTCATTAGCCCATGCAATAAATTCACTTTCAGGTAATACTTTTACAACAATTGGCATAAATCCATGACCAGTACCACATATTTCAGAGCATTGTCCTCTGTATATTCCTGGTTCTTTAACATTGACCCAAGTTTCATTGAGTCTTCCAGGTACGGCATCAGTTTTTAATCCCATTGAGGGTACAGCCCAGCTGTGCAAAACATCTCCAGCGGTTATAAGTATTTGAATATTTTTATTGGCAGGAATTACAAGAGGATTGTCAACTGTCAAGAGTCTTAAGTCTCCCTCTTGAAGGTCTGCATCTTGAACCATGTAACTTTCAAAATAAAAGTCACCGTGATCGGGATATTCGTATTCCCAATACCACTGATGACCAATGACTTTAACAGTCATATCATAATTTTCACTTTTTTCTTGTTGGTATAAGAGCTTAAAAGATGGTATCGCAAGTACTACAAGGATTACAATTGGTATTGCAGTCCACAAAACTTCAACAACTGTATTGTGAGTTGTTGAAGATGGAATTGGGTTTCTTTTTGCGCTGAAACGAAAAGAGACATAGAAAAGAAGAAATAAGACAAATAGAGTAACTAAAGTCATTACAATCAAAATTATGTTATGGAGTCCAACTACACTGCCCATCAAATCTGTGGCAGGATTTTGAAAACTTAACTGCCAGTCAGTGGCTTGTTTTCCAAACGCCTTAAAAGATACAAGAAAAAAAAATACCGAAAATATTGACTTCATCTAAGACATATTAGTAATCTTTTTTGTACAGTATATTGACAGGATGTCGCTTAAACCCGCTATAATTATGAAAAATAGTGAAATGTTAAACTAAGTGCGGCAATAACTGCTGTATCAGCTTTCAAAATGTTTGGGCCTAGACTAACATTAAAGAAATTTTTTGAGCTATCTGAAATAAATGCTCTTTCCTCATCCTCAAAACCACCTTCAGGCCCTATAACAACTAAAATTTCACTATTTGGTTTTATTTTAGCTTGTGATAGATGAACTCCTTTGAGATTTTCGTCAAACATCAGCACTGTTTTACCGGACATGATATTAAACCTGTTTTTAAGGTCAATTAATTTGTCTATGTTTGGTATTGATAATCTTCCACTTTGTTGAGCAGCACCTACTGCATATGTATTAAACTTATCAAGATTAATCTTTGTGTTTATAGTTCTATTAAATAATGTTGGAAATAGACATCTCACACCCATCTCAGTTGATTGTCTTATGATTAATTCACTGTTTTGGTATTTTATGGGAGAAAACATTAAGTCTATCAAAGTTTCTGCTCGAGGTGCTGAGATTTGATTTATCGATTTCGCTTTTAAAAAATTTTTTTTTATATCAATTATTTCGCACTTCCATTCACCAGAAATATTGTTAAACAAAGAGATCTCATCTCCTATTTTTAGCCTTATGACTTTTACAAGATGGATATAATACTTTTTTTCTAGCTCATAAGTGCTACCCTGCTTTATAATTGAATTACAATAAACTCTCTTCATGAATAACAATTATAAGAATAATTTAATTTTTAAATTATTTCCACCTTTCACACACCCATACATTCTTTTAGTTAGATTGGATAAACCTATTGGTTTTCTTCTACTTTTTTACCCAATTAGTTTCATTTTAGCATCCTCAACAAGTGGTTCGTCTAATAATATTTTAATTTTGTTTATAATTTTTTTTATAGGTTCAATGGTTATGAGATCTGCTGGATGCATAGTAAATGATTTTATTGATAGAGACATTGATAGGAAAGTTAATAGAACACAAAATAGAGCTTTAGCCTCATCACAAATAAGTGTAAAAAATTCACTCATACTATTAATTTTTCTTTTAATAATAGGTTTAATAATTTTATTACAATTAAATTATGAAGCTATTGTATTAGGGCTTGTTATCACTCCTTTAATAATTTTATACCCTTTAGCAAAAAGATTTTTTTTCTTACCCCAATTAATTTTAGCTTTGACTTATAATTGGGGCTGTTTTATTGGCTGGGTGGCTATGGGATCAAATGTACCCTTTTCATCTGTTCTCATTTTATATGTGTCACTAATTTTTTGGACACTTACTTATGATACTATTTATGCTACTCAGGATGAAAAAGAAGACAAAGAATTAAAATTATACTCTAGCACATTATTTTTTGGAGCTAGTAGAATGATCATTTTAAATTTAATGATTTTTTTTAAATATTTTTTATTGGCTTTTTTTGGAAGTAGCTTGAATTTCAGTTTTTTATACTATGTCTTTTTAACAACGATTTTCTTGATAAACATTATAGATCTCAATTTTATGTGGAAAAATATACCTGAAAAGGCTTTCTCATACTTTGGTCGCAATAACTATTACGGTATCAGCATACTTTTTAGTATAATAATTGGAAGTCATCTTAATGTCTGAGTCTAAAGAACATTTTATAAGAATTTCTAAATTATTTCTTAATTTTAAATTAAGAATGTTTGTTGCTATTTTATGTATGATTATTGCAGCTCTATGCACAGGTTTTCACGCATGGTTGGTTAAACCAGCTCTTGACAATGTTTTGATTAATGCTGATAGGTTTTATTTATATTTTATACCCATTGCTATTTTAATTACTGGAATAATAAAAGGGTTAGTAACTTATATCCAAATTACTTCTTTACAATTTATGAGTCATAGGATTATTGAAAAACTCAGATGTGATGTTTTTAAAAATATAATAAATGTGCATTATGGGTTTTTTATTAAAAATAAAATAGGATCATTAATTACGAGAATTACTACAGATACTTATTATTTAAGTGGGGCAATGGCCAACACATATACTGCATTAATAAAAGACTCTTTAACTTTGACTGTTTTAATAGGAAATATGTTTTATCAAAATTGGAAACTAGCATGCATTTCTATAGTGATTTTTCCATTGGCTATTGTTCCAATAAGAGTTTTAGGAAAAAAAATTAGAAGAGTCACAAAAAACTTACAAGAACAAGTTGGAACTCTAGCTTCAAATTTAGAAGAGGTCTTTAGAGGAATCAAAAATGTAAAATCTTTCAATGCAGAAAATTTTGAAATCAAAAGAGTTAATAAAGAAATTGAGCAAGCTAGAGAATTGAATTTTAAACAGGAAAAAATTACTGCCAGATCAAGACCGTTTACGGAAACATTGGGTTCAATGGCAGCTGGTTTAGCAATATTTGGAGGGGGTATTTTTGTAATTAACGAAAATATGACAGCTGGGCAATTGATGAGTTTTTTAGTAAGTCTGATGTTAGCTTATGCACCACTTAAAAACCTAATAAATGTCAATGTTTTACTTCAAAGCGGTCTTGGTGCTGCCTCCAGAATATTTGAATTTATAGATTTTAAAAACGAAACAATTGGAGGGTCTAAGATAATAAAAAATTTCAAAACTTTGAGTTTTAAAGAGGTTTTTTTTAAATACGAAAATACAAATAAAAATATAATTAACCGAGTTAATTTTAACCTTAAAGCAGGAAAAAAAGTTGCATTTGTGGGACCCTCTGGTGGAGGTAAATCAACACTTATGGCTTTATTTTTGAGATTATTTGATATCACTAAAGGTGACATAACAATAAATGAAATTGATATAAAAAAATTAAAATTAAATAGTCTTAGAAATATATTTAGCCTAGTTAGCCAAGATACAGTTTTATTTGATGGTTCTATATTAGAAAATATAAAATATAACTCTGGTCTCAATCAATCAAATATAAATCATTTTGCTAATATTGCATGTGTAAATGATTTTGCAAATAAACTACCTTTAAAATTGAATACTAAAATTGGAGAAAATGGAATTAAATTGTCTGGGGGGCAAAGGCAAAGAATTTCAATAGCGAGAGCTCTTGCTCAAAAAAGCCCTGTTGTATTATTAGATGAACCAACTTCAAATTTAGATCTTAAAACAGAGTCTAAGTTATTCAATAATTTGTATCATTTGCCTAAAATTACAATGATCGTTGTTGCACATAGATTAAGCACAATCAAAAATTTTGATGAAATTTACTATCTAGAAAATGGTGAGGTAATTGAGAAGGGTACTCATAAAACCTTAATGGCAAAGAAAAAAAATTATTATAATCTTTATCAAAGACAGATTAAAAAAAATGCTTAAAAAATTATCTAAGAATAAATTCTTTAAGTTTATTTTTGTAAATTTTATTTATCTGTCATTATCACTTATAAAAAAAACAAGTAATTGGTCAGGTGTAAACGAAGAGGTCATAGAAAAACAATTACAAGATAATAAATCAATCATTGTACTTATTTGGCATAACCAACTTATGGGTTCTACATTTAGTTGGAAATTTAAACCAAAATTAAGACCCGTTGCAACATCTCACAGAGATGGTCAAATAAGTACTTTAGTTCAAAGAAAATTTGGTTTAGATCCTCTTTTACGCGAAAAAGATAAACCGACCTCTCTAATAAAAGAAATCACTTTAGCCGTAGAAAAAGGAGAGTGCATTTATATCACACCAGATGCACCTCATGGACCACCTTATGAAATTAACACTAATATTTACAAATTAGCTAAAAAGTTTGACTTAAAGATCGCTCTGCTAACTTTTAAAACCAATCGTTTTTTTCGTCTTAATAATTGGGATAAATTAAAAATACCATTACCTTTCAGTAAAGGTATTTTTTTTTGGGGTGAAGAAATAATAAACCCAAATCAGTTCGACGAAAATTCATTTAACAAATACATAATAGACAATTTGAATAAAAATTTAAAAATAATTGATGCTCATTTTTAGCTATAGATTATTACAACTTGTGTTTTTTCCAGTGATTTTATTCATTGGTTTAATTAGGATATTTAATAAAAAAGAAAATTTTTTATCATATAAACAAAAAATATTCGCAAACCAAAATTATACACAAATCAGACAAAGTGATTTTTTAATACATTTTGCTAGCATAGGTGAATTGAATTCTATTAAATTCTTAGTGGATAGGCTTCATAATAAAAAAATTGTTTTATCATGCTCTACATTGTCATCTTTTGAATTGTCAAAAAAATTATACCCCAACCTTATTAGTATATTTCTTCCTTTAGATTTTTTTTGGAATGTAAATATTTTCTTATCAAAAACAAATTTTAAAAAAATTTTATGGATTGACTCAGAAATTTGGCCTAATTGGTTAATGATTTCAAAAAAGAAAAATTTAAAAAATATCTTAGTTAATGGCAGAGTATCGGATACAAGTTATGTCAGATGGTCAAAATATCCAAATTTAAGTAAAATAATTGGAGAACAATACGATTTAATTTTTGCACAAAGTAAAAAGGATCAAATGAACATAAATCATTTATTTTCTAAAAAAGTTCATTTTTTTGGGAACTTAAAATTTAATATTAATCCAAATATACCAGACTCAAAAAAAAAGATCGTTTGTTTTGCAAGTATTCACTTAAATGAATATGATAAAGTTATAAATATAATAAAAAGATTAAATTTAAGGGAAATATTTGAAGTAATTATTATACCGCGTCACATTCAATTCTCTAATAATTTAAGTGAAAAAATTATTTCTGAAAATTTAGAAAAAATCACAGTGCATAATAAATTTGGGGATATTATGTCAATTTTTGAACGCTCAAAAATAGTATTTATGGGCGGTTCTTTAATTAAACATGGTGGACAAAATCCTCTGGAACCTATTTCAAGAGGTTGCTTTGTGCTTTCAGGAGATTTTAATAAAAATTTTGAGGAAATTTATCTTGATCTCGAAAAACTTAACCTTTGCAAAACAATGAATAGTGATAATTTAGAGGACATAAGTAATGAAATTAACAGGCAAATAGAAGAAGACTTTCATCATGTTAAGGAAATTGAAAATTTTATTAACAATAATAAAAATAGTTTAAAAAATATTACTGAGATGATTGATAAATGTTAAAAGCTCCAAAATTTTGGTATCAAAAAACAATTTCTTTAAATGCACTTCTTCTCTCTCCTTTATCAATAATTTGGTCAGTAGGAAATTTAATCAAAAGAAAACTATCAAAAGTTCAAAAAATTGACTTACCAGTGATAGCAGTTGGAAGTGCTATAATTGGTGGTTCAGGCAAAACACCCTCAGTATTGTACATCTGTAGAGAATTAAAGAAGATGGGATACATACCACATATTATCTCAAGAGGTTATGGTGGGTCTACTACAGTAGATGAAGTTATAAAAGTAAAACCTCATATGGATTTTAATTTTGTAGGAGATGAGGCTTTAATGATGTCAAATTATTTTCCAACATGGGTTAGTAAAAATAAATTTCACGCAATGATTTCAGCAAAGGAGGATGGTGCAAATATACTTGTACTAGACGATGCACTTCAATCTTACAATGTATATAAAAATATATCGATTTATGTTTATGACTCTATCCAATCATTTGGTAATAGACTTTTAGTTCCCTCTGGACCACTTAGAGAGTCAGTAAAAAATGCTATTAGAAAATCACAAATATTTTTTTTAATTAATACAGAAGTATGTAATGATTTAAATGATAGTCACTTTAAGCATATTTTGAAATATAAAATAGAAATCAACCCAGAATTTAAAGAAAAAAAATTAATTGCTTTTGCGGGTCTAGGTTTTAATAAAAAATTTTTTGACCAATTAAAATCTGAAAATTTAAATTTAGTATTAACAAAAGAGTTTCCTGATCATCATCAATATACTGTCGACGATATATTTTTGTTACTTGATCAAGCAAATAAAAATGATGCTTTTTTAATAACAACAGAGAAAGATCATGTAAGGATACCTGATGAATTTAAAAGCTCTGTTGGAATAATACATGGAGAAATAGTATCTGATAACAATTTAGGATTTACTACGGAAATTGAAAAATATATATAAAGTTTTTAAAAAGTATATTGAGTTTGTATTTTTTATTATACTTAAAAATATATTAGGATTATTTAGTTTTAATTTTGCCTCAAATGTTGGAGGAATTTTAGTTGGTTTTTTTGGAAAATTTACAAAATACGAGCAAATTATAAAAAATAATTTGAAAGTATTGAACCTTAATGATGAAAACAGTTCAAGATTAACAAATGAAAATTTAAAAGAGACAGGTAAAGTTTTTTTTGAATTTTTTAACTTGAATAAATTTGATTGGAAAAATATAGATTTTGATAATATTCATATCATTGACGAGATAAAATCTCACAAAGGTCCTAAAATCTTTATATCAGCTCATATTGGGAACTGGGAACTAACAAGAAATTTTATTTTACGTCATGGCTTCACATTACATTCAGTTTATAGACACGCAAATAATGAGAGGATCGATAACTATATTCAGAAAAATAGGAAAGAAAATAATGCTTTTTTTTATAAAAAAGGTTCTGAGAGTGCCAAATCCATGATTAAAGCCCTAAAACAAAATGAAGACTTAGCTCTTCTGATTGACCAAAGAGATAGTAGTGGTTTAGAAATAGATTTTTTTGGAAAAAAAGCGCTTGCAACAGATGGTTTTGCTAATTTGGCAATCAGATACAAAACAATGATATGTCCCGTATATTCTATCAGAAATCAAAATAATACATTTAAAATAATTTTTGAAAAACCTTTACGTTATGAAGAATATAAAAATTATGACGTAAAAGGCCTAGTTGAGATGATTCATAAAAAATATTTTGAAAAATGGATTACACACTCTCCATCACAATGGCTATGGGTACATAAAAGATGGAAATTATAATTTTTTTTTGACACTCATTAATCCGTCTTTCAAAGTAACATCAAAATTATTTAATTTTTTTAAAGTTTGTATACTTTTAATAATTTGATTTTCTGATTTCAAAATTGCATACCCTTTTTTTAAGTTTTTTTCTATCGAAGAGGTATTAAGTATCTTATTTAGTAAATATAATTTTTGAGAAAAAATCTTGAATTTATTTAAAATTAAAGTTTTGTTATTATTATTTATGTACCCAATCTTGCTTTGTATTTCTAATATTTTTTGTTTTGGGCTATTTTCTTGTAATCTAATCAATATATCATTAAAAAAATTTGATTTATTGTAAAAGGAATTATTAACTATCTTTAAATTTTCACTGTTTATTTTACTTAATTTGTTCTCAACATCTTTGATTGAATTTGAAAAATAATTTACAGAATTTTTGAATTTCAATAATAGTTGTTCTATTGAAAAATATTTTTGTTCGATAGATTGATTTAGTTTTACTTGTAAATCTTGAATTTGATTTAATAAATAATTTTTATCGGGAACTGCAATTTCAGCTGCTGCAGTAGGTGTTGGTGCACGCAAATCTGAGACATAATCTAATAAAGTATAGTCAGTATCATGACCAATAGCTGAAATATTAGGAATTTTTAATTTAAAAACTCTTTTTATTAAATCGGGTTCGTTAAAAGGCATTAACTCTTCCAAAGAACCTCCACCTCTAGCAAATATGATTAAATCTGGCTTTAAGAACTCTTTTGAGTCATGATTTTCAATAAGATCTAAAAAATCTATAATTTCAATATGAGAATTTTTACCTTGAACAGAAATAGGGAAAACCTTTATTTGAGTAACTGGAAATCTCTCGGAAATTCTATGAATTATATCATGAATTACTGAACCAGAGGATGATGTTAACACACCTATAGATTTTGGATACTTGGGTAAATTTTTTTTCTTATCATCATCAAACAAACCCAGCAAAGATAATTCTTTTTTCCTGTCTTCAATAAGCTTTAATATTGATCCTGTGCCACTATACTCAACCTGATCAATAATGAGTTGGTAAACAGATCTCCCAAATTTAGAATAAGATGTTATCCTACCATAAAAACTGTATTCAGTTCCCTCTTCAATTTGAACTTGCAAATTTTCATAGCTTCCTTTCCAGCATATGCAAGATATAACCTCATCGTTTTCTTTAATTGAAAAATATACGTGTCCAGAACTAGCTATAGTTATTGATCCTGTCTCTCCAACTAACTTTAAATAAGAGTAGTTTTCCTCCAATAAATCTTTTATTGACTTATTCAGTTGTGATACAGTGTACTCAGGAATATTATTCACAAAATAAATATACTTTATTATGTTATATAAATGAATGTCATAGTTGTAGGATCTGGTGCCCGAGAACATGCTTTGTGTAGAATTCTTCACAAATCCTATCTTTGTGAAAAAGTATTTTGTTTTCCTGGAAATTATGGAATTAGTCAAATTGCGGAGTGTAAAGATATATCATCAAAAGAAGATATTGTTGAGGAATGTATTAAAATTAATCCAGACCTAGTTGTTGTAGGTCCGGAAAACTATTTATCAGAAAATCTTGCAGGAGAACTTAGAAATAAGGGTTTACATGTTTTTGGGCCTGACTCTGAGGGCGCAAAACTTGAATCTTCCAAGGAGTTCATGAAAGAATTTTGTCAATCTCACAATATCCCAACTGCAAAGTCTGAGACTTTTGTTGATTTTGATGAAGCAAAAAACTATCTCGAAAGTTTTAATGGGCCCATAGTTGTAAAATATGATGGATTAGCTGCTGGTAAGGGAGTATTTGTATGCACAAATACAAATGAAGCAATAGAGGCTTGTGAGAGGATTTTTATAAAAAAAGAATTTAATCAAGAAAATAATAAAGTTGTTATTGAAGAATTCATTGAGGGAAAAGAATTGAGTTTTTTTACAATTACTGATGGTAATGAATATTTAAATATTGGTTCCGCCCAAGACTATAAAAGAGTTGGAAATAATGATACTGGACCAAATACTGGAGGAATGGGTACTATCAGCCCTGCCCCTATTTTAGATAATAATTTAGATATGATAATTCAGGATCAAATAGTAAAAAAAACTATAGAGGGTTTAAAGCATGACAACATAGCATTTCAAGGTGTTATATTTTTTGGGATAATCGTAAATGAACACAATCAACCATATTTACTAGAATACAATACTAGATTTGGAGACCCTGAAATTCAAAGTATTTCTCTTAGGATAAAGTCGGATTTTTTATCTTTACTTCATTCAACTGCAACAAAAAATTTAAAATATGCAAATATTGAATTGTTTGAAAATAAAAAATCAATTTGTTTAATTTTAGCAACGAAAGGATATCCAGGAGATTACCCTAAAAATACTGAAATCAGAAATTTGAGTGAATTAAAAAATAATGATGAATTTTATATTTTTCATGCGGCAACTAAATTAATTAACAACAAAGTCTTTTCTAGTGGAGGTAGAGTTCTATCAATCGTTGTACGTGGAGATAATTATATTGAATGTAGAAATAAAGTATATGAAATAGCAGATATTATCGACTGGCCTGAAAAATATTACAGATCTGATATTGGTGCTAATATTTAATTCTCTTATTCTTAAAAAATTTTTTTATTAAATTTTCTTCATTATTTTTAATTAATTTATACTTCACCTTCGATATAGTTTTTCTACTGGGATTTTCATTTTTAAATAAATAATAAACCTCAGATAACCTTGAGGATTTTATAACCTCTTTACACATATTACATGGCTCTAAATAAGATATCATTATGAGACCATCTAATCTCTTCTGATTTAATTTTTTACATGCCTTTCTTATACATAAAATCTCTGCATGTGCTGTTGGATCATTTGATGCAATTTCTTGATTGAAAGATCTAGCAATAATTCTCTCATCGATCGGGTCAACTATTACGGATGCGATAGGAATCTCACCTTTTTCCATAGCTAATTTACTTTGACTAAGTACAATACGTATAAAATTTGTTAGGTTGTTCATTGTGAATAGATCCCCAGTCATTGGTATTACAACTGATTATAAGGAAAAAGAAAACACATATTCTAAATATCCTTGGTTTGCTTTAAGACGCCATTATTCAGACTGTTTATATCAGTTTGGATGTACGCCAATAATACTACCTATAACAGAAAGTATTGAAAATATAGATTTTTTAGATGGATTACTCATCTCGGGAGGGGACTTTGATATTGATCCAAAATATTACGGTGAAAATATTCAGTCAGATAAAATTCAAACCATTAAAGATCGGACAAAATTTGAATTTGAAATATTAGAAAAATATTTTCCCTCTAATAAACCTATTTTGGGAATATGTGGAGGTTGCCAACTTCTTAATGTATTTTTTGGTGGTAGTTTAATTCAAGATATTGAGTCATTTATTGAACACGAACAACCCAATCCAAGAGATGAGACTAGTCATGAGATAGTTTTAAGTGATGAATCTAATCTTAAGATATTTAAAAATAGTCAAAAAATTTTTGTAAATAGTGCTCATCATCAGGGTATTAATAAAATTGGTCAAAATTTAATAGTAGATGCTTATGCACCTGATAATCTAATTGAAGCTTTTCATCATAATCAACACCCATTATGTATGGGTGTTCAATGGCATCCTGAATTTTTAATAACAGAGTTTGATAAAAGTATAATAAAGCTATTTACAGATCATGCAAAAAATAACGTTTAGTAAAAAATTATCAATTCAATTTAATATTTCGAGAAACCAAGCAGAAAGTTTAATAAAAAATAAAAAAGTAACTTTAAATGGTAATATTGAGACAAGACCATTTATATCAGTAACTGATAAAGATATTTTTGAGATTGAAAAACTTAAATCAAATATACTTAATATAATACTATTTCATAAACCGCGAGGTTGTATCACTTCCAAAAAAGATGAAAAAGATAGAAAAATTGTTTATGACTTTCTTCCTAAGAAATATCACCAGTATCACTATATTGGTAGATTAGATTATAATTCTGAGGGTTTATTACTATTTACAAAAGAGACCTCTTTTAAAAGATATATGGAACTTCCTAAATCAAATATTAAAAGATCTTATCTTGTTAATGTAATGGGTGCTTTTGATCAAAATAAGCTTAAATCAATGAATAAAAAAATTTATGGAAAAGAAATTTATAAAAAACCTAATGTAAAATTAGTTCACTCTAATTCTAACAAACATGTACTGAGATTTAATCTTACTGAGGGAAAAAATAGAGAAATCAGAAATATTTGTACATTATTCAATTTAAAAGTAGAAAGGCTTAAAAGGATCTCTTACGGTCGTTTCTTATTAAAGTCTATAACTTATGGTGAATACAAAGAAGTGGAGGTCAATGAAAGTTATCAGCGGTAAATATAAGGGGAGAAAAATTCTAGTTGAGTCTAAAAGCGATTACAGACCAACCTTAACAAGAATTAGAGAGGATATATTTAATTTATTATTACATAATAATGATCTGAATATAGACCTTAATGAGGTTATTTTATGTGATTTGTTTGCAGGAACAGGTTCAATTGGTATAGAAGCGTTATCTAGAGGTGTTAAAAAAGTAATATTTAACGATATCGAAAAAAATTATACTAATAAAATTGAAAAGTTTCTAAAAAAAATTAATGAAATAAATTATGAAATAACTAATTTTGATCCTTATGAACAAAAAATAGATATTTTAAATAAGTGCCACGTAATTTATATTGATCCTCCGTATGATCATAGTTTTGAATTAATTCAAAAAAAAATATTAATGAGTATTCAATCAAATATCTTAATCATATTGGAAAGTTCAAATTTAATTAATTTAGAAAATCTTATATTAAAAAAGCAATACAAAAATAAAAATTTATTTTTTTTTAGAACTTAATAAATTTTAAAATAATTAATAAATTTAATAAAAAATTTTTTAAAATATCTCAATTCTCCAAATACAAAAGCAACACCAATTAGTACAAATTGATATAATGGAAAAATTAATATTAATCTAATTAACCAATATAAAAATTTATTTGTAATATAGTTTTCTATTGATAAAAGTTGAAGTAATGGTTCAGATAAAATAACAGAAAGAGAGCCTGCTAATCCAAAAATTATAAAAATTTTTAATAAATGTAACTTGGAATTTGCACCAAAAAAATTAATCAAATTATTTATCAATTTATGCTTTCGTATTTTTCTTTAAAATTTCAACAGCTGGTTGATCAAGAAAATTAATTTTTTCAAATTTAGACCTTAAATATATATCAAAAATTAAGAAGAAGATCAGATAACAATAACTAGTAAAATCATCTTTAATTGAAAACTGTGTAACTAAAAATTTTTTTTGAATTAGGGTTTTTATAGCACCCTCCTCTAATGTACTCATTAAATTGTAACCTTTAATTAAACTGGCATTGGAAATGATTGTTTTATTTCTATTTTCAATTTTAAAAAAATAAAAATGTTTATCATGTGGGCCGTCAATGTAGAGTTGAAATTGACTATGCTGATCTATAGAGCCATAAGAGGATATATAATTTTTTGCTCTTTTATTTTTACCTAAACTTTCTGCAAAAATTTGCCTATACCACTCATTAATAGCATTTACCTTATCGTGATAAGTAAGGCCTACAAGGATGTTTAAGTTAAATTTTTTTTCATGGGCAATAGAGTAGTTAATATACTTTGATAATTTACTATGATTTTTTTGAAATATTTTTTTTGCTTTATTAAATGACTTTATGATTGAAGGTAATGAATGTCCTATCGATAAAAGTGGGAGAATTGATGTTATTGAAAATATACTAAATCTTCCACCTATATTTGGGTCATGATCAAAACATAGAATATTATTTTTTAGAGCAAATTTTCTCATGTAATTATTTTTATTTTCTGTAATAAAAATAAATTTTTTTATAAGCGTTGAAATTTTTTTTTGTTTGAAAATTTTTATTACTAAATTTAGAAAATATTTAGTCTCAATAGTGTTACCTGATTTCGAAATGAATATAAATTTATCATTTTTATTAATATTTAAATCCAATAGAGTGTTTTCGATCTTAACCAATGAGGGGTTATCATAAATAAAAATATTTTTATCAAGGCAATAGGGATCTAAGAATTGGCATAGTAATTTCGTACTTAATGAGGACCCTCCCATTCCAAATACGTGAGTTCTAAATTTTTTATTTTTAAATATACTTAGATCATAATTATTAAAATAATTTTTTTGTAATATTGGATTAAACATATCTAATGAAAAGAATTCATTAATTGAATAGTTGATATTTGTTTGTTTAATAAATCTTAAATTTTTCGAATTATTTTTTATTTTCATGAAATAATTGACTCAATAATAAAAATTCTTGTAACTACTTTTTTTTACCCTTAAAAAGCCTCTGGAAAAAATTTCCCTCTTCCTCTTCAGTATCATTTTCCTCTATTATAATCTCGTTTCCATTATCAATTTGTTCAATAATATTTGGATTTGCTTCATTGGCATTTGTCTGGTTAAGTATTGACTCTATCACTGGATTAGTTGAGATTTCAGAATTCGTTGTGTTTTCATCTGCACTATTTGGCAGGGGTAAATCATTTGTTGGAGGTATAATAAGCTCTTTGTTATATCCAACACCAACTTCGTTTCTTATTTCTCTTTGGCAAGATACCAAAAGGACTAATAAGACTAAAAATATACTTTTCATAATTTTTTATTCAAAAACAAGATATTCATCATCAAAATAACAAAGCCAACAGTAATACAGCTATCAGCAATATTAAATGCTGGCCAATGGTATTCCCCTATGTATATGTCAATAAAGTCAATAACAAAACCCCTAAATATTCGGTCTATAAAATTGCCCAATGCACCAGACAAAATCAAGGTCAAAGTAAATTGAAAAACCTTATCTTGTGTTTTTATGAGTAAATATAAAAAATATGAAATAATTAGTAATATTACTATTGAAACTACTATTTGATTAAGAGATGGATTATTCAATAGTCCAAATGCAAAACCGTAATTTACAACAAATGTTAAATTTATAATTGGGAATAAAGACACTGACTCATAAAGATCAAAGAAATTGATAACTAAAGCCTTAGTGATTTGGTCCAAAGTAACAAGGAATAAAAATAAAAAAAATAAATTTAAGTTAAACTTATTTTTGAAAAGTTTTCCAAACATCATCACATCGATTGCATAAATTATTTTTACTAGATGATACTTCTTGCAACACAGCCCAGCATCGCTCGCATTTTTTTCCATCAGCTAATTTTATATCAACATATATTTCCTCATCTTCAATACTGATTGATTCTTTTGACCTATTTGAAATATCGTGTGTTTCAACATTGCTGACAATACACATCTCAGCCAAATCTAAATCTGCAATTATTTTTTGTATATCTTTAGATAAAAATAAAATTACTTTGGCTTGAAGGCTTGAGCCAATTAATTTTTCATTTCTTTTTAGCTCTAAGGCGGAGGTAACACTTTTTCTTACTCTTTTTAGTTCTTCAAAAACTTTTTCAAGCGAAATATCCTTATAAGTAAATTCATCATCTTTAACATTTTGTAATAAAATACTTTCTTCGTTACTATAGCTCCTAGACTTCCATGCTTCTTCACATGTAAATGAAACTATGGGTGAAAGCCATTTTGTTAAAAACTCAAATATTATATGTAAACATGTTGAAGTTGATCTTCTTTTTATACTTTTTATATCATCACAATATAAGGAGTCCTTTCTAATATCAAAATAAAATGCTGATAGCTCAAGAGTGCAGAAATTTAGTAAAGCAGTGTAAATGGCATGGTAATCATGTTTTGAAACTAATTCTTTAAGTTTTTCATTAAGGCTTGAAATTCGCGTTAAGAGATACCTTTCTAATTCAGGCATTTCTTCTGGGTCAACTAAATTTTGTTTATTGAAGTTATAAAGATTTCCTAAAAGGAATCTTAGTGTGTTTCTTATTTTTCTGTAAGAGTCTATTTGGTAGTTGATAATCTTATTATCAATTTTTAAATCCTCAGAATAATCTGATGCAACAACCCAAATACGCAATATATCTGCGCCGTATTTATTGATTATTTCATCTGGAGAAATAACGTTTCCGACTGACTTAGACATTTTTCTACCTTTACCATCAACAACAAAACCATGTGATAAAATACTTTCAAAAGGTGCTTTATCTCTTGTTCCGCACGACTCAAGTAATGAGGAGTGAAACCAGCCTCTATGTTGGTCTGAGCCCTCTAAATACATCGATGCTGGCCAGTGAAGATCTTCTCTAGCCTCTAATACATAAGAATGAGTTGAACCACTATCAAACCAAACTTCAACGACATCTTTTACTTGTTCAAAATCATTTGGGTCATATTCAGGTGATAAAAATCTTGAGGGTTCGGAATTAAACCAGGCATCGCCTCCCTCTAATTCATAAATCTTTGCAATTTTTTCAATAATATTTTGATCGCGTAGAGGTTCACCTGTTTTTTTATTGACAAATATTGGTAAAGGCACCCCCCAAACTCTTTGTCTCGACACGCACCAATCTGGACGGTCCTGTATCATACTTCTTAATCTTTTTTGTCCTTGTTTTGGGAAAAAATCAGTTTCATCAATAGCTTTAAGTGCTTTTGTTCTTAAATCGTTTGTGTCCATTGAGATAAACCATTGTGATGTATTTTTATATACCAAAGGAGCTTTAGATCTCCAAGAATGAGGATAGCTATGAACTAAAATACCTTGTGATATAAGGTTATTGTTTTTTTTTATTTCATCACAAACATTTTGATCAACTTTAAAAATGTGTTGGCCATTAAATACAGGAATATGATCATAATATATTCCACTTTCATTTATTGTCATGGGTAATTCTAAATTATGTTGTTTACCCAAAATAAAATCATCCATCCCATGTACTGGACAAATATGAACAATGCCTGTGCCTTGTTCAGTAGTTACAAAATCACCATGAAGAATAGGAACTTCAAAATTATATCCAGAGTCGTATAAAGTGTGTTTACAAAAAGTATTTGTTAATTCATGACCTTCAATAGAAAAATTAACTTTGTATTTTTCAATTTTATTTTCTTTAACAAATGACTCAACCAAATCGCTAGCTATAATAACGTTCTTGTTTCCATCATTTATTTTTAAATTTAAAGATTTGTATTCAATTTCCTTATGAACTGCCAGAGCTCTATTACCTGGTATTGTCCAAGGAGTAGTTGTCCAAATAACTATAGAGTGCTCTATTAATTTATCGTTATCAGTTTTTGAAATTGGAAAACAAGCATATATTGTTGTTGATTTATGATCATGATATTCAACCTCTGCATCTGCAAGTGCTGTTTTTTCTATAACTGACCATAAAACTGGTCTGTGTCCTTTATAAATACCACCATTTTTGAGAAACTTTCCTAATTCTCTTACTATTTGTGCTTCTGCATGAAAATGCATAGTTGTGTATGGGTTATCCCAATCGCCAATTACTCCCAATCTTTGGAATTCTTTTTTTTGAATAGATATCCACTTATTAGCAAAATCTCTACACTGTTTTCTGAATTCAATCACAGGTACATCGTCTTTATTTTTCTTTTTAGCCCTGTATTCCTCCTCTATTTTCCATTCAATAGGTAGTCCGTGGCAATCCCATCCTGGGACATAAATAGAGTTTTTATTAAGAAGTTGTTGATATTTTACAATTATATCTTTTAAAATTTTATTAAGGGCATGACCCATATGAAGATGACCATTTGCATAAGGAGGTCCATCGTGAAGAATAAATTTTTCTTTAGAATTGGATTGTTCTCTTAATTTTTTATATATGTCATTTTTAAGCCATTCATCTAGAATTCCTGGCTCTTTTTTAGGCAAGTCAGCTTTCATAGAAAATCCAGTCTTTGGAAGAGTAATAGAGTCTTTAATTTCCATAATTTAATATTTTTTTTGCTTCAGCGATATCTAAATTGATTTGATTTAATAATTCTTTTATACCATTAAATTTTTTCTCTTGTCGAATTTGTTTATAAAAAAATAATTCTATATTTTTATCATAAATATTATTGTCAAAATCAAACAAATAAGCCTCAACAATTGGCTTTTCTTTATTAAAGGTTGGTCTTATACCAAAATTAACAATACCAAAATAGGTATTTCCATCAAATGTGGTCTCTACAGCATAGACACCATATGGAATAATAATTGTATTGAGAGGGTACTCAATATTGGCTGTGGGAATACCAATTGAACGACCTCTCTGATCGCCTTTAATAACTTTACCAGAAATACTAAATTTTCTTTTCAAATCTTTATTTGCTAATTCAATATTTCCTAAATTAAGATTTTCTCTTATTTTACTTGAAGAAATTTTGTTATTATTTTGCTCATCGACAATGAGATCAATTTCGTTTAGTTGAATATTATTTTTCTCACAAAATATTCTTAATGTCTCTATATTTCCTTTTCTTTGATTCCCATACTGGAAGTCTCTTCCTATTAAAATTTTTTTGGCATTAAGTTTTCCTAATAAAATTTTATCTTCGAATTCTAAATGATTTAGTTCAGTAAATTTTTTATTAAAATGTAAGTCAATTAAATAGTCTAAACCTAAGCTCTCTAAAATCTCTTTTTTTTTTAATTGTGAATTAATCATAAAATTATTTTGTTTTTTAAAATAAATTTTTGGATGTGGAGTAAATGATAAAATAGCAGATTTGAATTTTGATATTTTAGTTTTTTGTATTAAGTTTTTTATTATCTCTCTGTGGCCTTTGTGAATACCATCAAAGTTACCTATTGTTAAACACAGCTTTTCATCGATATTAATTTCTTCAAAACTACTATTTATATATTTCATAGAAAAAATTAAACGGTGTGATATTTGCTCTTATAATAAATTAGGGGTTTTTTGGTGTTTAATTTTATACAGTTTGTTATTAAACATATGATTATTGTATGATCGCCTGATATGACTTTTTTTTCAACTTTTGCTTCTAATAGTCCCAAAGACTCCGGAAAGAAAGGAACTTTATTATTCGCAATTTTATATTTTGTATTCACCCACCTCTGCTCTAATGATCCAGCAAATTTATTTGATAGATTAAGTTGAGATTTAGCTAAAAAATTTACATTTAAAGAGCTATTTAATTTAAAACTTTTTAAATTTAAATTTTCATTTCCAAGACAAAATAAAAACTTTGGAGGGACAAGAGAAAGGCTTGAGAAAGAGTTAACTGTACAACCAAAAAATTGTTTTCTGTTTGTTCCATTTGTTACAATCGTAATACCTGTGGAAAATAATGAGAAAACGGCCGTTAAATTTTTAATATTTTTCATAGTTTTATTTGTTGTTGGTAGCGCTGGAGAGACTCGAACTCTCACGAGGTTGCCCTCACCGGATTTTGAATCCGGCGCGTCTACCATTCCGCCACAACGCCCTAAAATAATCTTATTTACTTATATTATTAAGACAAATTAGGCAAATTGATAACTAATTGTGTATTTATTTAAATTTAAGAATAATATCTCGATACTTTGGAATACATTTACTTTATGGCGCCCATACTCACTTTTGCAATGACTGCTGCCATTACACCGGGACCTAATAATATAATTCTTTCAACAAACGCTGTTAATTATGGTTTTAAAGCAACAATTCCACTTATGTTAGGTGTCTTTTTTGGATTTTTATCAGTTTTAACTCTTTGCTTATTAGGAATAGGAGAGATTTATGAAAACTATCCAAATTTTAAGAATTTTATAAAAATAGTAGCCACGATCTTTTTAACTTATCTGGCTTATAAAATTTTTATTTCAACTGAATTTTCAGACAATAATAAAAAAAGAAGATTTACATTTAGAGATATTTATTTTTTTCAATTAATAAATCCTAAAGCTGTAAGTGTTTCCATGTCTAGTTCTGCAATTTTTATACAAAATAAATTCTCATATTTAGAGGAATTTATTTTAATCTTTATTTGTTTTATAATTTCAACGTCAACTAGTGCTGTAGTTTGGGCCGCTATTGGACACTCATTTAGAAAATATCTTAATGATAAAAGAAAAATTATTTATTTTAATAGAGTCATGGCTCTATTATTACTAGGCTGTGTTTTTTATATAATTTTATGACAGTAAATTTATTTAAATTATTTTTCTTTTTATTAATTAGCTTCTTACTACTTAGCCCTATTGCCTTAGTTATAACAAATGGTTTGAGTGCAATTTTTTTAACCAATGAGCTTTACATTAATAGATATTTAATTGGGTCTACTAAACTCATAGTAATGGTAAGTATTTTTACAACAATCATCAGTGTGCCATTAGCATGGATAAATACAATGACCGAATTTTGGGGGCGAAAATTTCTACAAATATTTGCAATACTACCTTTAGCAGTTCCAGCTTATATTTCAGCATATACTTATGCCGAAATTTTGGAGCCAGGTGGTTTTATAACTCTCAAATTTTTGTTTTATGATGGTTTCTCAATAAGAAATAGTATCGCGGCTTCGCTAATAATTTCTTTATCTTTTTTTCCATATGTTTATATCCTAACTAGGATTGCAATCATAAATTTCTCCGCAAGATATATAGAGGCTGCAAAAACTCTTGGTAAAAATCCCTATCAATGTTTTTTTAAAATTGGTTTACCCATGGCCCTACCTGGAATAGCTGCAGGACTAGCATTAGTTTTGATGGAAACAGTCAATGATTTTGGTGTTGCAGATTTTTTTGGTTTACAAACACTTTCAGTAGGAGTTTTTCATTATATAGCGATATTAAATGATCTACCCTTAGCTTTCCTATTGGCCTTAATTATTATTTTAGTAATGGTTTTGTTATATTTTTTTGAGCAAAAATTAAGAGGTAAAAGGAAATTCCATAATAATACCTATGAAAATATTCAGTGGTCAAAATATAAATTAGGAAAGTTCATTGGAATAATTGCATTAATCTTAGGAGTCTTACCTATTTTGTTTGGCTTTATCCTGCCTCTTATTTTTGTAATTTATACATTTTTTAATAATTTAAATTTTATTAATTTTAGTAACTATTTTACCTCACTATTTAATTCAATTTTGCTTGGAATTATTGCAGGAATTGGATGTGCTATCATCTCAGTATTTATTAGTTTTTACTCAAGATTCACTACTAAAAATCACATTACATATTACAAAAAAATAATAAACATTGGGTATGCAATACCAGGTGTAGTAATAGCTTTAGGAGTGCTTTTCTTTTTATTTTATTTTGATCGATTAACAACATTATCTTTGTCTACCACTTTATTGGGCTTGTCCTTAGCTCTGATAATTAGATTAATTGCTTTATCAAATAATTCTTTAGACTCAGGGATGGAAAAAATTGGAAAATCAATTGATGATGCCTCAAGATTAATTGGAAGAAAATCGTCAACGACATATTTTCGAATAATTTTACCTCAGGTAAAGTTGAGTATATTAGCAGGATTTTTTTTAGTGTTTGTCGATACTGTAAAAGAGTTACCGATTACTTTACTACTTAGACCTTTTAATTTTGACACACTTGCTACTAGCCTTTACGAATATTCATCAAATGAAATGTTTGAGTACGGAAGTTTACATGCTTTAACAATAATTTGTTTTCTTTCTATCGTAATTTATTTGTTCGATAACGTGCTAGAAAAAAGAATGTTGTCAAAGACAAAAAAATAATTATTTAAATTTTTTCATTAACTTTAATGTTTCATCACTAACATGATGCTCAATACCTTCACTGTCATTTTCTGCAGTCTTTCTGGAGACACCTAACTTAATTAAGAAATTATAAACAATTTCATGCTTTTGTTTTGACTGTGTGGCTAATTTTTCTCCCTTTTCTGTCAAAAAAATCGAGCGGTATGGTTCAGATTTTGCTAAATTAAAACTTATTAAACGCTTCAAATTTTTATTAACAGTAGCTTGTGACACACCAAAATGTTGAGCTAAATCAGCATTTTTAACATCACCTTTATTTTGTAAAATTTCTTGAATAGCCTCAACATAATCCTCAAGTATTTCGTTCTTATTTTGGCTTCTGATATTTGAAAATTGATATGGCTCACTAGATCTAGTGTTTTTCATAGCTGGTTCAATCTATTTTGTTAACAATTAAAAGTAAAGAATTGTTTGACTAATATTTAGTTATATCTATATTGTTTAGCCTAGGCTAAAAATATGACAGAATTAGTATTAGAATTAAGTAGAAAATTTCAATATTTAAGATTTTCAAAAATTTTCCTCTTTATATGTATTCTCCTTCTTTTATTTTCTGAACAGACTAGAAGTATTTTAATTTCATCATCGAGCGACGCCTACATAGCTGTATCTAGCTTTGTTGGAGTGACACTTCTTCTATTCGTTATTCTTGAAAAGAGAAATTTTAATTTACAAAAATTAATTTTACAAAATAAGAAATTTGAAATTCCCATTTGCTCTATGTTAGGAGTTATACCTGGTTGTGGTGGAGCAATAATGGTAATGAGCTTATTCACCAGAAAAGTAGTTTCTTTTGGAGGTGTGCTCGCAGCGCTTATTAGTACTATGGGCGATGCAGCTTTTCTTCTCATTGCAACAAAACCCCAGGCTGCTTTAATCATACTGCCAGTAACCTTTGTAGTTGGTATAATTTCTGGATATGTTGCTCAACCTTTTACAAAAAATTTTTTACAAAATAAAATTAATAAGAATTTAAACACAACCCATTTACCTAAAAACAAAATATCAAATAAGTTTTATTATATTTGGTTTTTATTTTTAGCTCCTGGATTTATTTTGGGAGTGTTAAATGCTTTTAACATTGATCTAAACTTTAATTTTATTGGAATTAATGTGGTTGAAATAATGGCATTTATTTTGGCGATATACTGTGTCTTGTTGTGGGTTTTAAATCCATTAACAGATATTCAAATGGCTTCAATACATGAAAACTCCTATAGAAAAGTTGTAGATACAACTTGCTTTGTTACTGTTTGGGTCATTATTTCATTTGTTGTCTACGAATTAATAGATTTATCAACTAATGGTTTAATATTTGAATCATTAATACTATTTGGTCCATTTATTCCTCTTATGGCTATACTAATTGGTTTTATTCCTGGCTGTGGTCCTCAAATTATGATCACATCCATGTATGTGAGTGGTCAAATTCCTATGTCCGCACAAATAGGAAACTCTATATCTAACGACGGTGATGCACTTTTCCCTGCGATAGCTATATCTGCAAAAGCAGCAATAGTTGCTACACTCTACAGTGCAATCCCAGCTATTATAATTGCTTATCTCTGGTATTACCTTATAGGTTAAATACTTAATATTAATTAATCGATATGATTTGGAAGAATTTACATATATATGTTGAAAAAAAATCTAAATCAAAATATTCACAATATTTTTTATCTTTAGTTGCTTTTATAGAAAGTATTTTTTTTCCAATTCCTCCAGATTTAATTTTAATACCAATTGTTTATTTTAACCCAAAAAAGTTTTTAGCAACTGCACTGAATTGTACGATATTTTCAGTCATCGGTGGCGCTTTTGGATATATCATAGGGTATTTCATTTTTGATATTGCCCAATCTTATTTTGATATTAGCAAGCAGGGTGCATTTATGAATTTTTATAATGATTGGGGTATTTTTGCAGTTTTTTTAGGTGGTTTTACGCCTATACCTTACAAAGTTATAGCTTTAACAAGTGGATATGCTCAATTTAATTTTATCTATTTTATACTCCTTTCATTGTTATCTAGGGGGTTGAGGTTTTTTATTATTGCTTTTATCATTAAACTATTTGGAAAATTAGGTATGGAAATATTACAAAAAAATAAACTATTAATTTTTATAATCATACCTCTTGGAATAGTCTTTTTTATTTATTTATTTTTTTACCATGATTAAACAAACTAATATTTTACTTCTTGTTTTTTTGTTTTCGCTGGTAGCCATGTCTTTTGCTTTAATATTACAATATGCATATGGTCATAGCCCATGTAAATTGTGTATATATCAACGAGTTCCATATTATTCAATTTTGGTATTGGGTTTATTATATTTTTTGATTAAGAGATATTTCAATTTAATTTATATATTACTAACTATCTTGCTTCTTATTGAATTAGGAATTTCCGGTTATCATTCTCTAACAACATTTGGAATTATTGAGTACACTGGATGTGAAGCTGCCACGCTTCCAAATGATATTACAAAATTAAAAGATGAATTAATGACTAATTCATTAATTACCACATGCTCTGATGCAAACTTACCTTACTTTGGTATTCCATTATCAGTTTATAACTTCTTGTTTTCAATGACTTTTCTGATATTAATTATTTTCAATGCCTACAAAAAAGAAAAATAAATCACTTAGCGGTGAAGATAAAAAATTAATTGAGGAAATTATCAGAGTTGATCATGCGGGTGAGCATGGAGCAACGCAAATATATCGAGGACAATTAGCTATTTTTAAAGAAAACACAGAATTTGGTAAAGAAATTAAGGAGATGGCTGACCAAGAGGAAATTCATAAATCAACTTTTGATGAATACATAGTAAAAGAGAACGTAAAACCAACCGCTTTATTTCCATTTTGGAATTTAGCAGGTTATGCCCTTGGATTAGGTACTGCATTACTGGGGAAAAAAGCTGCAATGGCATGCACCGTTGCTGTTGAGGAGGTTATTGGTCAACACTATGAGGAACAAGCCAAGGAACTATCAAAAAGAAAATTAAAACCAGATTTATTGAAGACTGTAAAAAAGTTTAGAGAAGATGAGCTAGAACATCATGATACAGGCGTCGAACACCAGGCAGAAATGACAACTGGATATGTTCTTTTATCTAAAACAATAAAACAGCTATGCTATACTGCAATAAAAATAACTAAAAAATATTAATCTTTCTCTAAGACACTATCCCAATATAAATAATCTCTCCAACTTGAATGAAGATAATCAGAAGGGAAATTTTTACTTTTTAATCTTAAAGAATATTGAGAGGGTTCTTTAGGTTTTCTAAGCAATTTAAAACCAACTTGACTTAAATCCCTACTTCCTTTGGTCCAATTACATTTTGAACATGCAGTCACTACGTTCTCCCAATTTGTCAGTCCACCTTTTGAACGAGGTATCAAATGATCGAAAGTTAATTCTTTTGTTGAAAATTTATCATTGCAATATTGACATGTGAAATCATCTCTCAAAAAAACATTAAATCTTGTAAATGCAGGTTTATGACTATGTGGTATGTAATCTTTGAGTGCGATAATGCTAGGGAGTTTTATTTCAAAAGATGGGGATGAAACCTTTTGATCATATTCTTCAACTATATTAACTCTATCAAGAAAAACTGCTTTTACCGTATCTTTCCAACTCCATATGGATAAGGGGAAATAGCTAAGAGGCCGGTAGTCTGCATTTAATACTAAAGATGGACAATGATTCGAGTTAATCATGGTTTAATATTAACATATCCAAAAAAGAGTATGATTAATAGTTTATTAATTCCAGTGTTCATACAGCTTGTTAATCTCATCTAAAGCAATTGGGCTAATTGAATGTGCACAGTTATCATCTAAAACTAGTTTACTAGAAAATTTTTTTGATTCCAAAAACGAATTTGTCTCAACTGCCCTATTAAATGGTACGACATCATCCATTTTTCCATGAAAAATTAAAAAACTAGATTTGATTACAGATATTTTTAAATCATTTAAAATTTCTTTTGGTAATGATCCTGATAATGAAATGATACTGTGAAAATTTAAATTTTTTTGTAGAGCATAATATGTCGCCAACATAGAGCCCTGAGAGAAACCAATGATAGAAATCTGAGTTTCATCAACTGAGTGTTCATGAATTATTTTTTCAATTATTTTTTCAAGATGAAAGAAGGCTGTTTTTAGGCCTTCTTTTAATTCTTCAATTGATCTTTCTTTTAATGGAAACCACTGATACCCAAAATAATTGAATTCACAGGGCTCCGGGGCATTAGGAGATATAAACTCAGTTTCTTCTTTTTCCAAAGATATATAATCTTTTAAGGAAATTAGGTCATTTCCATTAGACCCATAACCATGCAAAAATAATACAATTTTCTTCATCAATTCTTCTTAAATTTAATAATTAGACATTTATAGATAATTTGATAACTATTTACCATGTTTTCATCTACTGTATTGCCTTTTGTTTTAGTTGTATCCATGATTTTAGCTCTTCTCATGGTTGTAATTGGTGTAATAGCTATGGCTAAAAATGGAAGTTTTAATAAAAAACACAGTAACAAACTTATGCGAATGAGAGTATTGTTCCAAGGTATTGCTGTTTTAGTATTCGCTGCGATAATATATTTATCAAGATAATTTAATTACTAAAATCATGAATAAGAAAAGTAAAATACTATCAACCACAATTAATAAAAGCACTTCCAGTTTAATGGATGATTTTAATAGCTCAATTGATATTGATAAAAGATTAATTGAAGAGGATATTGCTGTTACAAGTGCACACGTAAAAGCTTTAGTAAAACTAAAAGTTATTTCAAAAAAAGAAGCTCTTACTATTCAAAAAGGATTAAATTCAATATTGAATGATCATAAAAAAGGTAGACTAAAATTTTCAAAAAAAAATGAGGATATTCACATGAATGTAGAGTCTTTCCTCAATAAAAAAATAGGTAATGTTGCTAATAAGATACATACTGGAAGGTCTCGTAATGATCAGGTAGCAACTGATACTAGATTATGGACAATTAAAGCCTCCAAAAATTTACAAGAAGAAATCAAGAATTTAATGAAGTCTATTTTAAATCAAGCTCGTGGAAATGAAAAAACTATTATTCCTGGATTTACTCATTTGCAAGTGGCACAACCTGTATCTTTGGCTCATCACTTAATTGCATATTTAGAGATGTTTAAAAGAGACTTAAATTATTTTGATTTTTGTATAAATAACAGCGATGAAAATGTATTAGGCAGTGCTGCTTTAGCAGGTAGTAATTATAACTTAGATATAGGTTTACTAAATAAAAGTTTAAATTTTTCAAAATCTAAAAATAATTCTATGGATGGTGTAAGTGATCGTGATTTTTGCATGTATTTTCTACATGCTAGTTCTTTAACTGCGACGCATTTAAGTAAATTATCATCTGAGCTAATTTTATGGTCAAGTAATTTCATGAAGTTATTTAATATAAGTAGTGAATATTCTACAGGTAGTTCCATAATGCCTCAAAAAAGAAATCCCGACTCATTAGAACTTGTAAGATCAAAAACGAATAGCATTAGAATTAAGTCAATAGAACTCTCAAATATCGTTTCAAACCTTCCTTTAACTTATTTTAAAGATTTTCAGGAGGATAAAAGGATAATATTTGATTGTTATGATGAGCTAATAAGCTGTATTAAAATTATGGAAGAAGTTATAAAAAAATCTAATTTTGAAAAATCTATTGGAAGAGATTTATGTAATAATTATTTTGCTACAGCTACAGATTTAGCAGACTATCTAGTTATAGAAAAGAAAATACCTTTCAGAGACTCTTATAAAATTATTGCTGATATAGTAAATTATGCGCAGAAAAATAATAAAAATCTCTCACAAATAAAAATTGATGAATACCAAAAATTTCAAAAATCAATTGATAAAAATATTTATAAGTATGTTGATATAAATAACAGTCTATTAAGAAAAAAAACACCCATGAGCTCAAATCCAAAAGAGGTCTCAAGAGTGATAAAAAAATATATTAAATTTCTTAGAGTAAGATGATCAAGTTTTTATTAATAATATTATTACCCATATTTATTATTGGCTGTGGAAACCAAAAACCTAATAAATTACCGGAGGGTGTTGTAGATAAATCTCAATATCCATTTCCTCCTAATGATGACTATGATTACCCTGAGAGCAAATAATGCTGGATAAAATATTAAAAGAGTTTTCTAGTCCTTTTTATCTTTATGATGAGGATAAAATTAAAGATAAAATAAATTTTCTAAATGATTTAAAATTAGAGTTTCCTAGAAAATTTAATTTTGCCGTCAAAGCTAATCCTAACCTTGCAATTTTAAACCTTATTCATCGTTGTGGTTTTGGTGCTGAAGTTGTCTCTGCTGGTGAATTGTTTAAATCTTTGAAAGCCGGGTTTGAACCTGAAGATATTATATTTGATGGGCCGGGAAAAACTGATTTCGATTTAAAGTACGCAATCACGCAGAAAATTCACTCTATAAATGTTGAAAATATTGAGGAAATTGAATTCATTAATGGTTACTCTTTAAGTAAGGGGTTAAAAACAAATATTGGTATAAGAATAAACCCCGATATTGATGGGTCGACCATGGATAAGATTACTACTGGTTTATCAGGAGGTAAATTCGGTATTTCAATTGATCAAATTGACTTTGATACAATCTCTAATTTAGAGGGGGTAAACTTAAAAACACTTTCTGTTCATATAGGAAGTCAAATAACTGATTATCAGAAGTTACTTGGTTCATATGAAAATCTAATCAAAATTGCAGATGAGCAAAATCTTAAAAATAACATAAATATTGATACTTTAGATTTTGGTGGAGGATTTGCTGTTCTTGATCACTCAGATAAAGAAATCAATTTTGATAGTTGGAAAAATAATTGTAACAAAATACTTAATGGTAAAAATTATAATATTATTTTTGAACCTGGAAGATTTATAGTAGCTGAGAGTTGTGAACTGTACAGTAAAGTTTTATATATAAAAAAAAGTGGCAATAAGAAAATTGCTATTATTGACTGTTCATTTTCTGAATACATACGTCCAGCTTTGTATGACATAAAGCCACCAATAAAAGTTTCAAACAAGTCAAAGGATGTTGAAATTTATGATATCGCAGGAGGAATTTGTGAGTCTACTGATTATTTTGTAAAAGATATTGAACTCCCCAAGATAAAAGTTGGAGACAATATAGTATTTATGAATGTTGGTGCTTACGGATCCTCTATGTCCTCAACTTATAATAGTCGACCTCGACCTCTAGAGGTATTATTCAACAAAGATGAGTATCGTGTTATCCGATCTCGTGATACCTTAGAAGATCTGTGTAAAAATGAGATCATGTAATGATAATATTTTTAAAGCGTGTAAATATTATAATCGCCTTAATCTTGTTATTTTTAACTCTTGGTTTAATTAAATTTAAAAATAATTTATCTCATGGTCCTGTAAGTAACTTTAATGTTGATGCGATTGTTGTATTAACAGGGGGGAAAGGAGAGAGAATAATTGAGGGTTATAAACAAATCGAAAAATCTAATCAGAATAAGTTGTTTATTTCTGGTGTTGATAATACCTTTAATTCAGAAGTTGTATTAGTGAATATTCTTAACTTTGATCAAAACATTGTTGAATGTTGTATTGAGGTTGGATATTTATCAAAAAATACATATGAAAATGCACTAGAAACAAGATATTGGGCCTTAGAAAAAAAAATAAAATCGATTTTATTAATTACTTCAGATTTACATATGCAACGTGCAGAATTTTTATTTAATCAACTATCAGGTTTGAAAGTAACTCCTTATTCTGTTAGCAATGGTGATATAGTCATTCCTTTTGAAAAATTGGTAGAAGAATACATTAAGTTAATTGTCTCAAAATTAGTTTTTATAAAAAAATATGAAATTTAGTTTTTTAATAACATTTTATTTTACAACAGCTATTGTATTAATTATTTCTTTGTTAGGCCTTCCCTTCAAATATACAAAATTTAGATTTTTTGTGCTTTTCTTTACAAGAAACATGACAGTAGTTTTAAAACTGTTTGGAATTAATATAGAAGTAATTAATTCTGATTTTGCTCACAAAAAGGGTTATCTCTATGCAAGTAAACATCAGTCAATGTTTGAAACAATATACTTTAATGAGCTCTTTTATAATCCTGCATATATTTTAAAAAAAGAATTATTGAACATTCCATTATTTGGGACCTATCTTAAAAAATTGGGAATGATTGCTATTGATAGAAAACAAGGAATCCATAGTCTTCGTTACGTAAATCAGCAAACAGCTGAATATTTAGATCATAGACCTGTAATAATTTTTCCCGAGGGAACCAGAACAACCTTTAAGGATCAACCTGATTTAAAACCTGGAATTTATTCTATGTACAAGTCTTTGAACAAGCCAGTTGTGCCTATTGCTTTAAATTCTGGAAAATTTTGGCCTAAAAATAATCAGATTCATAAAGGTTCCATAACAGTAGAGTTTAAAGAACCGATACCTCCAGGGTTAAGCAAGCAAGAATTTTTAAATAAACTCAAAATGGAGATAAATAGCCTTAATCATTAGGAATAAACTTTCCTGCCTGTCTTGCCTTAACAATTCTATCTCTTATGTTTTTGGTCTTCTTTAATTTTGTTAATAAATTCTTAGAATTTCCCTGATTGAGGGTTTTAGAAAATTTTTTTAATTCACTTATGAAATTATTAGTTAATTTTTGAATTTGAGAATTATTTGCTAAAAATATATCCCTCCACATTTCTGGATCACTTCCTGCTACTCTAGTAAAGTCTCTAAATCCACCAGCAGAAAATTTTACAAGCTTTGAATTTAGTGAAGATTCTTTTTTCATTGCCGTCAAAACTAATGAATAGGAAATTAAATGAGGCAAATGTGAGGTCAAGCTAAGCACTTTATCATGCTCTTTTGCAGACATAATTTCTATTTTCATATTTAGTGACTTCCAAAACTTAACTATCTTATTTATGTTTGTCTTGGAAGATTTTTTTAAAGGACAAATAATATTATATCTATTTGTAAATAGTCCATCAAATCCATTCTCCAGTCCAGCTTTTTCTATACCCGCTATTGGGTGTGAGGGAATAAAATTGAATTTATATTTTTTTTGATTATATAATTTTTCTATAATTACTTTTGTTGAGCCCACATCTGTAACAATTGTTTTATCTAAATTAATGTTGCTAAGTTTTTTGAATATAGATTGATACTGGAGCATAGGTACACAAATAATTATGAGATCAATATTTAAATTGTTGATTTCTTGGAGTGATTTCAAAACTTTTACATTATTTAATTTTGATTTATTAATTCTAATTTTGAGGTTATTGGATTTATCAAATGCAAAAATATTTACGTTTTTGTATTTTTTAATTACTGATCTTGCTATTGATGATCCAATCATTCCAAAACCAATTATGAGAATATTTTTAAACATTAAATTTATTAGCTGTTTTTACTGCCTTTTTCATGTCACTTTTTGTTCCAATGGTCATCCTAACAAAATTATGTAATCCATATGATGACAATGATCTGACTGTAATTTTATTAGAGTGCAAAAAATTAACAAATTTTTGAGTTATTGATGAACTTTTAAACTTTAAAAGGATAAAATTGGCCTGAGTATCAATAGTTTCAAATAATTTGTTATTTAAGCCTCTGCAAGTAAGAGATTTGTTTATAAAATTATTTTTTACAGAGTCATTAATCCATTTTTTATTTTTCAAAGACTCCTGGGCTGCAATGCATGACAATCTTGATACATTAAAAGGCTTTTTATATTGATAGAGTTGAGAAATAAGCTTTGAATTAGCATATCCCCAACCTACTCTTAAGCCACCTAGAGCAAATATTTTTGAAAAAGACCTTGTTATAATTAAATTAGAATATTTTTTAACTAATTGCATTCCATCATCATATTTTTTATCTCTAATGTATTCACAGTATGCTGAATCTAAAACAATAATTGTTTTTTTACTTACTTTATTTAAAAATTTAATTAATTCATTTTTGTAAAAAATAGACCCAGTAGGATTATTGGGGTTAGCTAAAAAAACAATTTTTGTTTTTGAGCTTATAATTTTACTTAAATTTTCTAATTTAAATTGAAACTCTTTATCATCATATTTTTTTACTTTGCATCTAAAGTGTTTTGCATAGATTGAATACATAGCAAAAGCATATTTAGTAAAAACGACTTCATCATTGGGTTTTGAAAAAGTAGCATATATCATTTGGAGAACTTCATCTGAGCCTGCGCCTAATATAATTTGTTTATTATTTATTTTATAAGTTTTAGCAATTTGATTAATTAAACTCTCTCCATCAAGCTCAGGATAGATATTTGAAAATTTAATATTTTTTTTTATTAATGACTTTACAGATTTAGCTGGGCCATAGTTGTTCTCATTTGATGAAAGCCTTACATACCCTTTAAATACTTCTGCTCCACCCTTGTAGGTATTTTTTGGTTGGCTATTTTTCATAATTTTTTGATAATAAATAAACTATATAAAGAAAATATCATCATTTTATATTGAAAAAGAATCCAAAAAGCCTTAAATTCCAGTTTCACCGATTTGATAGCAGCTTGCGGGTGTAAAACAGCTAAAGCGTATCTCCCGCAGTTATCTTTCGAACAGGTTTAAAAATGAGAGAAATAATCGCAAATACTGAATATCCAGGTTTCTTACTGAAATGCCAAGAAGAGCTACTATTGGACTCTGGTAAAAAAATTAAGAATTTTCAAATCGCTTATCAAACATATGGAAGTCTTAATGCTCAAAAAAATAATGCAATTTTGGTTTGTCATGCATTAACTGGTGATCAATTCCCTGCAGAGGAAAATCCTATAACTAAAAAAAATGGTTGGTGGGAATTAATGATTGGACCCGATAAGCCTATTGATACGAATAAATACTTTGTTATCTGCTCGAATGTTCTTGGGGGCTGTGTTGGAACGACAGGTCCTAATGATATTAATCCTGATACCTCAAAAATATATGGTTTAGATTTTCCTACCATAACGATTAGAGATATGGTGAAATTACAAAAAATACTTGTTGATGAGCTTGGAATATCCAAATTGCTTTCTGTAGCAGGTGGTTCAATGGGTGCAATGCAAGTTCTACAATGGGCTGCTACTTATCCGGAGAGTGTAAGGTCTATTATGAGTATAGCAGGTTCATTGAAACACTCTGCCCAAAATATTGCATTTGACGAAGCAGGAAGGCAATCCATTATGTTGGATCCTAATTGGCAAAATGGAAGATATTTGGAGAGTAATGAAAAACCTGAGAATGGTCTCTCTGTTGCAAGAATGATAGCTCATATTACTTACTTATCTGAGAAAGCTTTTCAAAATAAATTTGGTCGAAATTTACAAGAAAAAAATGATTTATCTTTTGGCTTTGGAATAGACTTTCAGGTCGAAAGTTATCTTCGTTATCAAGGTAGATCTTTTGTTGATCGATTTGATGCTAATAGCTATCTATATATGACTCGAGCAATGGATTATTTTGATGTGAAAGATGAAATTATTGCAAATAAAAAAACTATAATTGATAATTCGATCCGATTTCTAGTTTTATCATTTACCAGTGATTGGCTATTTCCAACAAAAGAGTCAAGAGAGATAGTATCTTTATTAAATTCTATTGGGTCCAATGTTAGTTTTGCTGAAGTCGTATCAGATAGAGGTCACGATAGTTTTTTATTAGATGAGCCACAATTTTTTAAAGTTGCTCAGGGATTTTTAAAGGGAATAAAATGAGAAAAGACTATGAGATCATTTTAAATTTAATTCCAGAAAACTCAAAAGTGTTGGATATTGGTTGTTCTGATGGTGAGCTAATCACTTACTTAGAAAATAAAGGAATAAGTGCTCAAGGTGTGGAATTGAGTCAAGAAAAAGTAATCAAATGTTTGGAAAAAGGATTAGATGTAATACACGGTGATATCAATTTAATAGTTGAAGATTTTCCATTTAATCAATTCGATTATTGTCTTTTGACTCAGACAATTCAGGCAGTTCAAGAACCAGACCAATTATTAAATACCCTCAAAAAAGTAAGTAAAAATATCATTGTAAGCTTTAATAATTCGGCACGTCTGAGTAAAATTTCAAATTTTCTTTTAACAGGAAGTTTTGACTCACTTTTAAAAAAAGCAAATAGTGATCACTGGTATAATACTGATTATATTCACCCATGTAGCATCAAAGATTTTAAAAAATTAGCAACAGATTTAGATCTAAAAATAATTTCAACTTTTGATGTCCTTTCTCAAAAGAAATTTGAAAACGGTAAAATTCCTTCAAATTTATTTTGTAAAGAAGTTCTCTTCCATATTACTAATGAACAATAAAAATATAATTTTTGTCTATAACGCCAAAGGTGGTAAATGGAACTATATTCTTGATACAGTCCATAAATATGCCTCCCCCAGCACCTATGATTGCAATTTATGTAAAATTACTCACGACATGAAAATGCGCGAGTCGTGGAAGAAATTTATAGAAAGCTCACCACATAATTTTAAGTTTTTACATTCTGAAGAATTGGAAGAATTTAATCTTTTAAATTACAAAGATGACCTGCCTATATGTCTTGAGGAAAAAGAAGGTAAATACAAATTATTGATAGATAAGAAACAAATGAATAAATTTAAAAATGAATTTGAATTAATCAATGTTTTAGAAAAGATATTATAAACCGACTAAACCCAAATAAATTAATCGAAGTGAGCCTATCACTACAAAAATATTAATAATGGTAAAAAAAGAATTATCTGAAAGTTTACTATTCATCCAGTGCCCTAAAATTACTCCTATTACTGCAATTGGTGAAAAAATTAAGTAATTATATAACTTCTCAAAGTTTAATATTTCCAAATAGAAATACGGGATTAGTTTAAATAAATTTATTAATGCAATAGAAAAAACAACGCCTGCAACAAACTGTACTTTTTTATTATAAATTGACATAAAATATATATTTAATGGTAATCCTCCAGAGTGAAGTACAAAACTAGTAAATCCTGCTAGCGCTCCCCAAAAAGATTTACTTCCATAAAAGGGTATTTTTTTTAAATTTCTGTTGTCTGCGATTAAGTAGTTAAGCAAAACATATAGTAAGGAAATTGATCCAATAAAAATACTTATCATCGATAAATTGATAAATTTAAACAAGATTGTTCCAATAATAACACCCAATAAAGAATATGGTGCAATTGACCATAAAATTTTATATTCAAAATGTTTTTTATTTAAAAACAAAGCAATTACATCACATACAATTAACATTGGCATTAATATAGCTATTGCAGTTAAAGGACCATAAGTTATGGATAATAGGGTTACTGAAATTAAAGCCAATCCACCCCCTGAAAAACCTGATTTTGAAATTGCAAATAAAAGAATAGAAAAAGAAACTATTAAGTAATAACTGATATCTAACAAAAATTTATCCTATATTTTAAAATCTCAATATAAATTAATATTAAGTCGGCACAAAATTTTTAATAGGTATTTTTTTTTGTTTTTTTGAACTCTTTGCGTAAACAATCTTTTTACATACGCAAATCATTAGTCCTCCCATATAAGGAAAAAATAATTTACCTATTTTTTCAATTGTTCGGTGTGATTTGTAATTTAAATAATGACTCCATGGAGGAAAGTGCAAAAATGTTTTTCTATAATCAAGAACCAAAAAGTCTTGTATTAGTGATTTAAATTGCTTGTTTGAGTATGATCGACCAAACCCAAAAGGATTATTATCATACCGAGTCCATATACCTGACCTTCTGGGAATAATTGATAAAAATAAACCGTTTGGCTTAAGTATTCTCCATATTTCTTCAATACTACTCTGGGGCTTATCAACGAACTCAAGTAAATGAGTAGATATTACCACATCAACTGAACTTGGATCCAAAGGTAAGAAATATTCATGTATTATTTGGTGTTCGAAATCGTATTTCTCTTTAACATTGCCATCTAAAAATTCTGGCTGCATAGAGGATATTTGTAAATTTTTATTTTGCTTACTAAGAAAAGAGAGAAAAGGGTTTGTATAACCATATCCACAAATAACACTATCGTTTACAGAATTTAAATGGGTGTTTAATTGATGACGAATGTTGCGTTTAACAATAGTGCCTAGTCTTGAATTATAAAAACTATAAATATCGGATGCGTTGATATCCATAGTTGTATTTTAACGAGATTTACATAACATTCTATTTCTTATGCAAAAACCTAATGTGTATTTGTTTCCCCAATTAGATGATAACTATGGATATTTAATTAAAAACCCTCATGAAACAAAAGGAGTGCTAGTTGATCCCTCAGATCTAGAAATGTGTTTGAAGATACTTGAGCTAAATGATTGCAGTGCTTCTCACATAATCATTACACATCATCACGATGATCACACTAGTGCTGTTGATGAAATTAAATCAAGATTTAAATCTTTAGTCATAGGGTACAAAAATGACTCCAAAATACCAAAACCAGATAAAGAAGTTGAAGATCAGGAAATTTTTGAGATACATGGAAATGAATATAAAGTCATACATACTCCTGGGCATACGCTTCAACACATAAGTTATTTTATGCTAAAACATAATATTTTATTTTCTGGAGATACTCTATTTAGCATTGGATGTGGAAGAATGTTTGAGGGAAATCCTGAAGTTTTTTGGAACAGTTTGTCTAAGTTAAAACAATTACCTGAAGATACAAAAGTATATTGTGGGCATGAATATACTATGGCTAATTTAAAATTTGCCCTAAACATAGACCCTGATAATGAAAAGCTTAATGAATATTATAAATGGGCCTCACACCAAGAAAAAGAGCATCGACCAACAATTCCAACAACTCTCTCAGACCAATTGCTCTGTAATCCATTTTTGAGATGTGACACAGATCAATTTATGAAATTTTTTGACACGCAAGATGCAACAGAGGTATTTGCTAAAATGCGCTCTGCAAAGGATAATTTCTAGAAAATTATTTTAATCTTGGTGTTTTAATGAAATGTGCTAGTTTCAGAATACTTATGAAAGACACTTTTCAATTAGATAGCGATATTGCTGATGCTTTTCAAAAAAAGCAAATGGATAAAGTATGCTCTCTCTACTATGAAGCAGCAAATTACTTCGAAGATAAGGCTGATATTGAAGCAGCATGTTTTTTCTATACACAAGCTCTAGTAATGGCTTTAGAAGAAAATCATGAACTTAAGGAAAAGATTATTTACAAGCTTGAAAAATACGGCAGAAGTAAAGATGCAACTTTAAATTAACTAAAATCTGAATGGAAAAATCTACCATTCAACTTCCTGATACTTGGCTTGAACATTTAAAAGAGGAATTTAATCAAGATTATATGATTAAACTCAAAAGCAAACTTTTAGAATTAAAAAAAAATAGAATTATTTTTTATCCTCCAGGAAAACAAATTTTTAATGCATTTAATTTAACTCCTTTAGAAAAGGTGAAGGTAGTGATATTAGGTCAAGATCCTTACCATGGGCCTGGCCAAGCTCATGGGCTCAGTTTTTCTGTACCAGAAAATATAAAACCACCGCCCTCACTGTTGAATATTTATAAAGAACTTCAAGATGACTTAAAAAAAAAGGTGAATTACAACAATGGTAATTTAGATAAATGGGCTAAGCAGGGAGTATTTCTTTTAAACACAACTCTTACAGTAGAAAAATCAAAACCCCTCTCACATCAAAAGTTTGGTTGGGATATTTTTACAGACAAAGTTATCTCAGTTATCAGTAATGAATTAGAAAATATTGTTTTCATATTATGGGGTTCGTTTGCTCAATCAAAGAAAGAGATAATTGATTCGAATAAACATCTTATTTTATCAGCACCGCACCCTTCCCCATTATCGGCTCACCGCGGTTTTTTTGGGAGTAAGCCTTTTTCTAAGACAAATACCTTTCTAAAATCAAAACAAATTGATATGGTTGAATGGTAATGAAGACTGATGTTGAAAATCTCGTAGGGTTTATTGAAAAAGCAGTTATTGCAATAATATTAGTAGCTACTATTACAGCCATTATGTTTGAGATAATGAGAATGATAGAAGTTCAGTATGTAGAGTTAGCTGATCTACTCCTCTTGTTTATTTATGTTGAGGTTATTGGAATGGTTCGAGTCTACTATGTTTCCAATCGAGTTAGAATGACATATCCCTTATTTATTGCTATTACCGCTTTATCTCGTCTTATTATACTTCAAGGTAAAGACTCAAACCCGGAGCTTCTTCTTTACGAAGCAGGAGCAATAGTCTTAGTTGCGATTGCAGTCATCATTCTTCGACTTAGGTATGTCCCAATACTTCGTCCTATTGAAGATGTTGATGAAATTAAACCTAGAAGCACAAAAAAGTAATAAAATTGAAAAAAATTGCAGTCATTGGAACTGGGCTTAGTGCGCTTTCTTTGGCATATCACTTGCCTGCACTTGATATTACATTTTTTGAGAAATCCTGGAGACCAGGTGGAAGAATAAGCACAAGAAAACATGAACAATATGCTTTTGATCATGGTGCTCACTATTTGAAATTAGATCATGGTGTTATTGGTTTAAATGAATTTTTAAAAAAAATTGATGCTATTAAAATTTTAAAAGGTCAATTTTGTTCAAATATCTCACAAAATTCTCCAATTGAAGATAAAGAGGTCATTGTTGGTAAAGATGGAAATGAATCAATTCCTATAAAGATACATAAATCACTTCACTACCCTACGCATTTTTCAAAACAGATAACTAACATTGAAAGCCGTAATAATGAATATTTCTTAATCGCAGCAGATGAGAAATTTGGACCTTATGATTATGTTTTTTGTAGCATGCCCTATGAACAATCAAAAAAATTGTTAGATCAATTTATAGATTATAGTGATATTCCTGAAATAGAGTTTGACTCCATTTGGACAGTCATGATTGCATTTAATAAAAGATTGGGAGCCCCGTTTCAATTTGGATATCACTTAACACCTGAAATTAGTTTCTTAATGAATCAAAATTTTAAACACGAATTTTTTAATGAAGAGTGCTGGGTTGTAAATATGAGAGCTGATTGGACAAAAGAGTATTACAACATAGAAAATTATGTTTTAGAGGACTATGTGGTAAATCAAATGAAAAAATCTTTTCAATCAAAAGCTGATGCTGTTTTTAAGAAGTCACATAGATGGAGATACTCTTATACAAAGAAAAGTCTAAGAGATCAAAACTCTAAAAGATTCATTGAGTCCATAGATCAGCGTCTATATGCTTTTGGAGATTGGTGTGAAGGTCCAAGTATGCAAGATGCTTGGTTATCTGGTAAGAAATTAGCTCAGCATTTCAGTGAAATGAGACTTAAAAATTAAATAAAGATTGTGAATAATAAAATTTAGGAAGTTCCTCAATGCGTTTTATTATAAATTTTTTTCCATTTTAAATAGTCTTTGTCATTTAACATAAATCTCATCAAGTTTTTTACATCATTTTTATTAATATTATATTGAGAATTTATTATTTGGTATGGTATCTCGTCGTTATGTGCCAAGAACTTAATATGATCTAATTCATAGGGCGTTAAATATTTCATTAAACTATAAACATCGGACATATAGAAAAACTATACAAAAAATAGTATTTAAGTCTAGTTTGTGAAAATGTATTACCTAAAAATTAATAAAAGGTGATTTTTCTGTATTCTATTTCAAAGCAGCAAAAAAACTGTCTGGTTTATTGCAATCACCGTAATAAGTTTTTTTCAAACTTACACTATCAGGATAAAATATGTTTCTCTCATATCTAAGGATTTTTTTATATAGAATTAGGGTGTTAAAGGAGAAGTCAGTTTCAATTCTAAAATGATAACTTACGTCATCTTCTCCCATGTACTCATATTGTAAATCTTGAAATCTCTCTTTTAAAATAAAGAGGTTTTGGTCAAATGAGTATTCAAATTCATTTATATCCTCATTTTTAAATTCAATAATTTGTACTTTTGAGTAATCAATAAGAGATGTTTCTTGACAAGCTAATTTTATACTCTGCCCGAAAGATAGAGTTGGAATAAAAAATAATATAAAAAAAAACCTCATAATTTAATCCATTATGCTTGCTTTAAATCCATACTCTGAGATAGCTTTTTTTCGAAAAAAGCCCTCAATTTTTATCATCGTTACAAAATTGTTTGAACATTTAAGAAGAGCTTTAAAAGGTTTAGCGGATCCTTTACAACTTACATCTTTACCATTAGCATCATGTGTTTCACCACAAGCACATTCGTAATTAATAGAACCATATCCATTGAGTCTGAGTAAATGGGCAGCTTGTAAGGGGTTGTTTTTGAGTTTTTCTCTTACTTCCTCTTTGTTGGTTAATATTTCCATTAAGGAGTTAATTTTATTTAATCCCCCCTCATTATCCACATAAAAAAAGTAGCTAAAAGTATGAGCGAAATAGTTAAATCTACCCAAAGAGTACCAGTGAACATATAATTTTAATTTTCACTTGTGATGGCGTTTTCTTCTCTCATCAAAATAGGTCGACCATCATGTGCGGTGTTTAAAGGTATAATTTTACCTTTATACCTGACACATAAAGTTGGGGCGTTTCTTACTTCTTTTCCCAAATTTACTTCTAAGTCCACAAGAATTAATTCTGCATCATCCAAAATTTTTAATATTTTCATTAATTATATCTCCGATACTACTTTTTAGTCTAATAGTAATGTTTGGATCTTAACAGACTGATAAAAGGTTTAGTGTCAGTTAAAAGTGAGGACTAATTTTCTGCGCAGATATCTTTAATAACTGGTGTATTTGTGCACTCAACACATTTTGTGATTTGAACTACACATCCATCAGCTAATTGAGATACCTCTACTTCTTTGTTACACTTAGAACAAATAGAAGAAACAGATAAGTCACACTTTGGACAAGATATTGTTTGTGCGTTTTCCATTGCCATGTATTACTACTAATATACCTTTTTAGATGAAGAATGGAATAGATTACGAAAAACAATTAATAATCAATAAATTCAATATTTTTGCTTTATAAGTTTCTATTTTGATTGATCGAAATAAAAATGTACTTTTAGTTTGAATGGATGCAATTAAATCCCTTATAAAAAGTCATAAAATGATACCTCATCCTGAAGGCGGTCATTACGTCGAAGTTTACAAAAATAAGGATGTTAGTCACATATACTATTTATTAGAAAAAGGGCAATATTCACATTGGCATCGCATTAAAAAGAACGAAACAATACATTTCTATACTGGTAGTCCTTTGAGAATATATACATCGAAAAATGGCGAAGAATATGAAATAAATGAGATAGGATCTAAAAATAGATTTATTTACAGCGTAAGAAGTAATATATGGTTTTCTTTAGAAACGACTGGATTATTTAGTTTAATTGGTTGCACTGTTGCTCCAGCTTTTGAATTTGAGGATTTAGAAATTGCTCCAAAAAATTGGAAACCTACTAAATTTAAAGGCTATCTCTGACAAATTAAATATTTACAAGAAAATGTATGTATTTTATAAATTTTCTAATTAACACACATAATTTATAAAATTGTGTGTATTAAAATATGTTATAATCACATAAATATCTTTAAAATGGAAATCAAGAATTTAAAAAAATTAATTATGATTTTTTTTTAAATTTACCTTAAATTTGAAATTCTTTCTAATTTTTCGATTTTATTGAAAAATTGTTGATTTTATTGATAATTTTTCTATTTTTATCATAAATTACACATAAATTATATAATAGTTTGTGTATAAATTGAAAATAATATAAGTTCAATAGAAGTGCAAGATATAAAAATCAAACCTTGGGAAGAATTAAAACAAATTCATAAGGAAAAATTTAAAAATGAGTCAGATTACTTATCTTTTTTCCGGGACGTAGTTTTACATGACACCTCAACTAGAGAAAAGTACACCTCTCAAACTAAAGATAGGGTAGTTGAGGGAGTAACTTGGGCTAAAGAATTCTCAAAATTTCATCAAAGATATAAAGACGGCTACTCTTACAAGTTTTCTGAAAATAATACAATTTTGAATATTGGGCACCAAACCACATATTTAATTAAACCACAATTTGCAGCTTATCATGCAGTCAGAAAAATAATGAGAAATTGGTTAATAAAGAGACTCAAAGATGAGTATGTCAAAAAAAAGCCAGTTATCTACAATCCTCCTAAAAGTCTCAACCAAGGCGAAAGTAACTTTATTACAAGGCGGACAAAAGTTGCTTATTTAGTATATATGGGTGACTTAGCTGTTAGAGATAATTTACTTTACTCTATTAGAGATAATAAAACTCTAGTGCCCAAACCAGCTTCGCTATCTTGGTGTGTGTCACAATTTGATGATAAATATATATCTGATGGTATACTAACCTACCCTAAAAATTTAGGCCCCTTGAATGAAAACTTATTGTCAGGATCATTGTCTTTTTAAATGTCAGAAGTAATTAAAGTATTATTATCATCATACGGCTTTGCAATTTTACTATGGGCAGCTTTTATCTATACTCAAAAAAAATTTGGTAAATTAACAAAAAATGTTAGTTCCAAAAGAATATATATCAAATATTTCATTATAATCGTTTTAGGGTACGGGACTTTCTCACTAGTCTTAATTAGTGTTTATAGCGATTGGTTTAAATAATCAAAACTTATGAATAGTGATGATATAGAAACTCAAGATTACATATTTATGAAGTGTCTCCAGGAAAAAATATGTAAAAGACATGTCACACTAAAAACAACAGGTAAACAGATAAATGATAAGTCTTTAATTTCAAAAAATGTGATTAATGCATTTGACTTGGATGAAATTTCATTTTTAACAGGATTAAATTTCAATATTGTGAGTGATACCGGGGCAAAACTATTAAGAAAGAATCTAGCAAATAAAATTATGTGGGAAGACGATCAAAATAATGAAAAGAGGTATCTTTGGTATTTGTCTGAGAACGGTGAAAAATATTTAGAGAGAAATTAATACAAGAGCACATGAACATAGAATTAGTGGTAAATACATTTTGGTTTTTTTCGATTTTTACAGCAGCTATTTACATTATTAAAAAGAGGTATGTAGGTAAAAAGGAATATTCTATTATAGATAAAGCTTTTAAATTGGGCTTATCTGTATCAATATTTTTAATATTTCTAAGCTTATACTTCTTACTTACACAATCTTAGTTTCCACCCTCAAGTAAAATAAATTTTTGTGTATCTAGATCAACTCCAGCTTCTGTTCTAAGTTTTATCATTTCAGGAAGTTTTAACATTTCTTGCATTTTATCCATCGACTCTACTTCTATAACCGTATAAATTTCTTCATTGTTATCTTTTGGATGTCCATAGGCTAATACATTAAGACCATATTCCTGTCTCAGATTTTCATTTTCTTCAAACATTTGTTTCCAATGTTCATAACCTTTTGTTATTTTTGCATTTGTAATAATTTTCATAGTTATCCTTTCTATCAATTATCATAACATTTTCTTTGTTAAAAACGTCGGTAATTTTATTTGTGATATATTCCGAATACTCTATTATGCTTATTCTACGCATGATTGGGGCCATAGCTCAGCTGGGAGAGCGCTACGCTGGCAGCGTAGAGGTCAGGGGTTCGATCCCCCTTGGCTCCACCAAGGTAAAATTAAAAAATGGAACAAAATTTAGATAAACTTTTTTCAATTAATTTTTTAGGAACATGGCTTATTACTCTAGCCGTAATAGCACTAGTAATATTTGCTAGCTATAAAATATTTAATATTCTTTTTAAATCAGAGATATACTTTAAAAAATCAGCAATTAGCTATTTTTTAATTTTTATTTTTATTTTCGGCTTCTTAATATACTTCTATAGCTAATTATCTAACAAAAATTATTTTATCTTTTGATATGCAAAATAGTCAGGTCAATTAGTCTATAAAACATTTAATTTAATTGTTAATAGAGTGTACTCTTGACTAAGAACTAAATTATTTAGCTCAGAACTAAGGAGGTTAATAAATGAGTATAGCAAGAGTAACAACAGTAAAAATGGACTCAAAGGAGGCAGCTGACGAACAAACACAAGGGTACGTACAAAGTGCGCCATCAGAATTCCCACAAGCAAGTCAGTTAATTGGCATTAGAATCGATGATGTTACATTAATGGCAGTTACAATTTATCCTGATGCTGAAACTATGAAAGCAGCAGATGCTGCACGGGAAAAAAGATTAAATACTAATATAGAAAATAGGGTCTCAGTCGAGACAGTAGTTGGAGAGGTTACATTAGATCATCATAATGACTAATGATGAATGTGATCAGACAAATATAAAAGCCTTTAGACAGATCTAAAGGCTTTATGGTTTTTAGACACCCCATCTCATAGCTGCTGTGTGAACAGATGAGTCCCAATGCTTTAAAAGCTCTTCGTCAAGCTTTGTAAGAGTAATAGAGGCACCTTGCATCTCAAGAGAAGTACAATAATTTCCAACAAGAGACCTAGATATCTTTATATTTTTTTTGTCTAACATATTTTTAGCATTATCATAAATTAGGTATAGCTCTGTTAAAGGAGTACCTCCCATACCATTGACGAATAAAAGAATTTCTTCGTTTGTCTCAGGCTTTAAATCCTCATTAATTGCCTCTAATAACTCGTTTGTAATCTCTTGTGCAGATTTCATTTTATCTCTTCTTCTTCCAGGTTCACCATGAATTCCAACACCGAATTCCATTTCATCATCGCCTATATCAAAATTTGGTTTTCCTGCAGCCGGGACAGTGCAGCTTGAAAATGCAACTCCCATAGAACCTGAATTTTTATTTACCTTATCTCCTAAGGCTTTACATTCTTGTAAGCTACCCCCATGCTCAGCTAAAGAACCAACTATTTTTTCAACAACAACAGTAGCAGCAACACCTCTTCTACCAGTTGTAAATGAAGAGTCCTCCACAGCAACATCGTCATTTGTCAATACAGACTCATTTGGACCTTGCATCATCTCAGCTGCCATTTGGAAATTCATTACATCTCCAGAATAGTTTTTAACGATAAATAAAACTCCAGCTCCGCTATCTACTTTTTCAGCAGCAGCCAACATTTGATCTGGTGTAGGTGATGAAAAAACAAATCCAGGGCAGGCTGCATCCAGCATACCGTAGCCGACTAAGCCACCATGCATGGGTTCGTGTCCACTCCCCCCTCCACTGATCAGAGCTACTTTCCCCTCTTTTGTGGGAGTGGCTCTTGTGATGAAGTTGGGGTCGTAGTGGCAGTTAACAATATCTTGATGCGCAGCACCAAAACCTTGCAGACTCTCCTTTAGAAAATCATCCGCTGAATTCATAAATTTTTTCATAGTATCCTCCTAACTATTTAACACTGACTCACAGACAGTTTTTATCATTAATTGTGAAGACCTGGCTCCAGGATCGATATGACCTTTCGCTCGCTCTCCTAAAAAAGAAGCTCTCCCTTTTGTAGCTAAAAGATCTTTTGTTGAAAACATCCCTTTTTCCGCCACTTCTATAGCTTCTTGAAGTATCTCTTTAACATCTTTGTTATCCTCGACACCTTTTTTAAGGCAATTAGATACAGGTATGAGAACATCCATCATTGTTTTTTCGCCTACATCTGCTTTACCTCTTTGTTTTACAGCTTCCACGCCATCTGCAAAAATTTCAATTGCCTTTTTATAATCAACACCATTATCTATATCGTTTCCTTTGGCCATGGTCATAAATAATGTGCCAAACAGGGCTCCAGATGAGCCACCAATACCAGAAAGAACTTTCATTGCTATTTGGTTTAGAGCTTTAGACATTGGCAAATCTTTAATTACAGCTTCTAATTCTATAACCAGCTTGATTCCTCTTTGGACATTAAAAATATGATCCCCATCTCCTATTTCTTGGTCCAATTTTTCTATTTCACTTGCATTTGCATCAATTACAGCTTGAATTTCTTTTGCTCTATGGATTAAAAAATTAACACTCATTACACACTCATTCCTTTTTCGTCAAAAAATAAAATTTTATTTTGATCTATTGCAAAATTTACTTTGTCACCTTTTTGTCCTTGGAATGCTCCTTGATATAATGATAAAATTTCTGCTCCATTAAAGTCTAACTCTACCACAGTTTCTGCACCAAGAGACTCAACAGTTTTAATTGAGCCTGAAAGTTCACCTTCTCCTATCTTAATGTGCTCAGGTCTTAGACCAAGTTGACTTGCTTTATCTGGTGATGAAGTATTTAAAGAAGCTCTGTTGAGAATATTAATTTTTGGTGAGCCTAATCTATTTGCAACATAAATAGATTTTGGGTTATTGTATATATCTTCTGGTTTATCAATCTGGGCGATCTTACCATTTTCTAATACTCCGATGCGATCTGCCATAGTTGTAGCTTCAGCTTGATCATGTGTGACGTAGAGAATTGTGGAGCCTAAATTTAATTGGATTTTTTTCAGTTCGACTCTCAAACTTTCCCTTAATTTTGCATCAAGGGATGAAAGGGGCTCATCCATTAAATATATACTTGGGTCTCTAACTAGAGCACGACCTATCGCAACTCTTTGCATTTCTCCCCCTGATAATTCAGTAGCTTTGTTGTCTAATTTAGCTGAAATCTTCAACATTTCCGCTATTTTTATGACTTTTTCTCTAATTTTATCTTCTGGGATTTTTCTAAGAGGGGATCGAAGAGGAAAAGCTAAATTGTCGTAAACCTTATAATGAGGGTATAAAGAGTATTGTTGAAAAACAAACGCTGTGTCTCTAGCTGCAGGCTGAGCCTCAGAGAAATCTTCATCATCAAAAAGGATCTTTCCTTTATCAATTTTTTCCAAACCTGCTATTGATCTTAATGTTGTTGTTTTACCTGCACCAGTTGGGCCCAATAAAACAAAAAACTCTCCATCATTTACTGTAAAGCTAATATCATCTAAAGCCTTTATAGTTTTATCATATATTTTTGTAATATTTTGTAGTTCTACTTTAGACATTAACTCATGAACTCACTTTGAAGTGCCTTATCATTTGAACCATCAAAAATTATTTGATTATTATTAAGAGTATCAAATTGAATTTGCTCATTAATATTAACTTGTGTGTCACTATCAACCCTAATTTTTATATTTCCAAGTTGAGTTTCAATTGTAAGAATTTTTCTTGAACCTAAATATTCAACACCAAAGACATTGCCTTTTACACCATTTTCAGAAACTAATTTTAAATTCTCTGGCCTTACACCTAAAAAATTTTCATTTGAGTCTGTTCCTTCTTTTTGTTCAGGAATATTTAATGATGAGTCTAGTAATTTAATACTTGATTGACTTGGAGAAATTTTTTCATTTATTGGTATGAAGTTCATTCCTGGAGATCCAATAAAATTGGCAACAAACTTTGTTTTAGGTTTATTATAAATAACTTTTGGTGAGTCTGCCTGCAACACCACTCCCTCATTCATTACTGCTATTCGATCAGCCATCGACATTGCCTCTTGTTGATCGTGTGTTACATAAACTGTAGTTGCATCAATATCATCGTGAAGTTTTCTTAATTCCAAACACATCAATTCTCTAAATTCTGCATCAAGTGTGCCCAAAGGTTCGTCCATTAAAAATGCTTTAGGTCTTCTGACTAGTGCTCTTCCGAGTGCAACACGTTGGCGATCACCTCCTGCTAAAGAGGATACTTTTGATTTTAATAAGTGATCAATTCTAAGAAGCTTTGCAGCTTCTAGAACTTTAGCATCTACTTCGCTTCGTGAGAGCTTTTGCATTTTCAGTGGGAAAGCCAGATTATTTCTTACATTCATGTGTGGATAGAGTGCAAAAAGCTGAAAAACAAAGGCTATATCTCGCTGAGAGGCCCTTAGATAGCCCACATCTTGCTTATCCAAATATATATTTCCAGAAGTTGGTAGCTCTAAACCAGCAATCATTCTTAAAGTGGTAGTTTTTCCACAACCTGAAGGACCGAGTAAAACGAAGAATTCTTTATTTTCAATAATAAGATTGGAATTTTTCACTGCTACGAAATCTCCAAAAGATTTATGTAAATTTTTAATTTCTATTTCTGCCATGACTAATCTGGGAAATGACTTGTGATCACAAATCCGATAGTTCCCACCAAAATAACGATAAAGGAATATGTATACATCCACATAGCAAAAGGCTGCATCAGCATAAATACACCCAATAAAATTAAAACAGTTGATGCATTTTCCCAAATGGATCTTCTAAAAATTCTTCTCAATAAACTTTTTTTCTCAGCCATTATTTTCTCACCGCTCCAAATGTTATTCCCCTTAGAAGATGCTTTCTCAATACAACTGTAAATATCATCACTGGGATTAAAAATAATGTTGTCCCTGCTCCAATAGCAGGCCAATCAAGACCACCCTCTCCTATAATTGTTGGGATAAATGGTGGTGCAGTTTGCGCATTAAATTGTGTTAGTAAAACAGCAAATGCATATTCATTCCACGAAAATATCATGCAAAAAATTGCTGTTGCTGCAATACCTGTAGTTGCTTGCGGAAGAACTACTTTAAAAAATGCTTGCATTCTAGAGTAACCATCTATCATCGCAGCCTCCTCATACTCTCTCGGTATCTCATCCATAAACCCTTTTAACAGCCAAACTGATAAACTTAAATTTACAACCGTGTACAGAATAATCATGCCAACGTGAGTATCACCGAGACCAAGTTTTCTGTACATAATAAATATAGGTACCGCCACTGCTATTGGTGGGAACATTCTCGTAGATAAAATAAAAAATAATAAATCATCTTTCAGTGGGACTTTAAATCTTGAAAGAGCGTAGGCAGCTAAGGAGCCTAAAAATACTGAAAAGAACGTTGCACCAAATCCAATAATCAAAGAATTGGAATACCTCGGTAAAAATTTTGATGGTCCTGTTATGACCATTTCTCTACTGCGAACTAACTCCTCATACCATGTATCTGGTGGTGGAAGAGAGTCCAAATAATCCTTGGGTTGTCTTGATCGATTTGTAAATAAATTCACATAGCCCTCTAAAGATGGTTCAAAAAAGACCTCTGGAGGGTAAGAAATAGCACTATCAACACTTTTAAAGCTTGTAGCAACCATCCAAGTTATCGGTATAAGGGTTACAATCATGTAAACGATGATGATAGTGGCAGCTAATTTTCTTGAAAATCCTGTTGCTTCTAGTGGTGATCTTGAAGTGTCCATTATCGCTCTTTAATTTTGTTCATAACTTTTACATACACATTTCCAAAGCCGAATATGGTGACAAATAATATTACAGCAAAAGCAGAGCTGTAACCTGTTTTCCATTTTTCAAATGCTTCGCGTTTTAAATTGATTGATGCTAGTTCAGTCGCCGATCCTGGCCCCCCTGAAGTAAGCTCAGCGACCAGATCAAACATTTTGAAATTCTCGATCCCTCTAAATAATAATGCAAGAAGTAGAAAAGGAAGGACAGATGGCAATGTTATATGGATAAATTGCTGCCACTTACTAGCCCTGTCAACTTCTGCAGCCTCGTACAAATAATTTGGGATTGATCTTAATCCTGCTAAACAAATTAACATGGTAAAAGGTGTCCACATCCATGTATCAACAATCACAATTGACCAAGGGGCTAAAGTGCTTGAACCAATCATATCAAAAATACCAAAGTCATAGAAAAAATTAACTACGTAATTAAATAAACCTACTTGAGGATTATATAAGTAAGTCCAAAATACACCTACGACTGCAGGGGAAAGCATCATTGGTAAAACTATTAAAGTAGTGAGTAGTTCATTGCCTTTAAATTTTTTATTTAAAAGAAGAGCAAGACCCAATCCAATTAATGCTTGTAAGACTAATGTCCAACAAACGAAATGGGCAGTTATCTGCATCTTTTCCCATATCTCTTCTTTTCCTAAAATCTTTTTATAGTTTTTTAAACCCACAAATTTTACCTCTCTACCTATTTTATTGGCATAAAAATTGGTGAATGACATTCTTATGGCATAGATGAGAGGATAAATATTTATAGCAAGTAATAGAATTAAAGTTGGTGCTATGAAAATCCAGGCTATTGCTTTATCAGATAAGCCTTTGAACTTTTTAACAGCACTTTTCATATATGTTTTAGATTGAAGGGTGGGATTGATCCCACCCTTTATATTAGTTTAGTGATTAAATTTTACCGTCGTCTTCGAAGACTTCAGTCCAATCATCAATAATTTTGTCTAATGCGTCTTTTGCAGAACCTTTTCCATTCACAACGTAGTCATGAATTCTCTCCTGCATTGGAAGCATTAATTCAACAAATGTAGGCTCTTGCCAAAAGTCTTTGACGATGCCCATTGAGTCAAGGAAGCCTTGTGCGTAAACAGCTGAGTCAACGAAATCAGGTGATCCAAGAACATCCATATGACATGAATATCCTCCTAAATCCCACCATTTTTGTTGAATATCTGGCTTTGCAAACCACTTCATGTATTCAAGAGCCAAGTCTTGTTTGTCAGAGTAACTCACAACTGAGATACCTTGACCACCAAGAGTAGCTGCACATACGTTTTGACATGGGTTAGCAAAGAAACCAGAAACTCTTCCGTCACTGTCTTCTTTAGAAACGCCAGGCCAGAAAGCATACCAGTTCATTTGAAATGCAACCTGTCCTGATTTATATGCATCAAGATTTGCGACCATATAAGCATCTGAATGCCCTGGAGGTGCACAATCTTCGTACATTTTTCTATAAAATTCAACAGCCTCTACAGAAGCATCTGAGTTAAAATAACCGTCCATCTCGTATGGGTTATCAGGATTTTCGTACTGCATACCCCATGCATACATGGCTGCTGTTACACCCATGGTGATACCTTCAGATCCACGCTCTGTATTGATAGCTGCACCATATCTTACTTGTCCATCAATTTCTCTTCCTTGGAAGAAAGTACACATGTCATATAACTCATCCCAAGTTTTTGGAACACCTAGATCATATCCATGCTTACTTTTAAATTCAGCTTGAAGCTCTGGTCTATCAAACCAGTCTTTTCGATAAGCCCATGCTAAAGCATCACCCATTGCTGGAAGAGCGTAATAGTTAGGTGATCCTTTTGGCCATGTTGAATATGCGTAAACAGTTGCTGGGTTAAAATCATCCATTGAAATTCCGTTAGCATCAAAGAAATCATTTAACTTAACATAGTGACCATATTCAGCACCTTGTCCAATCCACTGTGAGTCACCAATTAACAAGTCAAAAGTTTTACCTTGGTTATTTAACTCGTTAAGCATTCTCTCAGCAAAATTTGGCCATGGCACAAATTCGAAGTTCATTTCAACGCCTGTTTCAGCTGTAAATTCTTTACTTAATTCTTGTAAGGCATTAGCAGGATCCCAAGCGGCCCAACCCAAAGTCAAAGACTCAGATTTAGCATTCAAAGAAAAAAGTAAGGCAAAAACAGGAACTAGAAATACAGATAGTAGTTTTCTCATGTTATTATTCCTCCTCTTTAATAACAAAACTGGCTGATTATACAGTCTTTTTACATATTTATAAATGCAGATTATTCATAGTTTTAAAAACATTTTAAATAGCAGTTAACTGTAATATTATAGTTTGTCGCAGGAGGGGGTTAAGCGATGTCTATTAAAGGTCCAGCTATATTTTTAGCTCAATTTGCAGGTGATGATGCTCCGTTTAACAATTTAGAGAATATATCAAAATGGGCTAGTGATCTGGGATACTTAGGTGTTCAAATACCTAGTTGGGATGAGAGGTTAATTAATTTAAAACAGGCATCTGAAAGCAAAGATTACTGTGACGAAATAAAAGGGACTCTTAAAAGTTTTAATTTAAATCTAACTGAGCTATCGACGCATCTCCAAGGTCAGCTTATAGCTGTTCATCCTGCATATGACTCAGTATTTGATGGTTTTGCAGCCTCAGAGGTTAGAGGAAATCCATCTGCAAGGCAGCAATGGGCAGTCGATCAATTAATGATGGCTGCTAAAGCTTCAAAAAATTTTGGATTGACTGAACATGTTACTTTTTCAGGAGCATTGGCTTGGCCATATGTTTATCCATGGCCTCAAAGACCAGAAGGGTTAGTTGAAACTGCATTTGATGAACTTGCTAAAAGGTGGAAACCAATTCTTAATGAATTTGATGAGTGTGGGGTGAATTTGTGTTATGAAATTCATCCAGGCGAGGATCTTTTTGATGGAATAACTTTTGAAATGTTTCTAGATAAAGTAGGTAATCATGAACGCTGCAACATGTTATATGATCCAAGCCACTTTGTTTTGCAACATTTAGATTATTTGCAGCATATTGATATTTATCACGAGAAAATAAAAATGTTTCATGTCAAAGACGCAGAACTCAATCCCACTGGTAAACAAGGGGTCTATAGTGGATTTCAATCTTGGAAAAACAGAGCAGGTCGATTTAGGTCTTTAGGAGACGGGCAAGTAGATTTCAAGTCAATTTTCTCCAAACTTACTACTTACGGCTTTGATGGATGGGCTGTTTTAGAATGGGAGTGTGCTTTGAAACACCCTGAAGACGGAGCTAAGGAGGGCTCTGTATTTATTAAAGATCATTTAATTAGAGTTACCGAGAATGCTTTCGATGATTTTGCCGATGCTGGTACTGATCAAGATGCGAACAAAAAAATGCTTGGAATTGAATGATAATATGACCAAAAAATTAAAATTAGGAATGGTTGGTGGCGGGTCAGGAGCATTTATTGGAGAGGTTCACCGTATTGCATCTAGAATTGATGACCGCTTTGAACTGGTCGCTGGTGCCTTTTCATCTAATCCTGAAAAAGCTCAAGCCTCTGGAAGAGATATTGGAATAGCAGATGAAAGGAATTATAAGGACTACCTTGAAATGGTCGAAAAAGAATTGATCAGAGAGGATAAAATAGATGTTGTAGCTATAGTTACACCAAATCATATGCACCATCCGATCGCAAAAGCTTTCATGGAGAAAGGCTTTAACATAATTTGTGACAAACCCCTTGCCATGAATGTTAATCAATGTGAGGAACTAATAAAATGCAAAAAAGACAATAATGTTCTTTTTGCTTTAACTCATAACTACACTGGTTATCCCATGGTTAGGAATGCCAGAGCTCTTTGTAAGAGAGGTGACTTAGGTGAAATAAGGGTAATTCAAGCAGAGTATGCTCAAGATTGGCTGACCAAAGATTTAGAAAATAGAATTAATGATGGGGGAAACAAACAGGCCTCTTGGAGAACTGATCCTAATCAATCAGGTGCTGGTGGATGTATTGGTGACATTGGAACTCATGCTTACAATCTGATTAGGTTTATAACTGATCTCAATACAGAGGAGATATCTGCAGAGTTAACATCATTTGTGCCTGGGAGAAAATTAGATGATAATGCTCAAATATCTTTACGATTTAAAGGAGGAGCAAAAGGCACTATCTGGTCTTCACAAGTAGCCCCAGGAAATGAAAATCATTTACAAATAAGAATTTATGGTAATAAGGCCGGACTAGAATGGTGTCAAGAAGATCCAAATTACCTTTACTTTACAAAATTTGGAGAACCCAAACAAAAAATTACAAGAGGTGGATCAGGTGCTATGAGCGATGCGGGAGATGTTACTAGAATTCCTGCCGGACACCCCGAGGGATATTTAGAGGGCTTTGCAAATATATATACAGATGTAGCTAATGCACTAATTGATCAGAAAAATGGCAAATTTAATGAGGAAAATCATCATTTTCCAAGTGTAGAAGATGGACTTGAGGGTATTAAATTTATCGAAAGGTCAATCGCCTCAAGTTCATCAAATTCAAGCTGGGTAAATTTCAATTAATTCCAACTAAGTTTTTTACGTGTATCCCAATAATCTTGAGTGGACAAACTAAAAGACTCAAGAGAGGGCAATTCGGTATCTATTTTTTCAAGACAACTTAAATTTTCATCTAACTGTTTGATTGTTGATGCTCCTGTTAGGCAAATTTTAACAAACGGTAGTTGATAAACCCAAAGATAAGACAATTGCTCCAAAGTTAAATCCATAGATGAGGCAACTGACTTTAATTCTTTAATTTTGTTTTGATGAAATTCTCTATTTGAATTAGTTAGTCTTCCATTTGAGAAAATCTCTTTTGCAATTACATTGATCTTTTTTTCAGATACTTCTTTTAAAATGGAAATACAAGATTGGTCAAAGATATTAATGGTCGTTTGTAAATAAGAAAATAGATTAAGTTTTTCATTCTTAATTAAAAGGTCATTAATAGTTTTCTCTTGATCTGGGCCACTTGTTGAGATTCCTATTTCTATTCCATTTTTTTTTATTGTCTCAAGCTCCTTTAGAACATTAATATCATCTAAGACTTTACTTTCTGAATTGACAGAATGAATGTGATATAGATCAATACTTTTTCCTAAATTAAGTCTTGTCTCCACCCATTGTTGTTTTAAAAATTCAACTGAGTGATCTTTTCTTTCATGTTGATCTGCCTGAACTTCCCAATTTGCTAAATATTCATAGCCCCACTTAGACCCCACAAAACCATCAAATTGTTTTTGAGCTCTAATCCAACTAGATAAAAATTCCTCAGCATCTCCATATACCCTTGCCGCATCGAAATATCGAATACCTCTCTTGTAAGCATGACTAAGTACTTCGTGACAATGAGATCTCATAGAATTTTTTGATATGTTGCTGCCTAAATCTGAACTATGACCAATGTTTATATATCCGGGCCTCCCAAGAGAAGCCAATCCTAGGCCTATTTTATTGTCTAATTTAAACAATTATATGATTTGCTATTTGACTTTTTATGGTCAGTGGGTCAGTTAAATGAATAGTTTGAAAGCCAAGTGATTGCGCCGCCTCAATATTTTCAATACGATCATCAATGAAAAGAGTTTGTTCAGGTGTTAAATTAAATCTTGAAATCGCTAATTTATAAATTTCAGGGTCTGGTTTTACTAAAAACTCTCTACCAGAGATAATTTTATCATCAAATTCTTTCAGGAATGGGTGTTGATCTTCCATACCCTCATAAGTCTCATCTGACCAGTTTGACAAGACATAGCAGGGGTAACCACTTGATTTTATTTTTCGAAAAATATCAACTGTATCTTGATAAACCCCATTAACCATATTCCTATGATTTGGATAATATTGCTTTATTTCATTTTCATAATTAGGGAAATTTTTTATTGCATCTTTAACTGCATCATTAATTTTTACTCCAGCATCGCATCTCATATCTAGATGAGGAAATGCGATTGTATTCATAAAATATTCTCTTTTAGTTTGATCAGGAATGATATTTTTAAATACATAATGTGGATCCCAATCAAAAAAAACATTACCTAAATCAAATAGAAATTTTGTAATTTTCATCGACTTAATCGACAAAAGAATTTATTAGATTTTCAAGATATTCTTGGCGACCGGACTTTGGTTGAGGGTTTATATTTTTAGCAATGACATTTTTATGAATATCTTCAAGAGACATTGAAGTCATTAGTTGTTTTTCAGAGGCCCACTGTTCATATCTTTGTTTTAAAAAATTCTCATAACCACCATCATTAATCATTTTTTCAACAGCAATAAGAGTTCTAGCACAAGTATCCATAGAGCCAATATGTGCATAGAATAGATCCTCAGGATCTATTGATTGCCTTCTAATCTTAGCATCCATGTTAAGACCTCCTGAGGAAAAACCTCCATTTTTAAAAATATAGTAAAAAGGCAAAACTAATTCTTCTACATTGTTAGGGAATTGGTCTGTATCCCATCCTACTAAGTAGTCTCCTCTGTTAATATCAATACTCCCAAAGATGTCATTGGAAAGTGCATATGCAATCTCGTGCTCGAATGAATGTTTTGCTAAAATAGCGTGATTTTGCTCGATATTTAGCTTGAATTCTTTTTCTAAACCATATTTTTGAAGAAATGCGAAAACATTAGCAGAGTCAAAATCATATTGATGTTTCGTTGGCTCATGGGGTTTCGGCTCAATGAGGAGTAGACCCTTAAAACCAATTTTGTGCTTATGCTCAGCTACCATGTTCAAAAATCTACCAAGCTGATCATATTCTTGTTTCATATTAGTATTTAAAATTGTTTCGTAACCCTCTCTGCCTCCCCATAAAACATAATTTTGTCCACCTAAAAACATTGTATTTTCCATACACATCTTCACTTGAGCAGCTGCATATTGAAAAACATCAGGATCAGGATTAGTAGCAGCACCAGACATGTACCTGCGGTGGCTGAATAAATTTGCTGTTCCCCAAAGAAGTTTTACTTTACTTGTTTCAAGTTTTTTTGAAATTTCATCAATAATGGTTTTTTGAATTTTTTCTGTCTCCGAAAAACTTTTACCCTCTGGAGCAACATCTACGTCATGAAAACAGAAATATGGTATTCCTAATTTTTCAAAAAAATCGAATGCATTATTGAGCTTATCTTTTGCTTGTTCTATTTTATCTCCTGCTTCCATCCATGGTCTTAAAAATGTCTGTCCTCCAAAAGGGTCACCCCCTGGCCAATTAAAAGTGTGCCAGTAACATACTGCCATTCTCAGATGTTCCTCTAATGTTTTTCCTAGAATTTTTTTATTAGCATCATAAAATTTAAATGAAAGTGGATTTGTAGAGTCTCTACCTTCATATTTAATTGTAGGTATATCTTTGAAATAATCAGACATAAATTAGTCGTAATAAAACATTGGGGCTTTTTTAAATTCTCCCCAAGCATGCGGGTCGTGCCCTGTGACTACTGTAGCATTTTTGTCTTTTGCAATTTTTTTGAGTTTTTTTACAGAGTCAACAACGTCAACAGCAGAGCAAACAAGACCTGGTAGTGTTAAATTGTTCCAATGATCCATTGTGTAAGCTGCATCTATAGTAAGCAATACATAACCTGAATTTGGTAAATTAACTAAAAAAGACTGATGGCCCGGTGCATGCCCCGGAGTAAAAATTAAAATTATTGATCCGTCGCCATATAAGTCATAAAAGTCATCATTTTTATCTCTTAAAAATTTCCAATTAATTCCAGGTTTGTCAAAGTCTTTTCTAATATAAGCAGGCTTTGAGAACCAATCAGGATTAAAAGCATAATCATATTCCTTTTGTTGAACTAGGTGTGTTGCATTAGGAAACCTTCCAACACCACCTGAGTGATCGAGGTGAAGATGAGAATGTAAGACGTATCTTATACCTGCTGGATTAACCCCAATAGAGTTAAGTTGATCAATACAATTTTCAGTTTTTCCCATAATTGGATCATAAGCAGCAACAACAGAACCCCAATGAGCATGTTTATCTTCACTGACCTCTTTTGCATTGCCTCCGTCAATTACCACATCCCCTTTTGGGTGTCTTATCAAAAACCATGGAACAGGTATCTCAAAGTCCTCATTAGATTGATTCATTTTTATATATTTCATTTTCGTTTTTAGAGTTCCGGTCTGGAACATATAGAGTCTCATGTCAGTAGAAACTTGTGAGTTCGTTAAGTGACTATATTCTTTTTTTGACTCTTCAATTGCTTCTTTTATGGAATATTCTTTAACTTTTTTATCTGTTTGTTTATTTGTAATAATTTTATCAAATTGATCTAAATCAGATTTTTTGTAACTAACGCTTAATTTTTTTTCCATCTACTTAAATTCTATCTCAATAAATTTATAAATAAAATCATTGTTATTAAATACATTGTGGTTAACTCCCTTTTCTCTAAAGTAGGATCCACCTTTTGCTAGTTTTGAAATTGTTTCCTCACCATCATGATTAACAATTTTTAGTTCCCCATCTAACAAGGGCACTACCACATAATCGTATTCATGAATATGCTGGCCAGTTGAGTCCCCAACTTCAAAAGACCACTCTGTAACTCTAGTTTTTTGATTATCAATCATGACATTGGCTTTAGCCATGTCGTTAGATATTTCTACAGGGTACGCTCTCAGCTTTTTCAGCCTTAAGAGCTTCGGCAGCTTTTGTTGCTTTTTCAACTGAGTCGAAAACAAGTTCAGGAAAAAGAACAAAAGGTTTTGCTCTATCAGCACTGAGCTGTCCAACACACCAGGTTTTACCGGCTTCAACACACATGACCATATATGTCCCAGGAATAGGACCATAATGTCTATTATTCAAAGCAAAAAGGCACTCTGCCATATCGTTTAATTTATCGATGTCTAAATTTTGAAGTGCTTTTTTTTCTAATTCATTTAACGGAGTATCCAGAGCGCCAAGTGTCTCTTTCCCCCATGGAATCTCCTGCATATTTTGTTTTTTCATAGTTTAAGGTAAAGGCCCGTCCTTTAAGAAACCTTTAAGCGTATTTTCCATTATTCTAGAGACATTATTATTGTAATTATTATGTGAGAGACTACCGCACCAAGCCAAAGACCCTGGTGCAAACATTGCTCCATTGTTAGGTGTTTTATAGTAAATCATATCAGCTCTAACCATTGGATTTTCATGACCACCACCATAGTAACCACGAACAGCAAAGTGTATTTCCTCGTTAACTTGCAACATCATATTAGAGTGGTCCTGCGAGCGAGCCAAATAATAAGCATTATGTGGGGTTCCAAATTCTAAGTCGTATCTGTCTAACTCCAAACCGGCAGCTCCTCCACCAACTAAACCAAAATCACCAATCACCTCATCTGCTCCAATCCCCTCAAAGATCCATGAACATTCAGGTTTAAAACTATCTTCTTCTCTTTTGTAATATGAGGACACGTCAAATCCATAAGATGTAAAAGTTAACCCACAAACTTTAGAAGGTATTCTTCCTCGAGCTCTCCACATACCCCCATATTTACCATCAAAAGCATTATTGTATTCACCTGGGTTAGATGTCCATGCTCTTGTGCCTGCTTCACCTTTTCGAACTTCAGTAATATTAGGGTTGTCAGGATGATACTCACTAATCCAATAAAATCCATCTGATCCTAGATAAAAACATCTACCACCCTGCATTTGATATGACTCTAGAGCATCCATATATTTCTCAGATGAATACTCAGGGTGACTTCCAGTCATCACAACTTTATAACGATTTAATAAATTTATACCTTCATGTTCCAAATCCTCGTCTGTCAGAACATCAAAATCAAAACCTTTTTCTTCTAGCCAATCAGTAAGATGTAAGTCGGCATTGAGTTGCCATAATGAAGGAGAAAGCCAATGTCTGTATTTGGGTCTCATATTAAGGATTGGTCTTAGTCTTGACGATATTGATACACCATGTCCGTCTGAGTGAAGTGAATAAGTTGATAGCCCGTATTCTCTATGTTCATTTAAATATAAATCTGCCGGCTCAAGCACAGGCACTTTACCTGCAAGCAATTGTGCTACCACAGAGTTGGTTCCAAGATTATCATTGGAGTAAGCCATGTAACTATTAGTAGGCAATAAGAATAAAGTTTTTGCAGTTGCTGTCCCCTTTGGAGGTTTAACACAAAATGGAATATAGTCCTCATTTTCTGATTCCTCTCGTCCGTCTACTCTTAGTCTTGCAGCGTAGACACCACTTTTTAATCCCTCAGGTACTTTTAAAGTAAAGTCTACATCCCATCTTGCATCGTCTATATCATCGTCATGAAAATGAATTGCACCGTATTCCTCAGGTTTATGATGGAAAACCATTTCATCCGCTGTCCAGTTATGTCCTGTCATACCTCTGTTTGGCATATTAATAATAAATCCGTGGTGATTATTTGGAGAAGTATCAACAATCTTTGTTGAGGCAATGTTTTTGCCAATATTCGCATGAAAATCCCAAGCACCTACGACTGTTGACCTGACAGTGGTATTACACTCATCATAGCTTGATGCAAGTGTTTCAATTTCAGCCTTCGATAGCGCGATATTAGATAATCTAGGTCTGTCTATCTTTCCATTAAATGTCTTTGTTTGCTCAGGTAATTCAATAGGGTGAGGTACCTCTTTAAAATGTCCGCCAGAAATATGTCTTCCTGATCTATTGTTGAGTGTTGTGGCAGCAATTAACAATGGAGCGTCATTAGCAGCAGGTAAAACTGAGCTAGTGGTCTCAATAATAGCTGAGGTTTCTTCAATTGGATTCAAAATAGCCATACCCAAGCCACCATTTGTAGATGTAACTCTAGGTTCTTGATGAAGGGTAAGTCTTCTCGATTGAGCATCAAATGTTGCAATAACCAGATACCAGACCTTTCTTAAAAGCTTTTTTTCTGAGGAGACAGTAACAACCTGAGAGCCATCACCAACTTCTACAGATAAACAGCCTTCATCATTAACGAAAAGGCCGTAGCCTTTTTTTTCTTCCTCATTAAATTTGGTGAAAATTCCTTGTCTGCCTTTGTCAGGGGTGGTTGGGAAAATGTAAGCCTGCATAGTGAAGCTATCTAAATTTAAATTATCGTGTTGGGGCATGATGATATATGATCCACCATGTATTCTCTGGTTTTTCCCTTGATAGGTTCCATTGCAACTAGCATCTATTTCGGCCTCTTTATATCCTGGGCCTTCAGGATTTGTATCACCGTGTATTAAGCGGACTAATTGAACTTCATAACTGTCATTGTATTCAGCATTAATATAAAATTTAACCTCTTCGCCAGGGTGAGCTGAGTACTTATCACTATAACCTGTTATTTTTAACATTACTCTTCCCCGCTATACTCCTCAAGTAGTCTGTTGATTCTTTTTAAAAATATTGCATGTTCACATGCTTCCTCAGATGAATAAGAGTCTTCAGTAATTTCAACTGGCTCACCTCTAACTCCTGTTGTTATTCCAACTCTATAATCTTCATGCCTTCTTAAACAAACAGTTACAAAACCATTTTCTTTACTTCCTCTTCTTAACTTATCTAATAATGTTTGGAGATCTTGACTGTGCTGAATAACGCCGTGGTCTCGAGTAGCAGCTCTTCCAATTGGAGTTGCTCTATGCTCTTCAATTAGAGATTTTAATTTTTGAGGATCTCTCAACATTTTTAATATGTATTTTTTGGTAATAAAATCATCAGTGTGTTTATGCCCTTTATTTAATTGGACGTTTGAGGGATGCTTGTAGCTGTAATCAGACATAATTCTATTTTAGATATAGTTAACCTTTCGCACAGTTTTTTGTTCCAAATAATGAAACACAATACGAAAAATTCTTATTCCTCCTCAGTTTTAAGTACTTTATCATCATAATGCATAAACGGAAAGTATTACAGTTGCCACAGCCATACCTATTAATATAAGTGGCCAACCATACCCTCCTCCCATTCTGTCAATATAGTTTCCTTGCTCCTCAACATCGTCAGGTGCCAAATGTTCATCACCATTTAGTATGGGTTTTTTTGGCAAAGTCGATAAGTCCATCTTATTGGCTAAAAACCAAATTAGAAATATACCCGCTACCCACCAAATTATTTGGTAAGCCCATAGTGAAGGGACTCCCATCACCCAATTATCATAACTTTGATCCGCACTACCAAATATTAAGTTTCCGAAAATTAAACCCGGGCCGATAGAGAAGAATGCCCAAATTAAAAAGAAGACATAAGCAAGAGATTTTATTTTTTTTCTTGATGGGTGAATACCCATATGTTCATTTAAAAAATTATGAAATGACGCTCGATGTTCTTTATCTGTATCATTACTTGCAAATATAGAGGATAAAAAACATACAATCACATTAAAGAATAAACCCCATAACCCAGAGTAGATTGTTAGTGGCCATCGCCCCCAAGGAAGAGAATTTCCTGTTAGCTTATGACCAAAAGTTTCAGCTAAAGTTACAAAACCTAATCCGGTGATGAGTCCAAGAATTGCCCCACCTCTTGTGATCCATTTAAACCAAAGCATTCCAAGTAAAACAGGAAACAATTGGAAACCAAAAGCGATTGCTAATCCACCAAGTAGTATTAAAGAAGTTTCAAAAAAAGTTGCAAGATACAATGCCGCTAGGCTTAATAACAACATCGCTAACCTAGCAACTAATAACTCCCTTTTCCATGTAGGGTTACTATCGATATATGGTCTATAGAGATCTCTTGCCACCATGCTGCCTGAAGTCATTAAAAAAGCAGATAATGTAGATTGCAGCGCAGCAATTATGGATATTGCTAAAAATCCAACAATAATTGGTGAGAGATTACTAAAGCTTTCAACAAACACATAAATTAAAGATGATATATTTTGTAGACTTAACTCAGGGAATATTTGGTTAATGGCAAAACCATTTGAATTAACAATACTATTAGCTCCAAGAAGATGTGCTCCTACACCTAATAAAGGGGCGAATATAAATAAAAATATTCCAACAACAGCACCTGAACCCCAAACTTGGTAAAAATAAAATGACCTCGGTGATTTTACTGAATAGCTCCACATCGAAAATGTAGGAGAAAGCACAATACCCATATAAGAGAGAGTAAAGGATAAAATCATAACTGCTGTCCAAGGTCCTCCTAATGGGTTGTTTTTTCCAATACCTGCAACCCACTGAATTACACCAGGAACGTTGAAATATCCTGAAATATCACCGCCTCCGTAACCTCCAGTAGTTCCCCAAGCTCCAAACGACATAAAACTGTTCGCCATAGATAGGTCTTCAAAAAAACTTAAACCTCCTAAGTAATTAAATACACCAACACCAAGTGCTAAGAAAAAAACAAAAAATAACCATGATTGAACAACGCTTACACTCACCATGGGTTTAAATCCACCAGATACTATATAAAATAAGACAACAGCAGTTAGTGCCCACATTGCAGAGTCTCTGGTTATTTCACCACCGCTAATAAACTCTACAACATTACCTGTTGATCCAATAATTATACCAAGAAATGGAACAGCAAAAAATAATCCGATTATTAGTACTACAATTCTAAGAGTATTACTTTGATAATATTTATAATACATCTCTCCTGGAGTGATAAAATTAAATTTTCTACTTAACATCCACTGCCTTTTAAAAAATAATATACTTCCAAGAGGAATTGTTATTACAATTGCAGCAGTAGCTAGAAAAGAGTATCCATCTGCATAAATTAATGATGGAAAAGAAATGATAGTTATGCCTGCAAATGTAGTTACTGTTGCAGAGAAAAAGAATACCCAAGGAGATACACTTCTATCTGCTAAATAGTAAGCCTCAGGGGTTTTATTTTTTCTAAGAGTTCTAGCTCCCCAAAAAAGACAAAAGCTTATATAAAGGACAAGAAAGAAAAAAAACCAATAAAGATTAGCGACCATAACTCAAACTTGAATTAAGAGTTGTAATCAGTCTTTTCCTTAATAATTCTGAGTGCCTCTAATAAATATACTCTAAAGACTTCATGGTTTTCACTCATCGGGAAATGACCAATATCTCTCATTTCAATATAAACTCCTCCTTTTATTTGTCTGGCAGTATCTTCTGTTGCTTCGGGAGGGGTTAGGTAGTCATAAGTACCAGTAAGCATGATAACAGGGCACTTGTGACCATCGATATTTTGTAGCTCATCTCTTAAATCATGATCAACTGAATAAAAATGAAGGTCTCCTTTAAAAGCCTCTGATCCTTGAGTGTAATAATGCCAGGTTAACCATCTATCCATATCTGGAGATTGTGGGGCCATTAAATCCCAAACACCACTACCACACACTTGAGCAGCATTGGCATGAGGATGCCTCCACCAATCAATATAAAAGCCAGGGGAATAATGCGCAGCCTCGACAGGGATCACAGCTTTAAATTTATTAGGATACTTCAGAGCTAATTGAAGAGCCACGTTTCCTCCAAAAGAAGAACCCATAAATATAGGGTTTTCAAGGTCTAAGGCCTTACAAAGTTCTACAATAAAATTACAGTAATGCTCTGCTGTTAATTTGTATTCCTCTTTCCACCATTCTGTATTATGAGGTGGATCTGATTTACCATGTCTTGGAAGGTCGTAAGCGATAACTTGATAATTTTGAGTAATTTCTTCATCTTCCAGTAATCCTCTCCACTGATGATTATGGCATCCAGCAGTATGCTGACATACTAATGGAGTGCCTTTTCCATTTGAAAGATAAAAGACTTTATACTGTTGACCATCTACCTCGATGGTAACGTATCTACCTATTGGGTCATGATGTTTTACTGCCATAAATTTTTCCTTTCAATTCTCTTGATCATACTGGGACTCCTGATTGTCTTAGCAATTCAAATTGAACAGTAAAGTTTCTAAGATTTTGCATTAAGACTAAATGATTACCCTCGATTTTAAGGTCTTCTCTAAATGAGGCTGCATAGATACCATGAAACATAGGTTTTGGAACAGGCTTTGCAAACTCTCTCCATGTTTGCTCTGATGCCCTTAATGCAAAGTCATATGGATCTAAACCTCCAGGGTTGGTATTAATATTTTTTACCTTTCCATCATGCATCTCGATAATTACTTTCACACTACCCATGTCGAAAAGAAATGAACAAGTATAATATTTAGCCATCGCTTTTATGGTTTCATCTTTTTCAGTAAGCTCTTTATATTTTTTTGCCCAGGATTTTACATCTATACTCATATTTTATACCTATTTCTTTTTCCTGGGTGTCTTTGTGGCTTGTTCATCAAATCTCATATGCTTGTCCTTCTTAGGATCATCGTAGTCACCTAAAATATTCCTGATATTACTTGCCTCGCCTGGGGACATACCGATTTCCTTTAAAAGACTATCTAAGAACGGCTGTTGTGCTCTATATCGAAGAGCAGAATTCACAACATTATCTGCTAAAGATCCTTTTTTGGAATATCCACCTGAGGACGCAGAGGGGTTATCAGCGTTGCCGCTTCCTTCAGCTCCCCCTCCTTGACTAAATCCAGGTAATCCATTTACATCGACAACTTTAATTGAGTCAATGTTTTGCATTGGTCTAACCCATTCTCTAATAATACCCTCAATTTTTTCAGCGAGTTTTTGTCTGAGTGCACTTCTTCTACTTGCATCACTTCTAGCATTTTCCGCTTCATTTAGGGCTTTTTTGCCAGCTGCTTCAATTTCATATCTAATTTTCGCAGCCATCGATGCTAACTTTTCTCTCTCAGCATTTTTACTAGCGTCTATTACTCCAAGAGCTTTTGTCTTCTCAGCTTGTTCAACATCTCTAATGGTGTTGACTTTTTCCTCAGCTTCTACAGCCTTAGCGCGAGCATTTTCTTCTTCCATTTTAGTTTTTAAAACTGACTTAGATTTTTCTAGGATTTCCATTTGTTTTTGCTTTTCTTCAATTTCTATTCTTTTTGCCTTTTCAATATCTAAGACTCTTGTCTCTTGCTCAGCAGCAATTTTGAATGCATCAACATTTTTCTGTTGAGCAGTTTTTGCATTTTTAATTTGCTCCTCAGCCATAATATAAGCCTCTTCAGACTCATATCTTTTTCTAGCCTCTTCTTTTGCTGTTTGAGCTTTTTCCTCAGCAAGTTTAATATCAACTGATCTTTGTTTTTCTAGACGACTGAATTCAACATCTCTTTCCAATTCAAGAATAGTTTTTTCTGTCTCAATATCTTTCTGTTTAATCTCGATAGAAGTTTGTTGTTTAAACTCATTTTGTTCTTTTCTTCTTTTCTCAATTTCTTGGATAAGTTTAGTTTCTTGTAAACTTTTTTCCATCTCAACAAAGTCTTTCTTGCTAATCTTAGCAATTTCAATATCTTTTTCTGAGGAGATTTCAGCCAGCTCAGACTCTTTGTCTTTCTCAGCTTTTGTTTTTACTGTCTCAGTATTTTCGATAGCTCTTTGTTGTTCAATTTCACGTTTTTGTTGATACTTTGAAAATTCTTCTTCTTTTTCAATTTCAAGAGTTTGCTTGATAGATTGGAGGTTTTTATTTCGAATACTTACCTCTGTATCTTTCTCAATATCATTTCTTTTCTTTTTACGTGACTGAGTAAATTCTGTTATTTGAGTTAAACCCTCAGCATCAAATGTATTTGAAGGGTCGAATACACCCACGGGAGCTTGGTTAAGAGATGTCAAAGATACAGTCTCTAACTCCAAACCAGTGTGCTTAATTGCTTCTTCAACATGAGATGCAACATTTTTAATGTACTCAGATCTATTCTCTTGAATTTCATCAAGGCTCATTTTTGCAGCAACAACACCTAATCCATCAACAAAACGACCTTGAACAAGTTCTTTTAAATGATCAGGCTCTAGTGTTCTATTTCCCAATGTTTGCGCGGCTATTGAGACAGCTTCAGTTGTAGGCGCTACTCTCACATAGAATTCAGCGGTTACTTCAGCCCTCATTCTATTTTTTGTGATAAAAGATTTACTCCCGTTTCGTTGAACCTCTATACAGAGAGTTTTCATACCCACTGAGGTAATGTTATGAATAATAGGCAAAACGAAGGCACCTCCGCTGATCACAACTTGTTCACCTCCCATACCAGTTCTAACAAACGCTATTTCCTTTGAGGAACGCCTGTACAGCCAATGTAGCAAGTAAACTATAATTGCTATTGCTAACGCTATTAAGATTATTATTGCAATAATATCTGCACCACTAGTAATGTTCATACCTATTTATCACCTCCTAAGTTGATGTTATTGTCCATTAACTCTCATGTCTTGTATTGCTGCTTTGTAAATTATTAAACCAAAAACTATTTTATTTAAAAAGTCTGCTAAATTATAAATCACATTAACACTATTGGGGTCAATGCCCCCGCCCAAATGCTCTATGAAATATCCCATTGGATATATAGCCCATCCAATTGTAATAATAAGTCTGTTCGAGAAGAAAACCATTTGTACATTTTCGTTTCCGCATCTAGCATTTGCTCTTCCGGCCTCTCCAACATATAGCTCACCGAGGATGTACAACCATCCAGCTAACCAAACAATGAAACCTAATGTCTTGCTCATATAACCCGCTGCACCTAAGAAACCTGCTACAACAAAAACTAAAGTTCCAACCAATAATCTCCAGAACATGCCTTGTTTAACTTTGACAACTGACATAAGCATTGCATAAAAAATAAGCACAAGCATTGGAAAGTTAAGAAACCAATCTATATATCTTAATAAAGTCGGGGCGGTGCCGCTGACTACCCAGAGATTTTTTACGAAAAAATAATGTATGGAGGACATCAAGCATACAACAGCTATCATTGTCATCGGTGTATGAAATCTTGTGCTTACTTTGCTACGCTCAAAAAAGAAAAACAATGTGGCACCAATCATGCCAACAGAAATTAACCAGAAAGACCCCCCTACAATGTCGTAAGGGAGAAGCATTTTATTCATTAAAACTTATTCCTCTTAAATACATATTACCCGTCCTCTTTAACTAATAATAATTTTTGTTTCATATTTTGAAATAAATATTCATTGTAAAAACAACAAAATCTGTTGATTAAAGACATTTTTTTATATTTGCTCCCTAATATGGGGTGCTCTGGAGTAAAGAGCAACAAGAGGTAAAATAAGAAGACCAAATATAAATTGCTGACCCTCAAAACTTAAGCCTAGACCTGCCAAAAATGTACTAATTACTTGCAGTGCAAGAACACCGATTACTGTAAAGCCGTATCCTCCATATCCACCTAATAAGGAAGTTCCTCCTACAGCCACAGCTGCCACTGTTAAAAATAAATATTGATCACCTACACCAATGAACCCTCCACCACTCCAACCCAGTAACATTGCCCCGGTTGCTGCAGAGGTAAATCCACTAATAACATAAACTCCAACCCAATATGCTCTCTCAGAAATTGACAATCTGTCAGCAGATAACCTTTTTCCACCAACAGCATATAAATTCCTTCCCCACTTAGTGTGTCTAAGTCCAACAATTAATAAAATTGAAATCAATATCCAAATTAAAATAACTGGAGGTATTGGAAGACCAAAAAATTTTCCATTTAATGAGGCCAAATTTTTTAACCAATCTGGAACAACACCAAAAACAGTTCCACCTGTAACAGTAGGAAGTGATACCAATATCTGTACTCCACCTACTACCATGAAGCCAACTCCAAGCGTGACTATTAGTGATTGACCTTGGAGGTTAAAACTTATTAACCCATTAAAAAGCCCGACGATCGTGCCAAATGCAAGAATAACTATAAACGCAAGCCAAGGAGGAACTCCTAGTGAAATAAGTGACATTAATCCTAAATTAGTTGCTCCAATTAAAAATGGTATTGATAAATCGAGGCCGCCTAACATCACAACTAATGTCTGTCCAATTGTTGCAATTCCTAAGAAAGAAGCAAAAACTAACATAGATTTAATATTCTGTAATGATAAGAAGCCATCAATAGAAACTGATCCTATTATAAAAAGACCAACTAATACGGCGACTCCTATAATTACGCTTTTGTTAATGTTTAAAAATTTGTAAGCAAGAAATGCTAAGATTAAAAAACCTAATAATATGATTGCTGATACGACTGTTCTACCTGAGAAGAACCCGGGTACCAAAAAACATAGTAATATAAAAAGGCCTAAAAGAAGTAAAAATCCCGTAACAGCTATCCAGTTCTTTGCAATGAGGTCCCAAAAAAGGCTTCTTTTACTTGTGGTTTCAGTAGTTTCAGGAGGATTAGATCCATCTTCCTTTACTAAAGATCGATAAGACCATCTAACTAAGAAAAAATGCCAGCCCCAAAGAATAATGGCAACAACAGCTACAGAGTAAAATGCAACCTGTATCCAATCAGTTCTATCTACATAACCAAGAACTGCAGTACCTATCCCAGCAGCAACAGCAAAAAGAATTCCAAGTCCTTTTAAAAAATTATGAGTTCTTTTCTCCATTTACTAAACTTTTCTATCTTCTGATAGACCTCCCCATTTTTCAAGTCCTTCTTGAGATTTTAATTTTATTTTATAAACACCAAACGCTTGCCATATCAGAGGCGAAATAGCTATTCCAATTGCAGTAATTAAAATCATTTTCCAATAAGGATAACCAATTGCGAAGAACATCGCAGACCATGTTAATGCAGCTATACTTAAAATAGCAATGTAAGGTCTGAATCTAGCAAATGACATTTTTGCTCCCATTGTTAAATATGTAAAAAATTGAAATACAAATATTGCAAATATAATTAGAGCTGCTTCTTTAAGCCAAGTAACATCACTTGTGATAAATTCTCCCCGTATAGGTCTTGTATAGTTGATTGATGATGTATCGCCAACAATTAATTCTGTAATAATTGGAGAGTAAAACTTACTTCCATCATCAGTAATAATTGTTCCAGATGGTGAGGCTAAAAAGTATACAGCGAGTATTGCTAATACACCGAGGAAAATAATGAAAACATTATTCAAATTGATATTCGAAAAAAGAGTTGGTGCCGTGAGTAAAAAAAGTAAAAATAAAATTAGTATTACAGCGTATCCATCTATGCCGAAGAAACTCTGTCTATTTGACTCAATACCGTAATAAGATATTGCAGCAAATACAATAAATGAAATTGCTATTGCAAATAATACCAATGTTTGTGTTTTGATTTCTTTTCTAAATCTTGGCATAGCAATTATTACTATCGCAGATGTAAAGAAAACTATTCCTCCTAAAGTTGCGACAGCGTAAGCGAGGCCAACCAAAGCACTCGAGGAAGTTGAAAAATCAGGCAATCCTGCACCAACTCTTAGATATTCAGATGTAAAATACTGAGGAGCATAATTTAAAATATATTGTAAGTTGGTACCCAAATCAGCGTTAACAAAATAAGCCTCTCTCGTGCCACTCCAAACACAACCGAAGAAAATAACAATTGCTGCAATAATAAAAGACACTGTTGGGCCATCTCTATGTTTAACAAGCAAATAGACGAGATAAATCAAGGCTGCTATTCCAATAGCAATAAACATCCACACTGTAGAATTTCCACCCTCTGCGCATGCCTTACCTGTGATTAAACAATCACTCCCGGACTCAAGAGCTTTTTCAAAAATTTCAGCATCTTTAGATTTACCTCCAAAACCTCCCACAGTCCCTCTGGTTACTTGATCAAATTTCATATGAATTTGAACAGCAGCAGCACTTAATGTTCCAATAATAAAAAATACAAAAACTGATAAATTTTTGAATGCTTTTTGAATATAAGGAAGCGCAATAAGTATTAAAAGAGAAGCCACCAATACCGCACCATATGATAAGTCTGTTACGAAACTTTGAAATCTTTCAAACCTAAAAGTTGATAGAATAAAATTTATCAAATAAATGTTAACTGAACCTAGAATAGCTCCAAACGCACCGCCTCTTCCACCAATTAAACTTGACCCACCTAATACAAGAGCTGTAACTGCCATCAATGTATAAGTAGTACCTTGAGTTGGGTCTCCGGAACCAATCAAACCTGTAAAAGCAATAGCTGCGAGTGCAGCGTAAACTCCACCGATAATATGAGCACCAATTCTTACAATGTAAATTCTCACTCCACTTGTATAAGCAGACTTTTCATCTGAACCCATTAATTTTAAATGTTGCCAGTAAGCAGTATGAGTTAGCGCATACCAAATAAGTGTCGAGAAAATTAAAAGTATCAGTGTGGGTTGTACTACCTCAGTTCCAGCACTCCAAGATAACATCCAATCAGGTGCTCTTCCTCCTGGTCTTGGTAAAATAACTAAATTGATACCAGAGAAAGCAAGAAACATACTTAAGGCAACTATTATTGGTTGAACTCTAATAAAAATTACGATTAAGGCATAAAGAAATTGGTAAATTACTCCTATTGCAAGAGCACATATGAAATACGCAACTGGCGATTGAATGTAACCTGCAGCATAAAGTTGTATTGTAGTTACATTAATAAAACCAATAAGTGGTCCTATTGATAAATCGACTGTCACTCTGCCGGCTAAAGCCAACGCAGTAAGAGCATAAGTAGCAAGAATAAGAGGTGTTGAAACCATAATTGCAGTTCCAATACCCGAGCCTGAAATTATTTGTGGTCCTCTAATCATTGCAAAAATCATTAGGGCAAAAAATATAAATATTGGAACGATTAAGTATTTTGTTGACTGGGGATCAGAACCTGGAATTTGAGAGGGTTTTATTGCTGCTACAAGTTGATTAACCATTATAATTAGTCAAAATAAACGACTTTGATACCCCCTCTGTCAGACTGCGATCTTCTATGGCCTACTTTAAGTTTGTCTGTTTCAACAATTTTAATTCTCTTTAAGTCCAAATCAATATTTTTAGTAAAGCCATTTTTAAAAGATATCTTACTAATAAGAGTGTTTAAATTATTTTCGATATATTTAGTGTTGTGTTTACCATCTATGAAGTTTTTGTCTTTAAGAAGACAAATTAAAAAAGGGATGTTTGTCTTAATGCCCTCAATCTGAGTGCCTTCTAAAAATTTTATTAATTTGGATATAGCATCGTCTCGAATTAAGTCGTGAGATATAATTTTTCCTATCATCGGATCATAATAGAAACTTACTTCATCTCTTTCATCGTATCCCCAATCTAATCTTATGCCATTTGGTATTTTAGGAAACTTTAATTTAGTTATTTTTCCTGGAGATGGTAAGAAATTTTGAGATGGATCCTCTGCATAGACTCTGCATTCAATTGAATGTCCATAAGTTTTAATTTTATTTTGATTTAAAAATTTATTTTTTCTATTAAAAGCAAAATTTATTTGCATAGAAATTAAATCATTATTTGTCACTAACTCTGTAACAGGATGTTCAACTTGAATTCTTGTATTCATCTCAAGAAAATAATATTTCATTTCTTGAACATCATATATGAACTCTACAGTTCCGGCTCCTTCGTAATTTACATCAGAAGATAATTTTACAGCGGCTTGTGCCATATTATTTATTAATTCTCTATCTACCTCTGGTGCCGGAGACTCCTCAATTATCTTTTGATATCTTCTTTGCATAGAGCAATCTCTTTCGAATAGATGTACAGATCCCTTAGCACCAAACCCAAAAACTTGTATCTCTATATGTCGAGCGTTGGTGATAAATTTCTCAATAAAAATATCTCCATTACCAAAAGATTTTGCAGCAAGATTACTAGTTTTTTCAATTGAATTGGCTAGGTCTTTGAAATTTTGGACGACGCTCATGCCTATCCCCCCACCGCCAGCACTTGATTTTACAAGTAAAGGGTAGCCAATCTCTTCACATTTTGTCTTGAGTTGTTCATCACTTAATTTGTGAACATTATTTATGCCTGGACAAATAGGAATATTGGAATTTAAGGCCAATTCACGAGCAATATCCTTATTTCCCATTGATTTTATTGATTTTGGTTTTGGGCCAATCCATGTGATACCTCTGTCTATAACCTCTTGAGCAAAAGTGTCGTTTTCTGATAAAAAACCAAAACCAGGATGAATAGCATCCACATTTGATTTTGTAGCTATTTCTAAAATCTTATTGTAAGAAAGATAACTTTCCTGAGCTTTACTAGGTCCTATATAATAAGACTCGTCAGATAATCTTACATGCTTTGAATTCTTATCTGCATCTGAATAAACAGCTACAGATTTGTGACCTAATATTTTACAACTTTTTATAATTCTATTTGCTATTTCACCGCGATTAGCAATTAAAATTTTTTTCATTTCTTATCAACGATATAAGGCATTTTGGTATGATTGCCGTTTGAAGTTTTTTGTGGAATTTTTTTATCAGAGGAAATTTTTTCTCTCAGAGCCTTTAAGATTTCTACAGCATTAGGAGTGTCAGAGTGGACACAAATTGTTTCACATCCTACAACTACATCGTTTCCTTGAACAGTTTTAACTTTATTTTCATTCATTGCTCTTAAACAACGCTCCACAGCTCTATCAGTTGGATAATATTTATTTCGACCCTTGGCTATAACCAAATAACCTGTTTCATCATATTCCAAGTCAGAGTAAAATTCTCCATAAAATTTTATTCCTCTTTCTTTGTATACTTTTTCGTGAAAAGTATTAACCATTCCAAAAATACCAACATTAAAAATTTCAGCTGCGTCAGCAATTCCATGAGCCACATCTTCCTCTTTCGCGGAGACACCATATAAAGATCCATGAGGTTTGATATGGTTTAATGGCATTCCATACTCATCAAGAAAGGCCTTGATGGCACCAGTTTGATACATCACAAGATTTTTGATTTCATCACGTTTCATTTTCATCGGCCTTCTTCCAAATCCTACTAAGTCAGGATAGGCAGGGTGCGATCCAACTTTCACATCATATTTTTTTGCAAGCTCGACGGTTTTCCTCATTGTGTTTGGGTCTGAGGCATGAAACCCACAGGCTACATTAGCAGCATCTATATAAGGCATTATTTCTTCGTCATCTGCGAAGGTGTAAATACCAAAACCCTCACCCATATCGCAATTCAAATCGACCATGAATAATAAATTCCTCTCATTTATAATTTACAGAAAATCAGGCTTTTATGTGAAAATCTTTTCCACATGTTGGAACAATTTTGCTTATATTTTTCAGAATATAGGTATTATTATAAATACTTATATATAAGTAAGGAGGATAAAACTATGACATTGCTTAAAAAGTTCATAGCTATTTTAGCTGTTAGTTTTGTCGGTGTCGCAGGTAACTTAAATGCTGACATTTTAGACGAAATTCCAGCTGATATTAGAGACTTCGTTTATAATCCTGACTTTATGGATCCTAACCAACCGCTTGGTGAAAGTGTATACAGAAATTGGAAAAGTGATAGACCACTTCCTTGGACTATCGGTTATGCAAGTTCTTACGCAGGTAATCTATGGAGAAAAGGTGTGATGGAGAGATTGTATGGTGACTATTTACCAAAAATGAAGGCAGCAGGTATTCTTAACGATATCGTTGTTACACAATCTAATCTAAAAGACGCGGTTCAAATTCAACAAATGAGACAGTTAACTGATCAAGGAGTTGATGGATTAATAGTCTGTTGCTCAAATCCTGTTGCATTGAATCCAACTATTGAGTATGCGTACGGAAAAGGTGTTCCTACTGCATCAATGACAGGATACTTAACTTCAGAATATGCTATCAGTACATCTGTTAACTACAAATTAACCGGATATTATATTGCACAATGGTTAGCAGAAACTATTGGTGGTGAAGGTAATGTTGTTATCATGGAAGGAATTCCTGGAACATCAGCATCTGACTCACAGCACCAAGGTATGCTAGATGGATTTGCAGAATATCCAGACATTACTGTTGTTGCTGAAATTGCACACATGTGGACACCACAAATTGCTCAAGCTGAACTTCAAAAATGGTTATCAGCTAACACAACTCAAGTTGATGGATTTGCTGTTCAGTCTTCAGGAGAGTCCGGAGCACTTAACGCTCTAGAATCATCTGGAAGACCAATGGTGCCTATGGCTTTGGGTGGAGAAATTGGTGCATTCTGCTATTGGAGAAATAATCCAGACTTTATCGACAGAGCGGTCTATGCATGGCCTCCTGGAGATGATGCAGAGTTTGCGATGAATGTTCTTTTAAGAACTATGTATGGTCAGGGCCTTAAAATCCAGTCTATTTTAGTTCCTCCGTATGAAGAAGATGTTGAGACTATTCAGTCTTTTGTTCCTGAAGATTGTGACAGAAACTCAAGTGAGTTTAGAACTGTTGGAATTGAAAACTGGGCAAGTGATGAATATCTAAATAATTTCTTCGATCGTGGAGAAGCATTACTTTAATTTAAGTAATTAATGAATGAAGAAAAAACTTTGGACAGTGCCCCAAACGGGAATGGGGCACAGTCTAACTCCTCTAAAGTCGGAGGGGATATTTATGTTCAAGATGCATCAAAATCCTTTGGTGTTACAAAAGCTCTAAACGGTGTAAATTTTAAAGCTAACTTTGGTGAAATCCACGCCATTGTTGGTGGTAATGGATGTGGTAAGAGCACATTGGCAAAGGTTATTTCAGGAGTTTTACCTTTGGACAAAGGAAAGGTCTCTATTATGGGTCATTCACCCAATTCCCCAATTGAAGCCCAAAGAGTTGGCATTGCAACAGTTTTTCAAGAAGTAATGATAGCTGAAGAGGCTACTGTTTATGAAAATTTATTTATTGGATATGACTCTTTTTTTGGAAAAAAATTAGCACATCGAGATCGGGTCGAAAAAGCTGCCTCTATAATGTTAGAGCTATCTGGTGAATTTGTCGATCCATATACAATAGCAAGTCAATTATCGCTTGGTATGAAAGCTTGGATAACAATTGGTAGAGCATTTTTAAGAAATCCTAAAGTACTAATTTTAGATGAATCATCAGCTGCACTCGATTTTGACTCTACAGAAAGACTTTTTGCAAAAATGAGAACATTAAGAGATCAAGGTGCAGCAATATTTATAGTAACTCACAGAATTGCAGAGCTAGTTAGAATAAGCGATAGAGCAACGGTTATGAGAGATGGGGTTGATGTTGGAGTTTTAGCAGGAGAGGAAATTACTGAAAAAAATCTTCTCGGACTTATGACAGGTGATAAAAAATTTTCTACAGCATCAGAAATAAAAGCTACACCTCCAGACTCAATCTTAGATGAAATAGTTTTGTCTGCTAAAGATTTAAAAGTTTGGGACAATGGAGATGTTATTAACTTTGACCTACCAAAAGGTGAGATACTTGGAGTCACAGGACTTGATGGACAAGGACAAGATAATTTTGTTAAGGCTCTGGCAGGTATTGATCAACCACTTAGTGGAGAAGTAATTGTTAAACAGTCTGATGAGGAACGAGAAAGAACCAAGAAAGATTACACAACTGTAAATAGCTTGTTAGATGCCAAGAAAAGTGGAGTTGGATACGTATCTGGGGATAGAAAAAAAGAGGGTATTTTTCCTAACATGAGCATATATGAAAATATGGTGATACCCTTATATAAAGGAAAACAAGCTAAAACATCAGGTGGATTTATTGGTTTTATTAAATGGATGGAATTAAACGGTATTTTTGATTGGGAAGTAGAAAGATTAAGCATTAAGACAGGTCCAAAAAATAATCTAATTACATCATTGAGTGGAGGAAATCAGCAAAAAGTCATGATTGCCAGAGCTTTCACAACAACTCCAAAGATACTGATACTTAACGATCCAGCGCGAGGTATTGATGTTGGTGCAAAACGAGACTTATATAAGCACTTAAGAAATTTTGTAAATGAAGGTGGTACAGCGATATTTCTATCAAGTGAACTCGAGGAATTCATAGGACTATGTCATCGAGTTTTGGTTTTTAGGGATGGGAGTATATTTGAGACATTTGAAAAAGAGGATATCAATCCAAATACTATCCTTGAGGGAATGTTTGGTCATACTCAAAAGAAATCTAATGATAATAATTTATCGAGCGCAAAAAATTCAAATCATAATTCTAATAGTAATGGGGAAATTCAAAATAAAATAATTAAACCAACAGTACCTACAAATGTCAAAGTAGTGGATTTTACAGATAAACCTAAGAGCAAAGAAAAAATTAAAGTTAAATATTTTTAAACTCAATGGTTCAAGAATATAAAAATACAGATTTAGATTTATTTGATAAAATAGATTTATCCAATCCTAAAGATGAGTTATTAAAAAAAAACAAGATAGGTTCCTCGCAAAAAGAAAATAATAATATTGAATTTAATTATTTAAATCACGAGATTTCAAAATTTGAAAATTTAGAGAGCCATTTATCTCAAGACAAATCGAAAAAACTTGATGATATTTTATTCTCTCAACTCGATGTTGACGATTATGCTAGTTTCAAAAATATGTATCCTCATAATATCTCTCAACCTAAATTAAATATTAGTAAACTCTCTGTAAAAAAACATATAAACGAAGATGGCTCTTATCCCAATTTAGATTCAAAGAATACAAAAGATAAAACCTCAGAGATATTTCAAGGAATTTACCCTGAGCCAAAGTTTTTACCAGGTGGTGATAAGTATTTATTAATAGAATTTGGTAATGTGATGAATTTAGAATTGAACTTTAAAGCACAGGGACTATCAAATTTAATTAAGACAGCAAATATTAAGGGAGTTTACGAAACACTCCCATGTTTTGCCTCAATGATAGTTCACTACAATCCAGATGATATAGGCTTTCAAGATTTAATTAATGAATTGAAGTCATTGCTTAAAGATATGAAAGATAATGATGATACAGTTGTAAATAGCAGACTTTTTCATTTCCCGACTGTCTATCTTGACAAATGGACTAAAGAAGCAATTGAAGACTATATAGCTAAAATCACAATGAAAAAGCCAGATCCTGAGTTCATTACAGAGTTAAATCAATTAGATGATGTTAATCATTTTGTCAGAGTTCACTCTGGAACTGAGTATTGGGTGGCTTCGCTCGGTTTTTGGCCTGGTTTACCATTTACAATGCCGCTTGACCCTAGGTGTAAATTAACCGCTCCAAAGTATAACCCGCCTAGAACATGGACACCAAAAGGAACTGTGGGTATGGGGGGATCGTCCACAGCTATTTATCCTGATAGACTACCTGGAGGTTATCAAATTTTTGGAAGAACCCCTGTTCCCATTTGGGATCCTGACAAAAATTTTGATGTTTTCAAAGATAGTATTTGTCTATTTAGGCCAGGAGATAGAATTAAATTTGTGCCTTGTGATTATGATGAGTTTGAAATGATTGAAAAAAAAGTTGAAGATAAATCATATCGATATGATTTAATTGAAGAGCATAAATTTTCCATCAAAAAATATAAAAACTGGTTGTCTAAACTAGATTACAATAAGAAGTTTTAGATGTTTGAAGTTATTAAACAAGGACTAGAAACATCAGTGCAAGATTATCCTGGGAGAGTCGGTTATCTTAACCAAGGGTTTCCTCCCTCAGGGCCAATGGATAGTTGGTCTTTTCGACTTGCCAATTTACTTGTAGGTAATGAGGAGAGTTTTGCAGCACTTGAGTGTCAGTACACTGGTCCAACTTTAAAATTTGAAAAAGATCACGTTATTGCAGTCTGTGGTGCGGATATGCAACCCAAAATAAATGGTAATTCTATTCCTATGTGGGAGAGTGTTTTAATAAAATCTGGACAAACTCTTGAAATGGGTTTTACAGTATCTGGTGCAAGATCTTATGTGTCTTTTGCTGGTGGCATTGAGTCAGAAAAATGGCTAAACTCTCAATCAACTTTTCACAAAGCAGGCGTTGGTGGCATTGATGGTCATGCTTTGAAAGACGGTCAAAGAATTCCTTTAGGTCAAGCAAATGGGAAGATCGGCAGAAAAATTAGAACTGACTCAATTCCAGAGATTAGCAATAGTGGTATTTGGGAAATTGAGGTTGTACGTGGTCCAAATGATGATTGGCTTGACGATGAAGGATATGACACTTTTCTAAAAGCAGAGTGGAAACTTCAAGCAAGAAGTGATCGTACTGGATTTAGGTTGGATGGACCCACTTTAAGTTTTACCGAAAAAGCTACAAATAAATCTCCTGAACATGGCTATGAACCCTCAAATATAATAGATCAGGGCTACCCAATTGGTGGTATTAATTTGGCGGGTCAAACGCCAATAATACTTGTAAATGATGGGCCTAGCATGGGTGGGTTTATTGTACCTTTTACTGTTCCATCAGCCTCTTTTTGGAAATTAGGTCAAGCTAAACCAAATGAAAAATTTAAGTTTAAAGAAATAAGTGTGCAAGAGGCACAGGAAATGAGATCTGAACAAACCTCCATCTGCTCAATGGGAAGTGTCATATAATATGTCTACAGAAGTTTTAACGTCAGTTCCAGGTAACATATGGAAAGTTTTAGTAGAAGTTGGTGATGAAGTAAGTGAGGGGGATATATTATTTATTATGGAAGTTATGAAATCAGAGGTCAATCATAACGCTCCAGTTAGTGGAACGATAACTCAAGTTAACATTAGGAACGACCAAGAGGGTGTAAGCCCTGGTACTGTTGCTATAATCATTGATTAAATGATAGATACTCCACTTTTATATAATGGGCCTACTTCTCCTTTTGGAAGAAAATGTAAAGTATCTGCTCTTGTATTAGATGTTGCTCATAAAGAAGAAAAGATAAATATCTATAAATCAAGGTTTCTAGATGAATTTAATCCATTAAGACAAGTTCCTACTTTAATAGTTGGTGATAAAACGATCACAGACAGTGATAATATTTGTTTGTACTTTGATAGTATTTCAAAAAAAGACTCTATATATCCAAAAGATCGTTATTGGGAAAGTATGACAATGATAAGTGTTTCAAATGGAATTATGGAAAATGCAGTTAATCGCTTTATAGAAATGTCAGCTATACCAGAATTAGAGCAAAGACATAAATCTATAGAGCGATATGAGAAAAAAATTTTAAGATCCATTGATTGGATTGAAAAAAAATATGATGAGTTCGTGACTGACAGGTTAACGATTGATCAAATATCTGTTGCCTGTGCATTAGACTATACATCTTTTAGATTTACTGATGCTTGGGGAGACAATAATATTAAATTAAAAAAATGGTTAGAAAATATTACTAAGAATGATTTTATGAAATCAACCTTACCTGGAGAGAGTTTTAAGTATGAATAAAAGATTTAGAAAATTTTTTCTACAAATGATACATTATAAGTTGATGAGATATATTTTTGTACTTCTTCTAAGTTTGCCATTATTGTCGATGAATTTGAATGCAGAGTATGAGATGCACATCCCAAATTGTACTCAAAAAGGTGTTGAAAATTGCGGTGGTTTTTTATTTGATAATGAAACTGGGGATGTCCTTTTTTGCGGTTCTGAGAGTTGTATCGATTTAAAACTACCAAAATCTTGGAAGGCAAAACAGAAAGATAAACTATCAAAACAAGATCAAATATTAGAAATGCTCTCTAATATTCAGGTTGGATCTGTCAACACAGTTCAAAATGTTGAGCCTGCCTCAGATACAAAAATTGTAAATCAGGAAGTAAAATCAGAAGAAAAGAAAGAAGAAAAAGAGGCTGTCAAAAAAGAAGAGAAAAAAGATAAGAAGATAGAAAAGTGTGACAAAGAAAAGAAAAGTTTGTGTAAAGGTTCTGGTGGCATGCAACTTGGAGGAACCGGAATGAAACTTAAGAAACCAACAAAAAAATAGTTTGAAAATAAAACAAAAGAGATCATTAGCTTCTTTAGTATTAATAAGAGAAAAACTTGCCCATGACCTATGTAATGAGATTTATATGAGTAAAGATGAAGCTTATGAAATTATAGACTTTGCTTTCCAACTTAGTGATAAATTACCTGAAACTTATGATCAACTGAAATCAGAAATAAAGTCTTATATAATTATTAATATGTTATCTCTAGTTACTAAATTCCACTAGTATCAATTTCTTCTTTTGAAATATTTTCTTTATTTTCATCAAGTAAATTTTCATAGTTCGAATTTTCATTACTTAAATAAGCACTATCAGTTAAAATTATATCCATTCTCCTATTATTAAAGCTATAATCACAAGTAACTGAGAAAATTAACTCACTACTATTAGATTTATTGCTAAGATAAATTTCCCAGGTTGTTTTACTTTTAAGTTTATTTGGAAATTGTTTAACTTCAGTTTGAAATAATTCGGTGTTTTTCTTTTGAAATGAATTAATAAAGCTATCTTGAATGTCAAGGCACTCAACAGGACTGAGTTGCAATTGATTATTTGAGCCGTGAATTTCGTAAATATTTCCTGTTTTTGTTGATTTTAATGTGTATTCAGTAAGATATTTGTTTGCAATCAAGACGTTGTCCTCTTTAATAGAAATGCTCTCAATATTACCTTTCTTTAATTTTATTCTACCATCATTTTCATACCTAAGAATGTCCTCGTACAATTTATATCCAAAAAGCTCAATTGATTGTGCATTCAAACAAAAAAACATGCTTACCGTAAATAATGTCTTAAACATAAGGAATTTTAACATTGATTTAGTTCTTTGAAATAGTGTTGAGCGGATATGGAACATCTTTGATAGAAAATTTATGACAATATTCAACACCCTCTAAAAGTTTTGACCATAGTTCGTTTGCATCCTTTTCTAATTCTGGGATCGAATATGATGCTAAGCTTAAAAACCATATCTTAAAAGAGTCCTTTGATAGTCTATCGACATTTGAATTAACTAATGTGGAAAAAGTATCTTTCCACTGTAGTAAAAGAACATCAGCCTCTTTTTTTGATAAATTCTGTGGTGATATAAAGTATTTTTTTTGAAGTGTTGATTTATCTTGTTCTAGGATAGATGTTTTAAATTGGAATGCATTATCGAGAATTGATGCTTTTTCTTTACTATCATTTATTTCAATCCAATTAATAAAACCTTTCAATAATTTTGAGCATATGTCATGGAGTTGTTCATTATCTATTTCTTCATTCATATAATTTATTAAAATTTAAAATTTCAAGAATGACTGTATCTCTTTTGCTAGAGCCAACATTTCTAAACACCCTTTTCCAGTTCTTTGTTTTTCTACTACCGTTAACCCTAATCCCATAGTTGATACAAATATTTGTCTATTACCCAAAATTGTCTTTGCTTTTTTTACATTCATTTTATTAACAAATTTATGTGCTTCTTGAATAAGTTTAGATTTTGCATTTGCTCTATTAATGAGTATTAATATCTCTCTTTTTTCTCTTTTCGCTAATTCAATTATGGACTCCGTGGCCCAAAAATCCACTTGAGAGGGAGATATCGGTATAATGACAAGGTCAGCTATTTCAATTGCTGGTCTTCCATCAGCGTCAATTTTGGGAGGAGTATCAATTATTACTAAATCAGATTTTTCTTTAAGCGTTTTTGCCTCATACTGTGCGCCCCAGAGGCTTGCTGTTTTAAACTGAATCATATTTTTATTTTTAAGTTTTTCATTTCTGGTAATAAACCACTTACCTAAACTACCTTGAGGGTCTGTGTCGAGTAATGTCGTGGATAAATTATTTTTTAAAGAATAAACAGCAGCTAAATTTGCAGCTATAGTGGTTTTTCCAGAGCCTCCTTTTTGCTGAGCGATGGTAATAACCTTAGACACATTTCAAGTATAAAAATAAAAAACTCTTAAGAAAGCCTTATTAAAAAAAAGTTGTGGGTTGATAGGTGCCTAGAATAGGTTTCTTAAAATTATATAGGAAATGAACCCCATATCATCTATATTGCTATCGTGAAAGCGTTTCAATTCAACACTACTCCTGGAATAAGATTTGGAACTGACTATTCAGTAAGCACAGCAGAGGAAGTTTCTAAAAAACTTGGTAACAAAATACTATTTGTAACTGATCCGGGTTTAGTAAAAATTGGTTTACACGAAAAAACAATTACTGAACTTCAAAAATACTCTGAAATTTTAATTTTTGATAATGTTGAAGCTGACCCATCTATAAAAACACTTATGAATTGTGTAGAACAGGGAAGAGATTTTGATTCAACAGGTGTAATAGGATTTGGTGGTGGATCATCAATGGATGTATCGAAATTAACTGCACTTTTGATTGGCTCAAACGAAAATATTCATGAAGCTTGGGGAGTGGCAAATGCTAAAGGGCCTAGGCTCCCTCTTGCCCTTTACCCAACAACTTCTGGTACTGGTTCTGAAGTAACTCCAATTTCTATTATCACACAAGAAGATTTAGAAAAAAAAGGAGTTTCCTCTCCTATTATACTTCCAGACCTTGCAATTCTTGATCCATCATTAACACTCGGTCTTCCCCCTCACATTACTGCTGCTACCGGTATTGATGCAATGGTCCACGCGATAGAGTCTTATGCTTCAAAAAGTGTGAATAATAATTTGATCTCCCAAACACTCGCAAAGGAAGCATTGAAGCTTTTAGGTAGTTCTATAAGACAAGCTGTTTTAAACGGAAAGGATATTGAAGCAAGATCAAAAATGCTTGTTGGCTCTATGCTAGCAGGTGTCTCATTTGGAAACTCTCCAGTTGCTGGCGTTCATGCTTTGGCATATCCGATTGGAGGCACTTATCATGTCCCACACGGTCTTTCCAACGCACTTGTTCTGCCATATGTGTTAAGATTTAATATATCTGATCAAAATGCATCAAAACTGTATAGTGAAATAGCCCCAACTGTTTTTCCAGATATTGATACAAGCACAAGCACTCAAGATATTTCTTCAAAATTCATTGAAAAGTTGTCAGATCTATCAAGCGAATTAGGTTTAGAGCAAAGATTAAGAGATCTCGACATCCCTGAAACTGCATGCGAAACAATGGCTAGAGATGCTATGAAACAAACCCGATTACTAATCAATAATCCAAGAGAAATATCTGAAAAAGATGCTTTTGATATTTATAGGTCTGCATGGTAGAAACTTCATCTGATAAGAGATGGTAAATATAACATCTTGAATTATTAAGATTTTAAACTAAATAATATGAAAAAAAATGTTAAGCGTAATAGATATTTCTAAAAATTTTGGCGATTTTACTGCCATTAATAAACTCTCTTTTGAGGTCAAAGTTGGTGATGTGATGGGGTTCCTTGGACCTAATGGTGCTGGCAAAACAACTTCCATGAGGGTAATAACTGGTTATCTTAAATCTGACAGTGGAAACGTTATCATCAATAATAAGGACATTGAAATAGATCCCATTTACACAAAGTCAATGATTGGCTACTTACCTGAAGGTGTTCCCCTTTATTTAGACTTTTCGCCATATCTTTACCTAGACTACGTTTGCCAGGTAAGAAATATAAAAAACTCAAAAGCAGCAATCAAAAAAGTAATTGATGATCTGCAACTAGAAGAAGTGAAAGATGTTCCCATTGAAACTCTATCAAAAGGTTTTAAAAGACGTGTTGGAATAGCACAGGCTCTTATTCATAATCCCAAATTACTGATCTTAGATGAGCCAACTGATGGATTGGACCCCCTTCAAAAATTTGAAGTAAGAAAATTAATTAAAAAATTATCTAAAACAAAAGCAATTATTATTTCTACACACATTCTTGATGAAGTCCCGGAGGTTTGCAATAAGTGTCTTATTATTAATGATGGACAAAAAGTCTTTGAGGGAACTCCATCACAGCTTAAGAAAAAAATTGGTAAATCCCTAGATGAAAAATTTAGAAAGTTAGTAAGCTAATGTTGGCATTAATTAAAAGAGAACTTAAATTATATTTTATTACTCCTGTCGCTTATATTTTTACTGCAATATTTATTTTGACATCTATGTCCTTGACATTTTATTTTGGCTCATTTTTCTCGTCAGGAGTTGCAGACTTAACGGTTTTTTTTAGTTTTATTCCATGGGTTTTTATTTTCTTCATCTCTGCAGTTACTATGAAAAGTTGGTCCGAGGAAAAAAGACTTGGTACTATTGAATTATTAATGACTTTGCCAATTCCTTTGTGGAAGATAGTGTTGAGTAAATTTTTTGCAACTTGGGCTTTTGTTGTATTCTCTGTTGTTTTGACGTTTCCTATTTGGATTACAGTAAATTATCTTGGAAACCCTGATAACCTTGTAATTATTGGCCAATATCTTGGCGTTATTATCATGGCAGGTGCTTATGTCTCTCTTGGAATTTTCTTTTCTTCGTTAACTAACAATCAAATAATTGCTTTTATTTTATCTATTTTAGTCTCATTTCTTTTTACCATAAGTGGGTTTCCTCTTATGATTAATTTTATAACTGGGATTTTACCTATTGAAATAGTAGAACTCATTTCTAGTTTTAGCTTTTTGACTCACTTCTCAAGTATCCAAACAGGTTTCTTCTCAATTAAAGGATTGTTTTTCTTTTTATCCTTTATTGCTCTTTGGAATTATTTAACAATTATAAAATTTTTAAATCGAGACTAATGAATAAATTTTTACAAAAAAACTATCTTATAGTATCTATACTAAGCACTGTTATTTTATTTTTGTCATTTAATTTTATAATCCAAAAAATCAATTTTAATTTAGGAGTTGATTTTACCTCTACCAAAACTTTTACTCTTTCAAGTGGTACTAAGAGAGTTATAGACGAAATAGAAGAGCCAATAAAAGTTAATTTTGTATATAGCAGAGACTTGTCTAAAAATATTCCAATTATTCAAAATTATGCTAATCAAGTTCAAGGTCTATTAAACAGATATTCAGATCTAGCTTCAGGTAAAATTGAATTAAACTTTATTGAACCAGAACCTTATTCAGATGATGAAGATTATGTAAATAGATATGGTGTGCAGGGTTTTCCTATAGATCAAGAAGGGTCCAAAGTATATTTTGGATTAATTGCTTCAAATACAACAGATGACATAGAAACTGTTCCCTTTTTTGATCCCTCAAAAGCTGGCACATTAGAAAAACAATTAACTGACATTGTATACAAACTTAATAGATCAAAAAAACCAATGATTGGTTTTTTATCATGGGTGGACACTACACCACCAATGATGCCAAATAATCAACTTGGACAAGGAGAATATACGATACTTGAGGAGCTTAGTTATTTTTATGATTTTGAGTTTTTAGACACAGACGTAGAGAGTTTTGATGGTATAGACTTATTAATAGTTTATCACCCCTCTGACATTAGTGACAAAACTGAATATGCAGTTGAACAATTTATCTTAAATGGGGGAAAATCAGTTATTTTTGTTGATCCATTTTTTGAGAAAAATGACCATTCAAATAAATCATCAAATTTAGAAAATGTCTTAAAAACCCTCAATATTAACTATAATAGCAATGTTATTTTAGATGGTGCTCAAGCCACAAGACTGCAAACACAGCAAAACATAACTGAAAATACATCTTTGCAAACTATGTTGAAATTGAATTGGCCTGAAGTCAGAGGACAGTTCATTAATCAAGCTGAAGAAATTGGAGACGGTTTATCTTTAATTAGACTTGTGTCTCCAGGTGGTCTTTCCCCATTAAATGGTGAAAGTGAAATTTCTTACACTCCTATTATGTCCTCCAGTGAGGTAACAATGGATCTACCAATGAAAGAGGTACATGATCCAATTAAACTCATTAATAATTTTCAGCCAACAGGTATTAGCTATGACTTTGGTGTAAAATTAAGTGGTATTGCAAAAAGTAATTTTAATGATTTTGAATTTAAAAATGATAATCATGTAGAAATATCCTCAAAAAATATAAATGTGGTAGTTTTCAGTGACGCTGATTTTATAAGAAATGCCTTTTGGGCAAGAATTCAAAAGTTTTTAGATACCAATGTAATAGAGGCGACATCTGATAATGGAAGTTTAGTTACAAATGTTTTTGACTCAATGACAGGTTATGATGAATTTATTGATCTGAGAAACAAAGAGGCTCCATTTAGACCGTTTGTTGTAGTTCAAAAACTTCAAGCAGAAGCAGAGCAGATGTATCTAGGACAGGAACAGCAATTACAAGCTCAACTTGATAATACATTAAATCAAATTCAAAATTTATCAGGCGGTAGAGATGTAGAAAGTGTCAATTTATCTGACAAACAATTAATGGAATTAGCAAATTTTCAATTACAAGTAGAAAATACTCGTAAACAACTAAGAGAAGTTAGAAGAAATTTAAGTAAAGACATAGATCGATTAGCAAATCAAATAAACATATTAAATACTTTTTTAATACCCGTTCTTTTAATTCTACTAATGTTTTTTATTCCAAGACAACTTGGTATCAGAAAAAGAAAAAGCAGATAAATGTATATTAAAAATTTAAAAATATTGGTTTTACTATCTTTTGGATTTTTAATTATTGCCCTTGGTATGTATTTTGATGGCAAAAATATCTCTAACAAGTCATCATCTGAAGTATTATTTCCTAGTTTTGATGATGTTTTACCGGAAATAGCATACATTGAATTTTCTAATCAAAATGGAAAATCTGTTATTGAAATCATTGATAATCAATGGCTTATCTCAAGCTCAAATAATTTTCCCGCAAATACTGAGCTTTTAAGTAGGTTTTTTATTCAACTTCGTGAAGCAAATATTATAGATGCTAAAACTAATCGTGAAGATCTTTTATACAAATTGGGTCTAGATGATGAAAATAAAATGCAATTAATTTTAAAATCTGAAGACGATGAAGTATTGTATTCACTAGATATTGGTATTTATAATTATAATATCCCAGGATCTTACATTAAGGCTCCTGAGTCTAATCAATCTTATTTGGTTTCAACAAACTTAACCGCCGATGTATCTGATTTCTATTGGGTGCCCACCGATTTAATAAATATTGGTAAATCTCAGATTCAATCAATTCAAATTTATAATCAAAATATGATTAACTTAAGTGTCAAAGAAGAAGAGCTGAAACATACAAATTTGACCTCTCAATTTAATGAAATTGATAATGATAAAATTATTGATGCTCAAAATATATTAACTGATCTTCAACATAATGGCTTCATACTTAAGACAGAATTACCTAACTCTCCAGATTTAAAAGCTAGGTTTACACTCAATAATGGAACTATAATTTTTGTAAATCTTTACGATATTGAGGGTAAAGGTGTTCATGCTACTTTTGATTGGAATTATGTCGATGATAAAGTTCAAATATCAAAGTTTATAGATCCATTGCTAGATGGAAATCAAATACAAGTTAGTTCGGTTGCTTTTTTAAATAATTTTGCTTTTAGCGTTCCTCAAATATTTTTTGATACATTAAATATAAAATTAAGAGAAAAAACTGAGTAATTATTTAATTTCTCCAATTTCAAATTTCATTTGATGTTTATAAATTTGTGATGGGTTTAATTGCGTTGAAGGAAATTTTCGATTATTGGGTGCGTTTGGAAAACCCTGAGTTTCAAAACACATACCTTGATATTTTTTAATTTTAATACGATTACTAGAATATTTTAAATGCTGACCAGTATAAAATTGAACACCAGGTTGATTTGAAAAAATTTTTAGGGATATATTGCTTTTTGGTGATTGTATTTTAGCTGCAAACTTAGAATTTTTTTTTATAATGAAATTTTCATCAAATCCCTTGAATTTATTAGTAAATTTATCGCGTATCCTAGTTGATTTTTTAAAATCAAAACGTGTTCCTTTTACATTCATTACCCTACCAGTTGGTATATTTTCAGAGTCATTTTCTAAATACTGATTTGAATTGATTTGGACGTGGTGATCAAAAATATCTTTTTTAGTTTTATCTAAATTCCAATAGGCGTGATTTACCAAATTAACGTGAGTAGTTTTTGATGTTTGTGCACTTATATTGATTTTGAGAGTCGAATTTGCAATTGAGTAATCACAACTGGAATATAATTCTCCTGGGAAACCCTGATCTTTATCTGGTGATATACAATAATAGCTAATATGAGATTTGGAGAAGCTCTTAACTTGCCAAATTTTTGAGTCAAACCCTTTTTTACCACCATGTAGTATATTTTTTCCCTCATTTCTAATTAATTTGTATTTTACTCCTTTGATGTGAAATTGAGCTTTTTTTATTCTATTTGCATACCTGCCACATGTTGCGCCTAAGTAATTTTTATTATTTTTATATGATGAGATATTTCCTAAATTTAGAATTAAATTGATTTTTTTCTTTTTATAAAAAACTTCAAATAATGTTGCACCAATATTGAGAGTCTTGACTCTTAAAAACTTATTTTCAATTGTGTGTGATTTAATCATTAATGATTAAATTTTCGAAATATTCTCTACAACTTTTTTTGTTACTTCTTTTAATCTTGGAATAGTTGAATTGATTAATTTAATACGGTCATAAGTATTTGGATCTTTTGCAATTTCCTCTCTTAAAGTATCGCCGAAAGTTTTTCTGAGTTCAGTGCCGATATTAAACTTACAAACATTCGTTGTATTTGCTATCGTTCTTTTAAGTGTATCGTCGATACCGCTACTTCCATGAAGCACTAATGGTACTTCGGTTAAGGTTTCTATCTTCTTTATGACTTGCATATCAATAGAAGAGGATTTGTTTGTCTGTAAATGTACGTTTCCTGCGCTGATGGCCATTGCATCACATTTGGTTAATTCAGCAAATGTCTTCGCTTCTTCTGGATCTGTGCTTTGTGACTTAGCACCATCATTGTAACCAACAAATCCAATTTCTCCCTCAACGGAAATATTTTGTTTATGAGCTAATTCAACGATTTCACTTGTTTTATCAACGTTTTCATTAAGTGAAAGCTTGGATCCATCAAACATTACAGATGTGAATCCGTTGTCAATTGCCTGTAAACACTCTTCTTTTGTATAGCCATGATCTAAATGACAAACTATTGGACTAGATGATTTCTCAGCCAAGTATCTAAACATTTTACCTAAAACTGGCAGAGGTGTATTTGCTCTACAACCTGGTCCTGCTTGAAGAATCACAGGCACCTTGAGCTCTTCGGCTGTTTCTGCATAACATCTTGCATCTTCCCAACCTAGTACTACTAATCCTGCAACGGCATAATTATTTTTTTTTGCTTCTTGTAAAACTTCTGAGAGGCTAGCTATAGTCATTTATATTTTGCTATCATATCCTTAATTCCTGGGATTGTTTCTAATTGGTAAGCATGGGTTTTTTGGAAAGATTGAATAAGTGATCTTTGAGAAAGACCTACTAGGATTGTAAAATAATACATCTCATATCCTGGGGCAACTACACATGGATGATATCCTTTATTAATTGCGATAGTAGAGCCATTAAAAAGTTGATAACCGTAACCCTCTTTTTCATCTTCTGATTGCATAATTTGAACACCAAAACCATGTCCTGGTTTAAATCGATAATTATAAACTTCATCATGACGAGTTTCTTGAGGGAGATCATCTGTGTCGTGTTTGTGAGGAGGGAAGCCTGACCACCCACCAGCGCCAACAGTATATAATTCATTTACTAATAATCGACCAACTTGATCATGATGTTTCGCACCTAAGATATGTTTAATTTTTCTGTGAGTTTTAGTATCGTCTGAGCCATATTGAACAACATCTAGTTCTTCTTTTAAAACTAGAAATGGCTCTAATTTTTTTTCATAAATTCCACCAGCTATGAAACACTCAGAGGAGTCAGATAAACAAGTAATTTTACATTTTGAATTTGTAGGAATATAACTACCCTCAGGTTCACCATCCCATACATCAGTTGTTCTTTTTCCAATCTGTCCTAACTTATTATCCTCCACGGTAATCTCGACGATACCTGTTGCTGGAACTACGCTACTTTCATGCTTTGATAGTTGGTATTCATAGGACTCACCTTTTTTTAAATTGATAATATTAAAATACACTAAAGGTACTGTTTTATTTGTTTCTCCAAATAAAGCTTGATTTTTATTATCTGAATAAGGGATGTGCATCTATAACTCCTTTTGATTTTGGTTAATAAATTTTTCTAATTCCTGATTATTGGGCATAGCTGAGGAACATCCTACTCTTGTTACAACTATTGCAGCATTTGCGGAACCGCGATTTACTGCATCCTCTAAACTAAGGCCATTGTATAGGGAGCTTATAAAACCTCCATTGAATGCGTCGCCTGCACCCGTAGGTTTAATAGCTTCGACATTAAATGTCCCGTATTGGCTCTCATTTTCTTTAGTAAATACTTTGGATCCCTCTTCACCCATTTTATAGACAATCACTGATGGTTTTTTTTTAATATACACTTTTGCTAATTCAAGTCCATTTGTGGAATTATCAGCCACATTAAATTCTAAATCGTTTCCAATGATAATATCCATTTCATTCATAATTTCCTTGTAAACATCTGATTTGATTGTATCAGACTCCCAGTTGTAAGGCCGATAATCAAGATCGATTATTAATGGTATCTTGAGATCTGAAATTTGTTTTGAGGCAACCAAAACAGCATTCCTTGAAGGTTCTCCTGAAAGCGCAGTTCCAGAGATGAATACAGCTGAGTAATTATTGAAATTAATTTTATTAATATCCTCCTTATTAAGTTGCAGATCACAAGGATTACTTCTGTAAAGAATAGATTGGTTATTTTTTAAAATAGTTTCAACAACAGCTATTTGTGTTTGAAATGATTTATTGACTTTTCTGCAGTGTTCTACACCAACTTTGAATTCATTAAGTTTGTTAATTATGTATTCTCCGATTGCATCGTCAGATATACAAGTAAGTAAATCAGTGCTGACACCCAAGTTCGATAGAGCAACACAAGTATTTGCCGCCGAGCCCCCTAAATGAGAAGAAAAGTTATTTACACCAGAGATTTTTGTACCGGGTGGCTCTGGATAAATATCTAATCCTGCTCTCCCTATTACAAGAATTTTTTTTGTATTGTCAAATTTCATTTAATGAAAATTAAGTCTAGAGGAATTATTGTAATTACTTAAGAATTTTTTGTATTTCCTCTAGTGAAAAATAATCTGCCTTCTTAAAAGTAGTCTCTATCTCTTGGGGTGTTTTGGTGTCTGCTGCCTTCATTGTTGATTGAATAATATCCAAAACGTGTAACGATAATTCTCCGCTACATCTGTGTTCAAGTTCATTATCAATACAGTATGCCATTTCAGCTAATCCGACACCACGGTAGTTCGCATTAGTTGGCGACTCATTAGCCCTACCGCTATGAGATGTAATATTAATTTTACCAAGGGGCATATCATCAGTTTTGTGCTCTTGCCAAAGACCACTATCATCAGTGCTTGTGTATACTGAGCCTCCAAACATATTTGGATCAGGCACAATCATAGAACCTTTATCGCCGTAAAGCTCGATGTGATTACGTTGGTGAGCTACAACATCAAACGATAAAGTTATTTGAATCAGAGCCCCATTATGAAATTCTAAATTGACTAAATAGCTAGTTTGACATTCCACATCAAACTCCTGATCTTTTTTTGGGCCTATGCCTATCACTCTTTTATCGAAAACTTTGGTAGAAATACCATGAACACTTTTAGCAGGGCCAAGTAAATTTACTAAAGCTGTTAAATAGTATGGTCCCATATCTATAACTGGGCCACCTTCATTATTTGCAAACCACGGTTCAGGATTGGGATGATAAGATTGAACTCCTGGATAAGCAAAAATAGCATTTCCAAGCCGAACATTTCCAATTTTATTATCGTTTATTAATTCAATAGATTTTTGAATTCCACCACCTAAAAAAGTATCAGGAGCATTGCCAATATATAAGTTTTGACTTTTAGATAATTTTAAGAGATTTTCACCATCTAAAAAATTTACAGCCATTGGTTTCTCACTATAAACATGTTTACCATTCTCCAGTGAATTTTTCGCTACATCGTAATGAGCCTTTGGAATAGTTAAATTTAAAATAATATCGATTTCACTATCTTTTAATATTTCATCAACGGAACAAGAGTTTATATTATAAGTTTCAGCACATTTTTTAGAGTTTTCATGATTAATATCAGCACACTTAATTATGCGAAAATTATTAAAATAATTATGTCCTCTAAAATATGTTTCAGAAATATGACCACATCCTATTAAGCCAACATTAAAGACTTTGTTCATATATATGAATTATTTATCTAGGCCGCACATATTGATGTATTTTATTTCAATAAAATCATCAATTCCATACTTTGAGCCTTCTCTGCCAAGACCGGACTCTTTTATTCCTCCAAATGGTGCCTCTGCTTTTGAAGTTAATCCTGTATTGACTCCAACCATTCCGTATTCAAGTGCCTCAGCAACTCTCCATATTCTTCCAATATCTCTGGAATAAAAATAGGATGCAAGTCCGTATGGTGAGTTATTTGCAAGTTTAATTACCTCTTTTTCATCTTTAAATTTGTAAATTGGAGCCACTGGCCCAAATGTTTCTTCAGTTGTAATTTTCGCTTCTGGTGAGACTTCAGTTAGAATTGTAGGCTGATAGAAGTTCATTCCTAAAGAATGCTTAGATCCACCAATTGCAACTTTTGCACCATATAGTAATGCATCTTGGACATGCTCCTCTACTTTATTTAAAGAGTGTTCATCAATCATGGGTCCAGAGGCATTTTCCTCGTTTAAACCATCTCCTACTTTTATTTTAGAAACAGCATCAACAAATTTTGAACAGAACTCATCATGAACTTTTTCTTGGACATAAATTCTATTTGCACAAACACAAGTTTGTCCTGTATTTCTAAATTTACTTTGGATTGCACCGGCAACTGCATCATCAATATTTGCATCATTAAATACAATGAAGGGTGCGTGACCACCAAGTTCCATTGAGACTTTCTTAACAGTTCCAGAGCATTTCTGTAAAAGTATTTTTCCAATTTCTGTTGAACCAGTAAAAGATAATTTTCTAACAATTGGATTTGTGGCTAATTCCTCTCCGATTTCAGAGGCCTTTCCTGTAATTACATTTAAAGTACCTTTTGGAAAGCCTGCCTCCTCAGCCAAAACTGCTAGTGCAAGTGCAGAATAAGGAGTTTGACTTGCTGGTTTAATTACAACTGGGCACCCAACAGCTAAAGCTGGTGCACATTTTCTTGTAATCATAGCATTAGGGAAATTCCATGGGGTAATGGATGCCACTACACCAACTGGTTGCTTCAAAACAACAATTCTTCGATCGGTCATGGGATCTGGAATTGTATCTCCGTAAACCCTCTTGGCTTCTTCGGAGAACCATTCTACAAAAGAGGCTCCATATCCTATTTCTCCACGCGACTCATTTATTGGTTTTCCTTGTTCAACTGTCATGATTTGAGCCAATACCTCTTTATTTTCAATCATTAAATCAAACCATTTTCTGAGTATATCTGATCTTTGACGTGCAGATTTTGCCCTCCATTCAGGCCAGGCATTATTTGCTGCTTCTATAGCATTTCTGGTTTCAGATGTTCCGCACTTAGGGACTGTGCCGATCTCTTTCAAGCTAGCTGGATTGTTAACAGATATTGTCTCACCTGAGTCGGCATTAACCCATTCACCGTTAATGTAGCACTTATCTCTATAAAATTTTGAGTCTTTAATTTCCATAAATATTTATAACAGTTTTAATTCTTATTCTACAGTGGCAATTTTACCACCTACAGGGATCGTATCTCCCTCTTGTGCAATTATCTCTGTTAATTTTCCATTAACTGTTGAAGGTATCTCAGCAGCTGTCTTATCAGTCTCAACTTCGCAGAGAATATCTCCCTCTTTAATTTCATCTCCGACTTTTTTAAGCCACTTTACTACTTTTCCCTCGTCAACAGTTTCTCCAAGGGATGGCATTATTATTTCCATAATTATTCTCCTTTTAGTTTCTTTATAACCTCATTTACAATTAGTTCCACTGAGGGAATTGTATTATCTTCGAGTATGTCGGCACTTGGTAAAGGTACATGTGGTGTAGTTACTCTAGTGACAGGGCCTTTTAAATTTTTAAAACAATGTTCTGAGATTAAAGATGATATTTCCGCTCCCCATCCACAAAGTCTTGGGTTTTCTTCTACTGTCAAGACATGACCAGTCTCGATTACAGATTTTTTTATTGTTTGTAAATCTAATGGCACTAGAGATCTCAGATCGATTACCTTTGCATTAATATCGTGTTTATCTTTCAAAATTAATGCAGCCTCTTTTGCTCTTTGTGCCATTAAAGCTAAGCCAATAATAGTAATATCTTTTCCCTCGTGAAGCGTATTAGCCTCCCCGATAGGAATGGATATATCAGTTTGTTCAATTTCTTCTTTAAATGCATAAAGTGATTTATGCTCATAAAATATAACTGGATCAGGGTCTTTTACAGCACTATCCATCAAACCTAACACGTCACTAGGGCAACTTGGTGCGACTACTTTTAAACCTGGTATCATCATAGACCAATTTTCTAAACTTTGAGAATGTTGTGCACCAAATTTTGAGCCTCCACCATTTGCAGTCCTAATGACCAATGGAATGTTGATTTGTCCATCTGACATATATCTAGTTTTAGCAATTTGATTTGCCACAATATCCCAACAAACAGCTAAAAAATCTGAAAACATTATTTCTGCTATTGGTCTTAAGCCTGTCATTGCTGCGCCCATAGCTGCACCTAAAATCGCCTGTTCTGAAATTGGTGCATCCATGACTCTCTCTTTTCCAAACTCCTCTAAAAGACCAACCGTAGCTTTAAATACTCCACCCGCAGCACCTACGTCTTCACCAATAAAAAAAACTTTTTGATCTTTTCTCATGGATTGAGCTATAGCGAGTGAAACACTTGCTCTGTATGTTAATTGTGCCACTCAGAACCTCCATTAGCCCATACATCAGTATATATTTCTTTAATTTCTGGAATTGGAGAAGCCATGGAAATTTCAGTTGCTTTTTCAACTTGATCTTTAATTTTCTCCTCAATTTCACAAATTATTTTTTCATTGACATTAAAATCTAATAATTTTGCTCTGTAATTTTTTATTGGGTCTTTGTTTTCCATCCAATCTTTTACTTCCTCATCAGGTCTGTACTTACCTGGGTCAGCTCTTGAATGCCCACTATGTCGATAAGTCTTGGCTTCAATTAAACTTGGACCTTTACCCTCTCTCGCTTTTGAAATAGCTTTTTCTGCTGTTCTTAGCATTTCATCAGCATCATTTCCGTCCACAATAATTTTATCTAAATCGTATGCACCTGCTCTATCAGCAGCTGGGTGCTCAACAGCAGTAACTTCATGAATTGGTGTATATTCCATATATAAATTATTTTCACAAACAAACACTATGGGTAAATTCCATATTTTTGCCATGTTCAACGCCTCATGGAATGCTCCGATATTCGTAGTACCGTCTCCAAAAAAGCAAACGCTTACCTCATTTGTTTTATTATATTTTGATGCTAAAGCAGTCCCATTGGCAATAGTTAAATGAGCACCTATAATAGCATATGAACCCATAACTCCTTTATCTACATCTGTAAGATGCATTGATCCTCCTTTACCTTTCATCAAGCCACACTGTCTACCCATTAATTCTCCTAAAACTCCTTCGATTGAGGATCCTCTTGCGAGTGTATGTGCGTGCCCACGGTATGTGCAAAATGTATAATCGCCTTGTTTCAAGGCGACTCCAAAGGCACCTGCAATAGCTTCCTGACCCAGAGCTAAGTGGCTAGTACCTTTGATAAGATTTTGAAGAAAAAGATCATATGCTTTTTTTTCGACTAACCTTAATTTCAGCATCATTTCCCATAATTGAAGTCTTTTCTCTTCTCCTATATCATCATTTAATTTATCTACCATTAATATTTATTAGCAATAGGTAGATCTTCAGCAGGGAACAAGGAAATTACTTGGCATCCTTTATCAGTAACAATCAATTCTTCTTCAATTCGCGCAGCAGAATAACCATCTTTTGCAGGACAATAGGTTTCAAGAGCAAAAACCATTCCTTCTTTAATTTCATCAGGTGAGTCCATTGAAACCAATCTACTGATTATTGGTCTTTCATGAATTGCTAAACCTAAACCATGTCCAAACTGTAATGCGAATGCTGACATTTCATTTGCAAAACCAAATTCCTCAGCCTTCGGCCATACTGATGCAATTTTATCTGTAGATACTCCAGGTTTTACAAGTTCAATGGCTTTGTCTAGCCACTCTCGACACTGCTTATAGGCATCATTTTGAGAGTCTGATGCTCTTCCAATATTGAAGGTTCTATAATAACAGGTCCTGTAGCCCATATAAGATTGAAGTATGTCAAAGAAAGCTTGATCACCAGGTCTAAAAATTCTATCTGTAAAATTATGTGGATGCGGATTACATCTTTCACCTGAAATAGCATTTATTGCCTCGACATCATCTGAACCAAGTTCGTATAAAAGCTTATTTGCATTAGCAACTATTTGAGCTTCACTAACGCCTGGCTTCATAGTCTCATAAATTTGATGATAAGTTGCATCAACCATCGATGCAGCCTGGTTTAATAACATTAGCTCATCTTTTGATTTTATTTCCCTGGCTTCAAGAAGAATTTGCTGTCCGTCAATTATCTCTAAACCCTCTGCTTGAAGAGCAAACATCATCGCTGGCTCAACAAGATCTACACCTACAGGTTCATTTGCCAGTCCCTTTTCATTTAACATTGATTTTATTTCTTTTGCGGCATTTTTCATTAATCCTGCATCAGGATGCACCGTACCCCTCAGGCCTACCATTCCTGCCTTCCAATTTTCTTTTGGAAGCCAAGGCGAAAATAATTGGTGATGTTTAGCCGCTGAACCGAAATCCCACAACACGGGATCATGATCTTGAGCTAATAGAGAATATCTACATATTTTGTCTCTTGACCACTCTCCAATAACTGTGCTTGTGAGATATCGAATGTTGTTGTTATCAAAACAAAGGAGTGAACCGGCTTTTGAATTTTTTAGAGCCTCTCTGGCTCTTCCTAGTCGATATTTGTGAAGTCTAGGAAAATTAATTCTCTCTTCATAATCTACATTTGTCCTTCCATGAGAAGGTACTCTTCTATGCCAATCGTAATTTGGATTAATATCTTCGGGTTTTATGATTGAAGGTTCACTCATTTATTGAATTACCATCCCTCCATCAATCATAAGTATTTGTCCTGTCATGTAATCAGACTCACTAGACGCTAAAAATGATGCTGTGCCCACTACGTCTTCAGGATAGGAATACCTCTTCATCAAAATCATATTCTCTGCAATTGAGTCCATTGACTCTCCAGGTTTGTCAAATTTTCCAATTGCAACTAAATCTTTATCTAATTGCTCCCATAGCTCTGTTCTAACTACGCCAGGGCCATATCCATTAACGGTAATGCCATGCTCAACTAAACTTTTTGCACCACCTTTTATTAGAGCAGCTATGGCATGTTTGCTCATTCCATAAACCACAACATCATCAAAAGTTTCTCTGGATAAAATAGAAGCTACATGAATAATTTTGTAAGGTTCTTTTTGTTTACCTTGTTTAATCATTTGTCGGGCTTGTTCTTGCATACCTAAAAGAGCACCTCGAACATTTATATCCATAATAAAATCATAATTTTCCTCAGTAATATCCATGAAGAAGAGTGGTTTGTTTACTCCAGCATTATTTATAGAAACATTTAGACTACCAAAATTTTCAACTGTTGCTTTTACAGCAGCTACGTGATCTTCACGATTTCGCACGTCTACTTTACATGAAATAGCCTCACCTCCAGCTGATTTAATTCTCTCTTCAACCTCTTTACAACCGTCAAAGTTGACATCTGTTAGACAAATTTTGGCTCCTTGGGCAGCAAAGTGCTCTCCTACCGCAGCGCCCATGCCCTGAGCAGCGCCTGTAATAAGGACATTTTTCCCTTTTAGTCTCTCTTTATCCATAAATTCCCTCCACCTATATTATATAATATGTAATTAAATTACTGACTTCAAATATATTCAAAATGAATATTATCTACCTATAGCCGATCTCTTTTTTTCCAGCAAAGATGTTTTTCGTTCATCAATTGTGGCAAGTAGACTTTTCCTAGCTTGCCGCGAGTCAAATACCCTAGACATAGTTTGAAAAACTATAACGATAACCAAAAGCACTGATGTGAATAATTGAACAAAATGAACCTGAAGTGCATAAAATACGAGACCAGTATTCAAAAAATTAACTGTTAAGGCTCCGATAGCAGCTCCTAAAACACCACCCTTTCCTCCTAGTATGCTCACACCTCCAACAAAAGCTGCAACAGTTCCTGCTAAAAGAAGGTATTGTAGTCCTAAACCTTGAGCCGTTCCTGATTTCAAACCAATTACAGTTCCAGCAAAACCGGCACAAAAACCTGACAGCGCGAAGGCTATAATCATTGGGCGTCTTAAAGGTATACCTGCAGTGAGTGCTTCTTTTCTTGCTCCACCAATCGCATATATTTCCCTTCCATATTTTGTGTAACGCATAAAAATTCCTACGCAAATGAATATGAAGATGACCGTTAGACTAGCAGGAGAAAAATACATTAATACTTTAGTAGTAATAAAATCAGGAACTCTAAAATCTGTTAACATAACTGTTTTTTCTTCAGCAATTAGCAAAGCTACTCCTCTAAGCAGCATTAGAGTACCAACTGTAATCACAATCGCTCTTATTCTTATGAATGCTATAACAAAACCTTGTGTTACGCCGATTAAAGTTGAAACTGAAAGTCCTATAAGCATCGCTAATGGTGCGCCCAAGGGGTCTGTTAATTTTACAACTATCACAGCGCATAAGGCTGCGTTAGACCCAATTGATAAATCAATTTCTCCAGCAATTATACAAATTGTTAATGCTAAACCTACAAGACCCAAGACTGCAAACCTTTCAAGAATAGCGAAACTAATATTGTGGCTAAAGAAAACTTCAATATTAATTGCAAAGAATACGTAAACACAAAATGATAATAAGATTGCAAAAGAGAGATCTACATCTTTTGTAATCTTTCTTATAAAATTTTCCATTATTCCTGAGCCCTACTTCCTTTAGCAAATAAACCAAAGACAATGATACTAAACACGATCATTAAGCCCACACCAACTATTCTAGGTCCACTATTAAATCCTTGTAAAACCATCATATTATCAACCATAGCAATAAAAATTGCTCCCAAACTAGTCCTTAAAGTAGATCCATAACCACCCATTATTGAATTTCCACCAACCATGACAGTTGCTATAACGAGTATTGTCATATCACCTGATGATCCAAATTCTGCAGAAAAATAATTAGATTGAGCACTATCCATTTGAGCAACAAAAGCTACTGCAACAAATGCACAACAAACAGAACAGATTGTGAAAACAATTATCGCCATGGAAAAATTTTCATGGCCAGTGGCTTTTCCAGCAGCTTTGTTTGCTCCAACTAAATATACTTTCCTTCCAAAATTTGTATGTCTTAAAACTATCTCAGCTGCAATTGCAATTAAAATAAAAGACCATGTGATACTTGGAAGACCCAAAAAAGAACCAGTTCCTAACCATTCTGCATCATGAGGTCTTGTAAAGTTTATTACAAGGTTATCACTCCACCATGCACCAATACCATATAGGATGCCTGCTCCACCTAATGTTACAACAATTGGGTTGCCTCCCATTCCAACAAAATATCCTTGTATTACTCCACTTACGACACCTACTGCTAAAGCAGCTAATAGTGAAACTAAAAAGTTTCCTGCAAGATCCGGTGATCCAAAACCAGTAGCCATACCCATAGCAAACGTAACACCACAAATTGATGCTGTTTCTTTTAATGACAATAAAAAAAAATTTCCTGATAAAGTTACAAATGTAAGTCCTATAGCCATAATGCCATATAGTGCTGCATCTCTGATAATTGCTTTAAAATTGGTTATTGTTAAATAATTTTCTGTGAAAAAAATTCCATATATAAACATCACAGCAAAAAGTGACAATAAAATAGCAAGAAGTGTGCGATCCTTATAGAATTGCAAAAACTTTGCAGAAAAAGGTAATTGATTATTTTCGATGATAGCACTCATAGGTTTGTCTCGTTAAATGGATCAGTAATCTCTTTAAGAATAACAGGTGTTTTAATTTTTTCTAATCGGTGTTCATCAATCATCATTCCTCTATAAAATGTAATCACCCTGTCAGGAAGATATGTGATTTCTTGGATATCAGTAGAGGCAAAAATAATTGTAATTCCTCTTGCTGCTAATTCTCTCATTCTTTGATATATCTCTGATTTAGCACCAACATCAACACCTCTTGTCGGCTCATTCACAAGCAATACATCGGGCTTGATTGAAAGCCATTTTCCTAATGCTACTTTTTGTTGATTTCCGCCACTTAAAAGACCTGACTCATCGTGCATTCTTTTGACATCAATTAAGAACTCTTTTGCTAAATTTCTGGAATAATTATCCTCAGAACTACCAAAGTTAAAACCATATTTTGATATCGCACCAAGTGCTGGGGAGGTTAAATTCTCAAATATTGGACGTCCAAGAAAAAGACCATCTTTTTTTCTATCGGAGGAGCAATATGCAATTTTTTTCTTTATAGCATGACTTGGTGATTTAGGTAAAAAGGTTTCACCGTTCAAAATGAGTGAACCTGATCTAGATTGAAGTGCACCTGCTATGGAGGCTAATACTTCACCTGCTCCACTACCAAGTTGCCCAGAGAGCCCAAGTATCTCTCCCTTGAAGGCTGAAAAACTAACCGGCTCTAGAACGCCATCAGGCCAAAGTTCTTTTACTTCTAATTTTGGATCATCACTTATATGGTCAGCTTTTGATGGGAACATATTTGCCAATTCTCTTCCAAGCATAATTTCAACTAGTTTATTTACATCAATATCTTTAGTTTCTTGAATACCTTGACTTACTCCGTCTCTTAATATTGTTATTCTTTTTGTAATCTTAAAAATTTCGTCCAGTCTATGACTTACATAAATTATTGATTTACCATTTGCAGCAAGACGCTCAACCATTTCTAAAATTCTTCGACTCTCTGCTTCACCTAACGCAGCTGTAGGCTCATCTAAAATTAAAATTTTTGCTTCTCTAGAAATTAGTCTAGCTACTTCTACCAAATGTTGTTCACCAACAGATAATAAATTTATTCTAGTAGTTGGGTCTACTTCAGTTAATCCAACTTCATCAAGATATGGGCGTGCCATCTTTGCCAATGTATTAAGAGTGGCAAATTTTTTTACTTTAGCTCCAGTAAGAAAAATATTTTCTGCAACTGACATATTAGGGATCAAGCTTAATTCTTGTTGAGCAATAGCAATGCCAGACTCCTCTGCTTGTGAAGGCGTTTCAAATTTTACTTCTTTACCATTGATTTGATAGCTGCCTTTAAAACCAGGGTCAAATCCACTTATAATTTTAACAAGAGTTGATTTCCCAGCTCCATTTTCTCCAACTAGTCCCATAATTTCACCTTCGTTTATCTCAAAATTTGCTTCTTTTAGAGCCTGTATAGCCCCAAAAGTCCTTGAAACTTTTGCAATTTTAAGAATTGGATTTGTGGACATATTAAAGAAGATTGTACACCTTATTTATTTATAAAACACACACAGGGATAGTTCCCTGTGTGTAAAAATTGTTATGAAAAGACTAAAACTTAGTCCCAAGCACCTGAGCAAAGCTCGTTGATGCCATATAACTTACCATCAAAACCTCTAAGTGCTGTGAAGTCCATAGTAGCACCAGTCACTGAAGGGTTAGGTGTAAAGTTAATGTAGTTTGCTAGCTTACCGTTCTCCATGTACTCTTTAACAAGAGCTATAGCTAATTGACCTTCATGAAGAGGCGACTGTAGAGTAGTACCAAATTGCTTTCCATCAGTAATCATCTGCTTATCACCGTTACACACAGTACCAACTGTAATGACAGCATCACTATCTACACTGCCACTTTTGCCAGTACCTGCATACCAGTCAACATTATAACCAGCTTCTTCTAAAGCCTTAATACCACCAGTTAAGATCGCATCGTCCATACCATATACAAAATGAATTCCCTGATCTTTAACTTTAGCTATTAGCTTAGCTGCTCCTTTATAACCGTTAGCCTGTCCAAATCCCTCACCGATGTCACCGATAAGATTTAAGTCAGTTCCAGCGATAGCTTGTTTGAAAGCATTTATTGATAAGCCATATCCACCGTAAGAGTGAGGATATGATAATGCAATTACATTATATCCATCTCCACCTGCAGCTTGTTTCATCTTCATAGCTTTAACCATCATCTCACCTGCGTTATAAGCGCGAAGACTATCATCTGGTCCGGCATATCCAAAGATGAATGCTTTATCTTGCTCATTAGGTAACTGATTGATTTTTAAAACTGGTACTCCAGTTTTAGCAAGCTTTCTTAAAGATCCTAAACCTGCAACAGCATCAGGTGGCCACCAAATAAATACATCAGGTAGTGCACCACTTGACAAGTATTGTTCTACTTGTTGGTTTTGCTCTGCCTGGTTATAGTTGTTTTCAAAAACAGTAATATCATAGCCATATTGCTCTGCTGTAGCTTTAATACCTTTAACGAACGCACCAACATAAGCCTCAGATGACGCAGCATTAAAAGACACGATTTCAACTGCCTTAGCTGAACCGAAAGAAAAGCACATTAGAACAGCTAATACTTTTATTAGTTTGTTCATATTTATCCTCCTAAATATCCTTATATAGAAATTATCCATGATTTATTGAGAGATTTAATCTCTAATATATTCAAATTGAATATTTTAATGAATTTATAATATAATACCCACAAATGAATAGAAACGAGATTACCACTCTTTTAAAATTCGTTGATAAAACAAGACTTTTATTTAACAGATCTATTTCAATTAAAACAATTGACGCTGATTGGAATATTTTTTCTTACGTTATTATTAACCATCTAGACAATAAAATTACCACTACTACGAGTATCATCCAGGCATCAGGTTTGCCATTTGCAACTGGTTTGAGAAGAGTAAAAAAACTTATTCAAGAAAAAAAATTAATACAAAGATCAAAAACAAAATCAGGTAAATCGTTTTCTATACATCCAAGTAATAATCTCATTAAAGAATTCACGGATTATTTACTTTCAATCAAAAAAGAGGTGGCCTTGAACTTAGGTTACAGTGATTTTAATGATAATTATTTTTTTGGAACTTCTCTGTCTGCAGGAAATATTATACCTGCACCAAATGTTATAATTAATCAAAATAAAAAATACAAAAAAATTAACTTTCTTGCCAATGATAATCCCACATTTAAAGTGATAGATAAGAATATTGATTTTTTTGAATATATACTTGATTGTGAAATTGAACTTATTATTGAAGGTGATTTGAAAAAACTACTAAATGTAATAATTAAAAATTCCTCATCAAATAAAAAGTCTAAATTTGACATAGTTGCTTTTAATATTCCATGGATTGGACAGTTAACTGAATTAAATTGCCTTCTTCCTTTGAATAATTTTGTTAAAGATGTTGGAATAAATTTGAATGACTTTCACTATTCAGGAGTAAGATCAAGTTCTTTTAATAAAAAACTTTATGGGATTCCGATCGAAGCAATTCCTGATCTATTATTTTATAGAACAGATATTTTTCAAAAATATGCTTTGAGTCCACCAAAAACATTTCAGGATTTACTCCATGCCTGTGAGGTATTAAAAGGTGACAAACAGATAGAAAGTCCAATTTCTTGGCCAGCTAAAAAAGGTCAACCACTTGCTACTAGTTTTATTTTAGCAATGGCAAATTATGGAAAACCATATGTAAACCTTAGGTACATTGGGAAAAATATTTATGATTTAGATGTGGAAAAAATACTTTTAAAAGCAAATTTTTTATCTGATGCATCTTTTGAAGCAGCTAAAATGTTGAAAAAATTGACTTTATACTCGCCAAATGAATTATCTGCTCATTCCAATGATGAATGTGTTGAATATTATAGTCAGGGTAAATCAGCTATGGCAATGAATTGGAGTAGTAGAGCCCATTTGTTCGAACTAAATGAAGCTTCACCTGCATATAAAAAAACTGGTTATTTACCAAGACCTGCTGGAAATTCCTCTTTTCAAGTATCTCCAATAGGTGGGTTTTCATTAGGCATACCCTCAAATATCTCTCCTGAAAAAATACCTTTTGTTATGAAAAATATTCGTAATTTTGTCTCTCCTGAATTTATAAAATATTATATTGAGCATGGTAGTTTATCATCTCCCGTTTTTAGTGTCGTAAATGATCCTGAAGTGAGAGCTTTAAGTCCAATATTTAATGAAATTGATAAAATGGAAAAGGAGGAAAAAATTATAGAATGGGCAAGATATCCTTTGCCAACCTATTCAAATATTATTGAAGATATTGGTCATAAAATTTATGAGTATATTTTTTTGAATAAGGATTTGGAAACTACACTAAAGAGTTGTCAACAAAGTGCCCAAAAGTATTTAAATTAAACTATTTTATTTCCATTTTTTCTGCAGGCTGAGGAGGTGCAAAAGGATATCCTCCCCACACCGACTGGTCAAAGTTTACAACAGAGCCTGTCATCATACCTGAATCATCAGATGCTAAAAATGTAACTGCTTTAGCTACCTCTTTTGGATCAAGTAACCTTCCAAATGGTTGAGCTTTACCAGCATCTTCTAACCAATTTTCTGAGGCACCATGATATTTTGTTTGTATCTCATGTTCTCCATCTGAAGCCATCCAACCAATATTTAACTGATTAACTCTAATTTTATTTTTTAACAAAGCGAATGCTGTATTCCTTGTTAATGTTGCAAGTGCCCCTTTTGATACGCAATAAGTTGATATGAATGGTTGGCCAGTCATAGCTGCCACAGATCCAATATTAATAATTGAACCCTCTATGTTTTGTTCAATCATAATTTTCACCGTATCTTGTATGAGAAAATAAGGGCCTTTTAAGTTGGTGCCAATCATTTTATCGAAAAGTTCTTCGCTCGTGTTAACAATATCTCCCCTATCAGTAATACCGGCAGCGTTTACAAGAACATCCAATCTCCCAAATTCTTGTTTGGCAACTGAAACTGCACTTCTACACTCTTGGACCTCTCCAAGGTCTGTTTTTACAAAAATTACTTTACATCCAGTTTCATCTTGAATATTTTTTGCTACCTCATTTCCTTTATCTTCTTTTCTACCAATTGTGACAATACCTTTAGCTCCGCTATCGGCAAAATTTTTTGCTATTGCTGCTCCTAAACCTTGCGTTCCTCCAGTCACTAGTGCAAACTTTCCCTTAATACTATTCATCTCTATAATCCTCTATTTCATATCCATACATACTCAAGCATTCTACAAGTTCTTTATTTCCAATTTTAGCATATTCAAATGGGTTTGCTTTGGCGGGATCTTGCTCTGCCTCAACAATGAACCATCCTTCGTAATTATTATTTGATAATGTCTCAACTACTTCCTTAAAATTAATATTTCCATCTCCAGGCACTGTGAAGGCTCCCTCTAATACAAAATCTAAAAAACTTTTTTTTGATCGATCTAAATCATTTACAACCTTTGAGCGAATGTCTTTAGCATGAAAGTGATTTATTCTTTTTGCGTATTTATTTATTACTCTCAAAGAGTTGCCTCCTGCAAAGGTCATATGGCCTGTATCAAATAAGATTTTTACTGCCTCACCTGTGTGGTTCATCAATTTATCAAGCTCATCCTCAGTCTCAATCGCTGTACCCATGTGATGATGAAATGAAATTGGCACACCAAAATCTGCACAAAATTCTGCAAATAATGTTAGTTTCCTTCCATACTCTTTAAAATCCTCACTATGTATTTTTCTTTTTGTGTTTAAAGGAGCATGTCTAATATTTTGGATAGTTCCAGATGTTTCTCCATATGCTAAAACTGCTGCGCCTAGGTCTCTGAAGAGAGTGAGTTGTTGAAGGACTTTATCTTTTTCATTTTCTAGGTCATTATCTAACACAGTTCCTGAATACCACCCTGATGCCAAGTATAGTTGGTGATTTTTTAAAATTGGACCAAGTTTTTCAGGAGTTTTTGGAAATTTTCCACCTGTTTCCACACCAGTAAATCCAGCAAGTTTTGACTCACTAAGGCAGGTATCCAAAGAAGTCTCTCCTCCAAGTTCAGGTAAATCGTCATTGGACCATGCTATAGGTGCTATTCCCAATTTTGCTTTCATAAACCCCTCCTATGAAAAGATTATAGATAAATAAACCTTTTAAAGAATACTTAAATTTTATTCAAAATGAATTTTTTTTTATTTCTAAAATTTAAAGAATACTATAATTCTGTGATATGAAAAAAGTTAGTATTGCAGTTATTGGGTGCGGGCGAATTGGCCAAATGCATGCTAAGAATATTCAACTTCATGAACAGACAAATTTAGTATGCATTTATGATCCTAATGAAGAATTTGCAAAAAAAGTATCAAATGATTTAAACGTACTTGCTGTGGAAAATGTTGACGATATTTTTAACAATAATGATATTGATGCTGTTCTTATATCTTCCCCTACAAATACACATATTGATTTCATAGAGAGATCTGTTGCATCAAAAAAACCTGTTTTGTGTGAGAAACCTATTGACCTCGATATAAAAAAAGTTGATGAGTTTTCAAAAAGACTTGAAGGTAATAAAGTTCCAATTCAATTAGGCTTTAATAGAAGATTTGATCCTGGTCATCAGGCTGCAAAAAAATCTTTTATTAATGGTGAAATTGGTGAGCTTCATCAATGTCTGATTACATCTAGAGATCCAGGTCTGCCAAGTTGGGATTATTTAAAAGTGTCTGGTGGGCAATTTAGAGATATGACAATTCATGATTTTGATTTAGCCCGTTTTATGCTTGGTGAAGAGCCAGTTAAGGTATTTGCAATTTCTAATGCTTTAATAGATCCAAAAATTAAATCTGAATTAAATGATAGTGACACCTTGATGATTATAATGGAAACAGCCTCGGGAAAACAATGTCATATAAACAACTCTAGATCAGCAACTTATGGATATGATCAAAGAGTTGAGCTGTTTGGTAGCAAAGGGATGGTTATATCTGAAAATAGAAAGCCACATGAATTGAAAAAATACAATTCAGAGTTTGTTGACAAGAGTGAACCCTATTTAAATTTTTTTATTGAGAGATACCAGGAGTCTTATATGAATTCTATTAGCTCATTTGTCGAAACAATTTTGGAAAAAAAGCCTGTATCTGTTGGCTTTGAGGACGGAAGAAGAGCTCTTCTCTTAGCCGAAACTGCTTATAAATCTGTCAAAAGTGGGAGGATGGAGAATATTGATTAAATTTATGCATTTATTCATGAATAATAAATAATTGTTATAATTATATTTTTAAATAATTTTGATATCTAACATTCAATGATTGAAAACAAAGTAAAAGCTAAATGGCAAAAAAAAGAAGTGGTTGTTAATAGCTTTTTATCAATACCTAATACTTTTACTGCTGAAATTATGTCTGAGCAAGGTTATGACGCCCTTACCATTGACTATCAACATGGGATGATTGGCTTTAGTGATTTATTTAAAATGTTGCAAAGTATTAGAAATAGTGGTGTCACTCCAATCTGTAGAGTTTCAGGATTAGATCACGCAGTAATATCGAAAGTTATGGATGCAGGTGCTTTGGGTATCATTTGCCCAATGATTAATAATAAAGGGCAAGCACAAAAACTTGTTCAAGATTGTAAATATCCACCTGTAGGTATTAGAAGCTTTGGTCCGACGAGAGCTAACTTTTCCGTTAGTTCAAATTATTTTTATGAGTCAAATGAGGGAACGTTTTGTCTTGCCATGATAGAAACTCAAGAAGCATTTGATAATCTTGATGATATAGCATCCACTCCTGGTCTTGATGGCCTTTATATCGGGACAGCAGATTTAACAATAGGGCTGAACCAAGGAAAGTTAACACCTGGGTTTGATCGAACAGAACCTGAGATGATTGAGTCTAAAAAGAAAATTTTAGATATTGCTCATAAACATGGAAAAGTTGCATGTCTTCATTGTGGGACTCCAGAGTATGCTGCCAAGGCTTCCGAATGGGGCTTTGATCTTGTGACAATTACAAATGATGTAAGGTTGTTATCTGGAGCAGCAGCCACACATGTGAGAAAATTCAAAGAGCTTACTAATCAAAACCACGATGAGTCTGATAAAGATAATAATCCTAGCTCTTACTAGTAAAAATATTATACAGCTTCAAGCTCTTTGGCCAAATCACCTATTTGAGCACCGCCAGCCATTAAACGCTTAACATCATCTCCACCTAATTCTGATGACTTTCCAGATCCTATTACTTCACCTAAACTTAAGAATGTAAATCGATCAGCAATAAGTCTTGCGTGGATTTCATTGTGAGTAATTAAAATAATAGCTATATTCCCTAATTGTTGGACTTTTTTAATAGTTTTTAAAACTTCCATTTGTTGTTTTTGCCCAAGTGCAGATGTAGGTTCATCTAAAATTAAAATCTTAGCACCAAAGTATATAGCTCTTGCAATAGCAAGTGTCTGTCTTTGACCACCTGACATAGTTCCAACTGGCTGAGTAGGATCTGAGATATTTATGCCAATTTTTCCCATTTCAGCAATCGTAATTTCATCCATTTTTTTAAAATCTAATATTCCAAAAGGGCCAGGTCCTTTTTTTAATTCATTTCCCAAGAAAAAATTTCGTGTAACAGAGGTCAAGGCATTAAGTGCCAGATCTTGATAGACAGTTCCAATACCTGCACTAGTAGCCTCTCTTGGAGAGCTAAATTTTACTTCACTTCCTCCAACTTTAATAATTCCAGAAGTTGGCTGGTGAACTCCTGATAAGACTTTAATAAGAGTGGACTTTCCAGCACCGTTATCACCTAGTAATGCGTGAACTTCTCCTGGTAGGACATTTAAAGAGACACCATTTAAAGCTGTAAATGTTCCAAACTTTTTTACAAGATCTGTAATTTCTATAAATGGTGAATTATTGTTTTCCATAACTAAATACTACCCATAATTCGTTTTCTAATATTTTCGTTAGTCAAAGCAGAAGCTATGATTACTAACCCTAAGAATACTCTATAAAATGATCCGTCTATGCCTGGAATATAAAAGAATGCTTCTTTAGCAACACCAAATATAAATGCGCCTACAACAATACCGAGTATGGTGCCAAAACCTCCTGTTAAAACAACGCCACCAATCACAGCTGCAGCAATTGCCTCTAGTTCTTTTAAATTACCTTTAGCCGCATCTGCTGTATTAACTTCAAAAACTTGAGCGGTTGCAAAAATTGTTGCACAAAAAGCAGAAAACATAAATAGAGATACTTTAACCTTATCTGTAGGTACACCATTTGCCTTGGCTGCACCTAGATTTCCACCAGTTGAGTAAATCCAGTTACCTGCTTGAGTTTTGCTCAGCACAATGTAACAAATAATCGCTAAAATTAGCCAAATCATGACGCAGGAATATAAACCAGAGGCAAACTGATTTCCAAAATTATTAGTGTTCCAGTCAACCGGGTAATAAAGCCAATCAAAAACAGGTTCTAAAATATCTCCACCAAAAAAATTCGCAACGGGGCGAGCAGTAATGAGAGAGTCAATATAAACTCTTGCTATATCAACATCAGTAACTGTTTTTGGTACTACTGGATCGATTTGAAAGTTAGCAATTTTTTCTTGAATCATGCCAACCATATAATCATTTCCACTTTGCTGAGCGTTTGCTAAAGCCTCTTGTAAAGGTTTGGTTCCTTTATCAAGCAAAATTTGTGTCTTGGCTTCGGCTACTCTTTGGTAAGTGTATTCTAATCTATCTGTAATTGTTGCAACTGTATCAGCTGGTATATCTTTGGCTATAGCTACTAGATCAGCCTCCGGTAAAGCTTTTGCTTTTTCTCTTACCATTTCTCCATGGCCAGGGACATTTACAATATTTTTTATATCTGGAATCTCTGTGACAGTAGTCGCCCCTTTTGTCTGATCTGGTCTATGATTAAAAGATCTTAGAGAAACTTCTGTTAATCCTCTGAGAAAAAATAAGCCCCCAAGTGTAACAATAAATGATGGCAAACCAGACTTCACAACAATAGTTCCTTGTAACCAACCAAAAAATAAAGTGAAGCATAAAGTTATAAAGATAGCTAAAATTGGAGAGACATCAGAGATGTGAAATAACGTGTAAAATTCAATATGAAAACCACCCTCAAAAGATATGTAAGGTATGATGACTGAAAAACCCCATCTTAAAATCATTGCCATGCAGGCACCAGCGAAACCAATCATTGATCCGATTGAAAGATCAAATTCTCCAGCGATTATTAATAAACCTGCTCCTATTGCAATTATACCTAATTGAGAAATAACTCTTAAAAAATTTCTAATACCAAGAGCATTAAATCCCTCACCGGTAAAGGGGTTCCATGACATCTCCCCAGCTGGAATTGAAAAGTAGCCCAACATACCAAATAAAAGGAGCATCACTCCTATTGGACCGACTTCTGGTCTAGATATTAATGCTGTAAACCATGTCTTTTTTTGATGTCTATCTGACTCTTGTCTTTGACTTGTAGCTGACATGATTAAATGTAAATAAATACTCTCTGTAGTTTATAAAAAAGTGGGCAATAAATTGCCCACTTTGAGATTAAATAAAATTATCTATCAATACCTGCTAATGCAGAAACTGATGATGCGTTTGACTTGTCAACAAATCCAGGTCCTGAAGGAATATTAGCACCTGGTAATAGTCCAGCACCGTTGTTGTAGAGGTGAAGAACTACGATAGGCATATAACCTTGTAGACGTTGTTGTTGGTCGATTGTGTATGCAACTTTTCCTGAAGCGATTAAATCCATAACTTCTGGACTTAAGTCAAAACAAGAGTGATGTACTGACATACCTAAATCATCAATAGCTTTTTGAACACCTGAACAAACGTGTGGTCCAACTGATAATACAGCATCGACGTCAGGGTTTGCTTGTAAACCAGCAGCAGCTCTTGTTGGGATTGAAGCAGGGTCATTAGAAGTGTCTACGTTAGTTGTTGGTAGAGCTTCAGCGTAACCGCCACATCTATCTGTAAGAGCAGTGTTGTAAGCTTCCTGAATCATGCAAAGTGCTTTAGTTGCACCTTCTGCTTTAGCTCTTTCACCAGCTTTTTGACCAGCAAGAAATTCAGGCTGACCAACGTGCATTAATGCGCCAAGAGAAGCTGAAGACTCTAAACCTGAGTTCATAGTAATAACTGGAATACCAGCAGCAACAGCATCTTTGATTGCTTGACCTAAAGCTTCTGGATCAGGAAGTGAAACTACCATACCATCAGGCTGAGTAGCAGCGGCAGCTGCAATTGACTTAGCCATGTCACCTAGGTCTCCAGATGGATTGAAAATGTATTCAAAATCTGCACCTACGTGTCTAGCAGCATCTTCACCACCTTTTTGCACAACAGGCCAGAAAGGGTCTTTACCC
>CACIBB010000002.1:0-113164 GCA_902584795.1 uncultured Alphaproteobacteria bacterium
CAAGCCCTAAGCGTTGTAGAGTCTTTTAACTCCACAGCACCACTTACTGGATTTATATTAACAAGATTAGACGCAGACCCAAGAGGAGGAGTTGCACTTTCAGCAAAATATCAAACAGGTTTGCCAATTCGTTTCTTTGGATCAGGAGAAAATATCGAAGATTTTGAAGTTTTTCACCCAGAGAGAATAGCTTCTAGAATTCTTGGTATGGGAGATGTTGTTTCTTTAGTTGAAAAAGCACAAAAAGATTTTGATCAAAAAGAAATGGAAAATCTCCAATCTCAGATGATGAGTGGGAAGTTTAATATGAATGATCTTTTAAAACAGTTTTCTCAAATGAAAAAAATGGGCGGAATGTCTGGACTAATGTCACACATGCCAGGTGTCAGCAAAATTAAAAATATGATGGAGAGTGGGGATTTTGACGAAAAAGTCATTGATCATCAAATAGCAATTATTTGCTCAATGACAAAAGAAGAGAGAGTTGATCCTGATTTACTAAAAGCTTCAAGAAAAAGAAGAATAGCAACAGGGTCTGGTAGACAGGTACACGAGGTCAACAGGCTTTTAAAACAATTTGAGCAAACTAAAAAACTTATGAAACAAGCTCAAAAACCAGGTTTTGCAAATAAAATAAAAAGTTTATTAGGCGGAAACCAAATGCCAACGATTGAATAAATACAGAAGGGAGAAATCATGGCGACAAAAATAAGACTAGCAAGAGGAGGTTCAAAAAAAAGACCTTTCTATAGAATTGTGGTTGCAGATGAGAGAGCACCAAGAGACGGTAACTTCATTGAAAAAATAGGCAACTTCAATCCAATGGTTCCCAAGGACCACAAGGAAAGAGTAATGCTTAGCAAAGAAAGAGCTGAACATTGGCTTAAGGTTGGAGCCCTGCCAACAGAAAGAGTTCAAAAAATTCTCTCTGAATTAGGAATGATGGAAGCTCCAAAAATAACTGAGAAAACAAAAAAGCATTTACCAAAGGCAAAGGCTCAAGAAAGAGTTAAAGCGAAAGAAGAAGCAGCATCAAAAGCTGCAGAAGATGCAAAGGCTACTGAAGAAGCAGCTAAAGCAGAGGATGAAAAAGCTACTGAGGAGGTAACTTCCACAGAAGAGCAACCGCCTGTTGAAGAAGCAGCAGCTGAAAAGCCAGCTGAAGAGGTAAAGACAGAGGAGACTTCTGAGCCGGAGGAAAAGAAAGAAGAAGTTCTTGCAAAAGAAGAGCCTAAAGAGGAAGAGGGTTCAAATGAGGTTTCAGAGGATAAACCTGAAACTAAAGAGTAATTACTTGTGACTCCCTTTGAGAAGCATTTCATTCAAGTTGGTGTAATTGGCAGACCCAAAGGAACTAAGGGTCTGCTAAGGTTTCACAGTTATTTAAATGATGATCGTGATGTCAATCAATTTAAAAGATTTTATTTAGATAATGAAAAAACTGTTAACTTAAAATTAGTATCCTTTGATAAAAAAAGCCCACTTATAACAATCGACGCAATAAATAATAGAACAGACATTGAAAAGTTTGTTAATAAAAAAATTTTTTTAAAAAAAGAACAACTATCGCCAGTAAAAGGAAATGAATATTATTTCCACGATTTAGAGGGACTTGAGGTATTTGATAATAAAGACCAGAGAGTTGGAGAAGTTGCTTCAGTTGTAAATTTTGGTGCAGGGGACTTATTGGAAATATATTTTATTAAAAGTAAAAAAAAGGAATTTTTCAGATTTACTGAACAAAACTTTCCATTTGTAAATATTAAAGAAAAAAAAATTATAATTAAAAATTAATGTTAAAATTCAATATCCTTACTTTATTTCCAGAAGTTTTTCCTGGAATTTTACAACATGGCTTGTTGGGCAAAGCTCTGTCAAAAAATCATTTCGAAATTAATACTATCAATATAAGAGATTACAGTGATCTATCTGCGAACTCTGTTGATGATAAACCATTTAGTGGTGGCGCAGGTATGGTATTAAGACCTGATATAATTTCTAAATCTATCGAGGCAAACTTTAATAAAATTGAATTAGATAGCTGTATTAAGATATGTTTTTCTGCCAAAGGTAAAAAACTCAATCAAAACAAATTAACTAATTATAATTTAAATAAAGATTTTATCTTACTAAATGGTAGATATGAGGGCATTGACCAAAGAGTAATTGATTATTATGAATTTCAAGAGATTTCTGTGAGCGATGTCATCTTAAACGGAGGAGAGATAGCATCATTATTATTTATTGAGGCGTTAATGAGACTTCAACCTGGTGTTCTTGGAAATGATGATACCCACACTATAGAGTCATTTCAAAATGGACTAGTTGAGCATGATCAATTCACTAGACCAAACCCATGGATTACCCCTGATCATTCAGAAATAGAAGTACCTTCCATACTCGTGAGTGGTAAACATGCTGAAATAGATCTTTGGAAACACCAAAATTCGTTGGAAAATACTGAAAAAAATAGACCAGATTTATTTAAAAACTATTTAAAAAAAAACAAAAATGAGTAGAATATGCCGCTCTGACACCACCCATATATTAATATTGGATGGAGCACACAATGAATGAAATTATTAAAAATTACGAACAATCACAAATTCAGCAGATTTTAAAAAGTTCAAAAGTTTCAGACTTCGCGCCAGGTGACACTGTCAAAGTTAACGTAAAGATCAAAGAAGGAAATAAAGAGAGAGTGCAAGCATTTCAAGGTGTCTGTATTGGTAAAAAAAATAACGGTCTTAATTCTTCATTTACTGTTAGAAAAATTTCTAGTGGTGAAGGCGTTGAAAGAGTTTTTCCACTATACAGTAATGTTATCGACTCAATCGAACGTGTAAAAGTTGGTGATGTAAGAAGAGCTAAATTATATTATCTACGAGGTTTGTCTGGTAAGAAAGCAAGAATTGCCGAAAGAACTGACGGTCGATCATATGATGATAACCAATTTGTATCCACTATCGAAGATGCTAATGAGATTTCAGAGGTTAGCACTGAACAAAATAAATCAGAAACACCTGTAGCCAACGAATCAACAAAGGAAGAAGCTAAAGAGACCAAAACAGAGGAAACTTCATCTCAAGAAGCCCCTAAGTCTGAAGACAACTCTAAAGAAGAAATTAAAGAAACTAAATCAGAGGTATCATCACCACAAGAAGAGCCCAAAGTTGAAGATGAGCCAAAAGAGGAAAAGCCTGTAGAGAAAAAAATAGAAGAGGCAGAAACTAAAAGCTAAAAGTATTATCTTGAGCAACCAAGGCCCAAAAACACTTTTCGATAAAATCTGGTCTGAGCATCTTGTCGGTCAAAGAGAAGATGGGACTAATCTTTTATATATTGATCGTCATTTAGTTCATGAAGTAACTAGCCCTCAAGCCTTCGAAGGATTAAAACTATCCAATCGTCCTGTTCACAGACCAGAGGCTACGATAGCTGTCGCAGACCATAATGTCCCTACTATAAATAGACAAAATATTGAGGACCCACAAAGTAAAATTCAAGTCGAAACTTTAGCAAAAAACACTAAAGAGCATGGAATTCAATATTTTGATTTAATGGACCAAAGACAAGGTATTGTTCATATCATTGGTCCTGAGCAGGGAATTACCCAACCGGGCATGACAATTGTCTGTGGCGACAGTCACACGTCTACCCATGGAGCTTTCGGAGCTCTTGCTTTTGGTATCGGAACAAGTGAAGTTGAGCATGTTCTAGCTACGCAAACAATTGTTCAAAATCCTGCAAAAAATATGAGAATTTCAGTCAATGGTGAGCTTCCTTTTGGAGTAAATTCTAAAGATTTAATCTTGTACATAATTGGAAAAATTGGAACAGCTGGCGGAACTGGCCATGTAATTGAGTATGCTGGTTCATCTATTATGGGCCTTTCAATGGAAGGCAGAATGACTATTTGTAACATGAGCATTGAAGCTGGTGCTCGCGCTGGTTTAATTAGCCCAGATCAAACAACTTTTAATTATATAAAAGGCAGACCTTATGCTCCTGGAACTGAACACTGGGATCAAGCAGTAGAATACTGGTCTTCTCTTCCCTCAGATAATGATGCAAATTACGATAATGAAATAGTTATTGATAGTTCAGAAATTGACCCAATGGTGACATGGGGAACAAGCCCAGAGGATGTTGTGTCAGTGAAAGGCACTGTACCAAATCCTAGTAGTGCTAAAACAGAAAATAAAAAGAAAAGTATTGAAAGATCACTTGAGTATATGGGTCTTAAGCCTGGAACAAAAATTACAGACATAAAATTAGATAAAATATTCATAGGCTCTTGTACTAATGGTCGAATTGAGGATTTAAGAAAAGTTGCATCTATCGTTAAGGACAAAAAGATTGCTTCACATGTTCAAGCAATGATAGTACCAGGATCAGGCTTAGTTAAAAAACAAGCTGAAGAAGAAGGAATTGATATAATTTTAAAAGATGCTGGCTTTGAATGGAGAGAGGCTGGATGCTCAATGTGCCTTGGTATGAATCCTGATCAATTAAAACCTGGTGAAAGGTGTGCATCAACTTCTAATAGAAATTTTGAAGGTAGACAAGGCCGAGGTGGTAGAACTCATTTAATGAGTCCTGAGCTTGCTGCAGCATCTGCTATTACGGGAAACATTTCAGATATAAGAGATTTTACATAAAATGGATAAGTTTCATTCTTTAAAAGGTATCGCAGCTCCTTTACCAATTGTTAATATCGATACTGATATGATCATCCCAAAGCAATTTCTTAAAACAATTAAAAGAACTGGTCTTGGCGTAAGTTTGTTCTATGAGATGAGATATGATAACGATGGAAACCTTATCAAAGATTTTGTTTTGAATACATCTCCTTTTGATCAGTCAAGAATTTTGGTTGCTGGTGATAATTTTGGTTGTGGATCAAGTAGAGAACACGCCCCCTGGTCTCTTAAAGATTTTGGAATAAGAAGCGTAATTTCAACAAGTTTTGCAGATATTTTCTATAATAATTGCTTTCAAAATGGAATTTTACCTATTGTTGTAAGCCCTGAAAATCTTGATCAGTTAATGACAGCAGCTAAAAATCAAATTGAGTTCACTATTGACCTTCCGGAGCAAATCATTAAAGCCGGCAATCATTCAATCAATTTTGAAATTGAAGAATTCAGAAAAGAGAGACTTTTGCAGGGATTAGACGATATAGGCATTACCCTTGGTTACCAAGACAAAATTAATGCATACGAAGAGGATAAAAAAAATAAAAAACCTTGGTTATTTAAAAAAAATTAAATGAGTTCTAAAATTTTAGTTTTGCCTGGAGATGGCATAGGTGTGGAAGTTGCAGATCAAGCCATAAGAGTAATTGAAAAATTAAATGAGCAAGGTCTTAATGCAAGTTATGAAAAAGATTTAGTTGGAGGCGCTTCATATGATGTTAATGGCGAACCTTTAACTAACTCTGTTTTAGAGAAAGCAAAAAATTCAGATGCTGTATTATTGGGAGCAGTTGGTGGATCAAAATGGGATGACGTTGAAAGATCAAAAAGACCAGAAGCTGGGCTTTTAGGTTTGAGGAAAGAATTAGAACTTTTTGCAAATCTGAGACCTGCATTAGTTTTTGATGCTCTTGTTTCAGCTTCAACTTTAAAAAATGAAGTGGTAAACAATTTAGATATTATGATTGTAAGAGAATTGACTGGTGGAGTATATTTTGGTCAACCTCGAGGAATTGAAGCCACACCAAATGGTAAGAAAGCGATTGACACACAAATTTATTACGATTACGAAATAGATAGAATTGCCAGAGTTGCTTTTGATTTAGCCAGAAAAAGAAATAATAAAGTAACATCTGTTGAGAAAGCTAACGTTATGGAAACAGGTGTACTCTGGAGAGAGATTGTAAAAGAAACTCATAAAGATTTTTCAGATATTACACTAGAAAATATGTTAGCAGATAATTGTGCCATGCAACTTGTCAGAAACCCAAAACAATTTGATGTAATAGTTACAGATAACCTCTTTGGAGATCTGCTGAGTGATTGTGCTGCTATGCTCACTGGTTCGCTTGGAATGTTACCATCGGCATCATTGGGGGAAGAAAAAAATGGCAAAAGACATGGACTTTTTGAGCCCGTTCATGGAAGTGCCCCTGATATTGCAGGTCAAGATAAAGCAAATCCAATCGCTACCATTTTAAGTTTGTCTATGATGTTAAAATATAATCTCAATAAACCAGAGTTATCTAACAAAGTAGAAAGTGCTGTCCAACAAATTCTTTCTGAGGGTTACAGAACTGGAGACATTTACACAAATGAAGACCAAACTCTTGTTTCCTGTTCTAAAATGGGCGATTTAATAATTGAGAGAATTTAAGTTGGCTTCTTCTAAAAAACCTAAAATTGCTGTTGTCGGAGCAACTGGAAATGTCGGTAGAGAGGTTTTAGATATTATTGATGAAAAAGAAATTCAATATTCTGATTTAATCGCTTTAGCTTCTTCTCGTTCTAAAGGAAGCACAATTGATTACGGAGAAAACAAGTCTGTTGTAGTAGCAGACTTAGCTGAATATGATTTTTCTGATACTGACATAGCTATTTTTTCACCAGGTGCGAAAGTTTCAAGTGAGTTTGCTCCTAAAGCTGCTAAGCAAGGTTGTATAGTAATTGACAATACCTCTCATTTTCGAACAGATCCAGATGTCCCATTAGTAGTCGCTGAGGTCAATCCTGAGGCGCTAAAAGACTTTAGAAAAAAAAATATCATTTCTAATCCTAATTGTTCAACTATGGGGATGCTAGTTGCGGTTAAACCTTTGCATGATCATTTCAAAGTTAAAAGAATTGTTGTTTCAACTTATCAATCAGTATCTGGTGCAGGGAAAGAGGCTGCAGATGAATTATTCAATCAAACTAAATCAATCTATGCAAATGAAGCAGTAGTGAAAGAAAAATTTACTAAACAAATTGCTTTTAATGTTATCCCGCATATAGATGTTTTCTTAGAGGACGGTCAAACCAAAGAAGAGTGGAAAATGTACAATGAAACAAAAAAAATTCTTGATCAAAACATTGAACTAACTGCAACTTGTGTTCGTGTACCAGTATTTATATCTCATTCATTAGCTGTAAACATCGAGTTTGAAAAGCCTTATGATGAGGACCAAATAAGAGAAATCTTTAAGAAATCCCCTGGTCTGAAAATGATTGATTACCGTGCTGATGAGGGGTACGTAACTCCGATTGAATCTGCAGGTTTAGATCCTGTTTATGTTAGCAGAATTAGAAGAGACCCTACTATTCCAAATGGTCTAAATTTTTGGTGCGTCTCTGATAATTTAAGAAAGGGAGCTGCCTTAAACACTGTGCAAATAGCAGAAATCTTGATCAAAGATTATTTAAGCTCTTAGCTTTAAATCTTTTTTTTCTTTTTTTAGAACGTATTTTATTTTTTAGCAAAATTTCATAAATATCATTCGTAACATTTTCTAGTATTTCTCTAGTTGTATTTTTTTTACAGATATAGTGAGCATATAAAGCTGTAGATTGGTCGCCAGCTCCATGAAATCTTTCTTTAAAATTTATGTAAGGTGTTTCTATGACAAAAACCTCTTTTTTATTACAAATAATATTTAATATATTTTTATTTTTTGGAATGCTTCTTATTAATACTTGACTATTAAACTCCCTCGTAAATGATTTTAGATCGGTTATTATCTCGCTAATACTATAGTTATTTACATCTTTATTATTTAAGTATGACCACTCAAAAAAATTTGCTGATATATATTTAACTTTTGTAATTACTTTTTTAAAAAAATTTGCAACGTCTTTTTCTACATATAGACCTATTCCTATATCTCCCATTACAGGGTCTAAAACAATTCTATTTTGCATGTTAATAATTTTACCTATCGATTTTGAAATCTTTGAGTTGGGTGTGTAGCCAATAATTGTTAAATCATTTAAACTTAATTTATATGTTTTCCTTACTTTATTAAAAATTACCCACGGATTTAAACTGTTGTTATTGATTTGAATGGTGCCCTTTACAGCTTTATGAGATGTTAAAATTACAGTCGGTATCTCATAAAATTTATATCCTTTGTGACTCAAGATTGATCGGGCGGCATGATTTCCAACTTTATCATTTAAGACAGTAGATTGAATACTAACTATATTCTTCATATTTTATGTATCTATTTCTTCAAAGGTTGTCATTGTTTCCACAATAATATAAAAAATACGCATTAAGAATTTTAATTAAAGGAAATAAATATGACTTTTGAATTACCAAGCTTACCTTATGCAAATGATGCTTTAGCTCCATATATGTCATCAGAAACTCTTGATTTCCATCATGGCAAACATCATCAAACATATGTAACAAATTTAAATAATCTTGTTAAAGACACCGATATGCAAGACTCTTCTCTTGAGGAAATAGTTGTAAAATCAAGTAAAGACTCATCAATGGCAGGAATTTTTAATAATGCAGGTCAACATTGGAACCATATTTTATTTTGGCAATGTATGAAACCCAATGGTGGAGGCTCTATGCCATCCGAATTGGAGAGTAGAATTACATCAGATCTAGGAGGGATTGATCAATTCAAAGAAGCTTTTATTCAGGCAGGAACAACTCAATTTGGTTCTGGATGGGCTTGGCTTGCCATCGATAATGGTAAACTAGTGGTCACTAAGTCACCTAATGCTTCTAACCCTCTAGTTGATGGAATGAAGCCAATACTAGGTTGCGACGTATGGGAACACTCTTATTATATAGATTATAGAAACAAACGACCTGATTATTTAAAAGCATTTTTAGATAGTCTAGTAAACTGGGAATTTGTTGCTTCTCAATTAGATTAAATTATAGGGCTGCTTATGAAAAAGCAGCCCTATTTTTATTTAAGCTGATAAAAGTTTAGAATTAGTATTAACTTTTATTTTTCTTGGTTTTTGGTGTTCAGGTATTTCTCTTTCAAGATTTATACTTAACAGACCATTATTTAAATCAGCCTCTATAACTTTTACAGTATCAGCTAACTCAAACTTTCTCTCAAAATTTCTGTTGGCAATACCTCGATAAAGATATTCTGATTTATTCATAGTTTTATCCTCACCCATTTCACCCTTAACAGTCAAAAGATTACCCTCTTGGGATATATCTATTTGGTCCTCACCAAAACCAGCGACTGCCATAGTAATTTGGTAAATATTTTTGTCATGTTTGACGATATTATAAGGTGGATAAGAAGCACCTTTATTGTTCGTAGAAAAGACGGTATCAAAAAGTTTATCAAACTCATCGAAACCAACTGATGATCTCCATAGAGGAGATAAGTCAAATGTAGTCATAATTAACCTCCTTAAGCGTTAATTGTTAATTGCAGTTTTTAAACCTGCGTTAGTAAAGAAATTCCAAATGGCAATTTCTGTTACTATTAATTTGGGATTTCAATTGTGAATTTCAAGACTTTCAAATTGACTGTTTGATCATTTTTTTAGATGATAGGCTCCTTTAATGTATTCAATTGTTGCAAATAAGCCAGGTGATACAAGCGTTCTTCAAAGGAAAAGTATTGATCTCACTGACCCTAAATCGAATGAAATTTTGGTTAAAAATAGAGCAATTGGAGTAAATTTCATCGATATATATTTTAGAGCAGGGTTATATCCTTGGCCTGTTGACAAAGATCTTGTTCTAGGCTCTGAAGGCGCAGGCGAGGTAGAAGCTATAGGCTCTAATGTTAAAAAGTTTAAAATAGGGGATCGCGTAGCATATGCGCAACCTAATAATGCATACGCGACTCATAGAATGATATCAGAGGATCTAGTAGTTTCTATCCCAGATAGCATATCTTTCGATCAAGCAGCGGCATCAATTCTTAAAGGACTAACAGTAAAGTATCTTGTTTGTGACAGTTATAACTTACAAAGTAATCATGAGGTATTATTTCATGCTGCGGCTGGAGGCGTAGGATTGATCGCAGGCCAATGGATAAAAGACATTGGTGCAAAATTAATAGGTACAGCTGGTAATTCAGATAAATGTGAGTTAGCAAAGCAAAGAGGCTTTGACGAGGTTATAAATTACTCTGAAAAAAATTTTTTAGATGAAGTATTAAAAATCACAAATAACAAAGGCCTTGACGTGGTTTATGACAGTGTTGGTAAAGATACAATGTTTCAATCATTTAAATGTTTAAAAAAACATGGGATGTTAGTTAGCTTTGGTCAATCATCTGGACCATATAAAGACATTCAAATGACAGATCTAGCATTTGGTTCTTTTTATTTAACTCGACCTACACTATTCCATTTTTATGCTAATAGAGAGTGGCTTGAAATTGCAAGTCATAAATTATTTGAGATGATTGTAAAAGACAAAATTAAATTGGATAAAATTACAAAATATGATCTTGATAATGTTGCTGACGCTCACACAGATATGGAAAATAGAAAGACTTCGGGATCTATTGTCCTAAAGATTTAACTTCACTAAATACTTCTTTAAGAGTTTTCTCTAGAGTATCAAATATTATACCCATCTCCTCCTCTGATGTAATAAATGGGGGGCATAACACAATTGACGGGCCAAGAGGTCTACATATCAAACCATTTTCAATACACTTATTAGCAACACGCTCTCCAATGGATATCGAACCATCGAAGGGTAGTTTATTTTTTTTATCTTGAACCATCTCTAAAGCACCCATAAGTCCAATGCCGCGAGACTCACCTATAAACTCTAAATCTTCAAAGTTCTTTAAACCTCCCATAAAAATTGGCTCAAGGTGTCTAACATTTTCAATCATTTTCTCATTAATGATAATATCAATTGCCTCTAGTGCTAGGGCACAACCTACAGGGTGTCCACCAGCTGTGAAGCCATGAAAAAATTCCTCTGCCTCATAAGAAGCCTCCATCATTTCTTTTGTCATTTTTTCACCCAAAATAACTGCACCAAGTGGAAAGAAACCTGATGTGATACATTTAGAGGCAATAATAATATCGGGATCAATATTGTATGTTTGAGATCCCCATAAGTTACCTGTTCTACCAAAACCACAAATTACCTCATCAGCAATAAATGGAATATCGTATTTTTTTAAAATTTTTTGAACTATCTCAAAATATCCTTTTGAGGGAGGGATCACACCACCTGCCCCCATAACAGGCTCTGCAAAAAAGCCTGCAATGGTGTCAGGTCCTTCTTTTAAAATCAAATTTTCTAAATCTTCACCCATTCTTTTGGTAAACATTTCCTCACTCTCTTTTTCTAAGCCATATTTCCAATAATGAGGACAAGCTGAATGTATAAAACCATCTAGGGGTAATCCAAATTCACTATTGTATGGTTTTCCTGTCATCGAAGCAGAAACTGCTGTTACACCATGATAAGAATTTATTCGAGTAATTATTTTCCTTCGATTGGGATGCCCTTTTCTTTTATTAATAAACCATAATAATTTTACAGTAGTGTCATTAGCTTCAGATCCCGAGTTTGTAAAAAAAACTTTACCATCTGTGAAAGGAGATATTTCAATTAATTTATCTGCGAGTTCTACAGCTGGTTCAGATATTCTTCCAAAAAAAGCGTGGTAACCAGAAAATTTTTCATATTGTTTTTTTGCTGTTTCAACCATTCTGGGATGATCGAAACCAACCACAGAATTCCATAATCCTGAATTGGCATCTAAATATTTTTTTCCATCTTGATCGTAAACATATATTCCTTTCGCTTGGTTTAAAACAATAGGACCAAGTACATTTAAATTTTTAAGATCGGTAAAACCATGTAAAACTTTATCTGTATTAATCATTTAATCTACAACCTCATATAAACTTTCTAAAATTGGAATATTTCTAAATGGAATATCCACTAATTCTGTATCAGCAAGAAAATATCCAATAAAAAAGAAGAGTATCATGAAAATTAACTTCAACATCTTTAAAAAAGGATAATATAGAAATCAAAAAAGGGTTAGAACAATTTGTCCTAACCCTTTAAGAAAGAAGTGGCCCACTAAGAAAAAAGCCGCTTCTATAAGGCTGTAAAAAGAGATTAATCTCTTATTTTTGATTATAATTACGGGTAAAAATAACATCAAGAAAATAGAAATAACCACAATATATAGAATAAATTAGATCTATATGCTACTAAACTTAGTTAAATCAGAAAATGAGCATCTTTAGATTCCTAGATAATATTCCGACTGTTTTTTTCACAATTATTTGGATTGGATTACTCGGTGCAATAACTTTAGGCGCACCATATATTTCTATTGAAGACATAAAAATTCTTATCACAATTAAAGACAATGAATTAGTTTCAAATTTTTCAGAGTTTTTCAATCCACATTTGATATTTTTAAATATCGCATCAAAGCTCACGAATTTTTTTGGTTTTAACAATTACTTTCTATTTAGACTACCGAATTTTATATACTTAGGATTATTAATTTTTGTCTCATATAAAATTATTAAATTAAAATTTTATGACCTCAATTATTTAATGCCTCTTACAGCAGTGATGTTAAGTGGCACAATTTTAATTTCAATGATAACCATTGATGGCTCCCTTATTTCAGGCTTGGTGACTTTATTAATATTCTATTATTTATTAAAAATCTTCGATGATGAAAATTTTTATAATGTATTTTTTTTTATATTATTTAGTTTAATTGCATTAATTCTCAATAATTTCTATTTTGTTATATTAATAACATTTTTGATATTCATAAAATTATTTAATTTAAAGCTAGAGAAAAAAAAACGTCTTAACTTAATTTCTTATCTAAGTTTTATTTATATATCTTTTTTAGTTATTCTGATTATTCAGGGTATTAATAAAACGGATTACTATTCCATACTTAATTTCGATCCAAATATTTTATTAAAGAAACTTTCAAAGAGTGTTATTTTTTTACTACCTTTATTAAGTTTGCTAATTATTTCTATTTTTTATAATGGCATAAAAAGAATTAACTGGAATAAGGAATTGATTATATTCCTTTTTTCAATAATTCTTTGTTGGTTTATGTTTATTTTTTCTAATAAATTAAATATATCGATTTTAGTCTTTTTATTACCAATAATGTCTATTTATATTTTTAGAACACTAGAATTTGTTGAATTAAAATGGTCGAAAATAGTTTTAGTTACCCTTTTTTTTATACCAGCAGGCATAATTTATTTTGATACCTCCCTTTATCACGGCACTTCAGAGATACCTCAGATAAATTATATTTTTTATTTAATGATAATTTTAGTATCATTAATTAATCCAGTTTTTTCTCTCCAAGAAAAATCCTTAACTACAGTATATAAAACTATTTCATTTTCTTTGATTTTAGTTGTATTTTTTACTTCAGTCTTTTTTTATTCACAATATAAGAATAAAACATTGAGTCCCGTTATCTATGATACTTTAAAAAATGATTTAAATTGTGATATAAAAAAATCCGAATTTATATTGGAAGAAAATTATCCACTAGATTTAATGTTGTTTTTTAGTGACAAAGTGAAACCAGACTATTTTTCAGATTGCCAAATAGAATTCAAATTTAGTTCCCTTGATACAATGCCAATAGAAGATAGTGACTCAATAAATAAAACCATACTCGATATGACAACAAAATCATTCATAAATATCAACTTTAATAAATTATGATTTTCTTCAATCAGTTAAACTCGCAAGAAAAAAGAATAAGTATTTATCTGTTAATTGGAGCTTTTTTTTTCTTATTATTTGATTATTCAGTAGCTTCTTTTTTTGACAGTATTAATCATCAAACAAAGTCTCTTTTTGGAACACTCACTCACTTTGGTGACTCTTTATATTTTTTTGTACCTACTATTTTAATCTGGGGCTTAACAAAAATTATAAAAAGTAAAAATCAGATTATGGAAACTGTAAGTGACATTAGTCTATTTATTTTTTTAAATATCTTATTAAGTGGCATAGTTACACAAATATTAAAACATATCTTTGGAAGACCACGGCCAGTCTTATATAATGGTTTTGAATTAAAATCGTTAGATATAATACAATTTGACTCCAAATGGCATTCATTCCCATCAGGTCATACTGCAACTATTTTTGCTTTTATCTTTTGTATGATATTTCTCTTTCCGAAAATTAAAAATGCATTGATAACCATTGCAATTATTATTGCATCCACGAGAGTCATAGTCGGTGCCCACTTTATTAGTGATATCTTTGGTGGCACGCTTGTTGCATATCTTTCAACAATATTTATTTCAAAAAAACTAGCAGATAAAAAAAAGTTATTTACATCAGAGAATGACAAATTAATCCCAAACAATAACGTTGAAATAATTTCAAGTAATATTTCCAATTTTTATACAAACATTTTTTCTCTTTACTTGAATTTTAATTTTTACTTTAAAACCCTAACCATAACCCTCCTACTCTCTATAGTATTTTTCATATTTCCCTCATTAGACATAACTGTTAGTGGCCTATTTTTTGGACAGGACGGTAAATTTATTGCTTCAGAGTCTGACTGGTTTATCTATTTTGTTCGTAAGATGTTGCTACCACTTATGGCTTTATTAGTTTTCTTTGTCCCCATAGCTGCTGTTTTCAAACAAATTTATTATAAAGAAAAAATTTTAAATGTTGCTGTTAGAGAATGGGTTTACTTATTTTCTTGTCTTATTATCGGAACAGGTATTGTTGTAAACTCTATTTTTAAAAATTTGTGGGGTCGTGCAAGGCCTAATGACACCATTCAATTTGGAGGAGAAGAGCCATTTACCATTCCATGGTTAAATGTTGATTATTGCAGTACCAATTGTAGTTTCGTTTCAGGTGACGTTTCTTTTTTTACGTTATCTTTGGCTTTACTAATAATTTTCAATAAAACTTCATGGAACACATTTGCATATGCTTCAATTCTTTTAATCTCGTTATTAAGAATTATGGAGGGTGATCATTTTTTGAGTGATACGATTATGAGTTTTATAATCACATATGTAATAATTAAGGGTCTCAATGATATCTTTAAAAATTTTCCAGAGGATCTTAATTTAAATCAATTAAAAAAACCTTCTTGGCTGACTAAGAAAAATTCTAATTAAAAATACATATAATTTTATATATATAGATTTTTATGATATTTTATATCGTGAAAAATTTTTTTAGCTTTTTTTTAGTTTCTTTATTAAGTCCATTCTTTTTATTCGCCGCAGATTTGATACCAGAAAAATTTCATGGAACATGGAGTAATGACTGTTCCAAAGAAGAAGATGTTTTTATTATTACTCAAAGTGGCTACTTCAATCTTTATGAAAGCCAGGACGAAATAGACGATTATGCGTATTTCTATCTTCAGTTTTCTGACTCAAAGACATATAAAGATTGGATTTATCTAAACGGTGAAATATTTGAATTTAAAAATGTTTTTATGAAACTGAATGACGATATTTTAGAGGTTGTATTTGAAGAGCAAGATAATCCCGATGAGTCCTATGATTTTTTAAATAATACGAATAATACTTTTACATACGCAAAGTGCGATAACACCCCAGCTAGTCTAATCTTAGTATTTGGAGAGGTACTATCATATATGAATTCAAAAGCATCTTTATCCTGTTCAAATTTCTCCAAGAATAAGGGAGAGTGCTTTGAAGATGTTTTTAGTTTTTTAGATGTCTCTGGTAATAAAGCACTTTCAAATGCTGAGATTAATAGAGCTTCTAAACTTTTAGTTTTTTTTAGCACAATAAATGGGCAAGAATTTGATGAGGCAGGAATGTTTGGAATAATTTCTAGTTACGCTATCACCCCTTTGCTCACTAAAGTTGTTTTAAATAATTTTGATTTTGACAACAGTGCAGATCTTACACTAGAAGAAATACTTCAAGACAGAGAGGGTTTATTTGACTTAGATTTTGATGAAAATGATCAAATAGAAATTGATAATCAAAAAATTAACGAGCAAATTAGAGATTTCATTAATAAGCTTCAAGGTTTAGGGAGTTTTTTATAAATTAGATTGGCGGTTCCGCAAGGATTCGAACCCTGACTAAATGATCCGAAGTCATTTGTGCTATCCGTTACACCACGGAACCAATTATTGATTTTATTAACTTTTTAATTAATTCATAGAGGATATATTTTTTTAAGGGACAAATATGGGACACTAAAGATATAATTTTATTAATGAAAACTCTCTTAGCTCTATTGTTATTAATCCCCAGTTTCTGTTTGGGCTTAACATTTAAAAATGGAGAACAAGTTGGAAGTTACAAGGGTATTGGTTGGCCAACTATTGAAAAACATGGATTAGATGCTGGTAAAGATTGGAGTCAAAGCGTCGACACTGAATTTTCAAGACTTGGTGAATCATCACACAAATTTGAGTTTAGAGCACTTGATTGTAAAGACTTTGATTGTGAAAGGGGAAAATTTAAGGGTTCTTTTGGAAGAACTGAGACTTTTATAAATACAAAAGAGAGAGGAGAAAATTGGTATGCATGGTCATTTTTTATAGATAATTCTGAGCTTACTTATTCGTCAACTTCTCATAAGGAAATTGACAATCATTTAATTCAATTTGGACAAATGAAATTATCATATGAAAATAAAGTTTTTCCTCACTGTAGAGAAAATGGTTCAGAAAATGTTTTTATATTTCAATATAAAAAAAAATTTAAAGGGTTAGCCATTAATAGAACGCACTGTACAAAAAAAACTGTTGTAGAGACTGATGAGACTGCAACGGTAATTCCAGAAAATATTTTATTTAACCAATGGCATGATGTAATTATTCATGCAAGTTGGGGCAATGATGGATTTCTAAAACTTTATATCAATGGAGATTTAAAATATGCTGAAGAGGGCTTTATAACTAATATTTATTCTTACAATGGAAAATCTTACGGACCCTCTTTTCGATATGGTATATATCAAAATAATGCTCCTAAAGGTTTTAACGGTAAAATCACAGCTTGGTATGATGGAATTGCTAGAGCAAAAAAATGCACAAACAAAATTTTCTCTGAAATGTTATCTGACTTAGGATACTCATGTGACTCTTTGGGGGACAAAGATAACCAGGTTATAAAACCTACTTTTATCCAATATCAAGATTGATAAAACTAGCAAGAACCATGGAGTAGGTTTATATTAGAAAGATGACAACTTTATCTAGCTCTATTTTTTACATACTAACAGGATGGACTTGTGCAATAAATATATACAAATTCTTTTACCAAAAAAAATTAAAGGACTCTCAAAAACAAGATGGGCAAAATCTAGCTCAGCTTAATGAAATGAAATCACATTTTAAAAAGGCAGATAAATTGGGGAAGATTTTTTTAACACTTTGGTGTTTATCTGCAGTCTGGTTTTTCTATAATTTAAATGCTTAAGTCATAAAAAATGATTAACCCAACTTTTGATAAAAAAGAACATTCAAAGTGGGAGTATAGAATTTATACTCAATACTTGGATGATGAAGAATTAAAGTCGGAAAATGACTGGCTTAATAAGGGTGGAAAAGAAGGTTGGGAGTTGGTAAATGTTATTAAAGATAAATCTGATACCTCTTCAAAAAATAAAATGATTTATTATTTTAAAAGAAGAAAAATTTAAAAAAATTTATTTTCTAAAAATGGAAATAATTGAGATAGAAAATTCAAAATACGTCTACGCTAGAAATATTTTTGGTAAATATTATATTCCCTATGATTTAATTCACCGCCCTTGTCCACAAATTATTTTAAAAGGAGGTGTATGGGAATATGACACCCTTAAATTTATTGAAAGTGAGTATAAAGGTGGAGACATAATTCATGCAGGGACTTTCTTTGGAGATTTCCTTCCTTTCTTATCAAAGATTAGTAAAAACTATCATGTTTACGCTTTTGAGCCTGTAATAGAAAATTTCAAATGTTCAAAATTAAATTTGAACTTGAACAACATCAAAAATATACAACTTTTTAATAAAACCGTTAGTAGTACTAATGAAAAATTTTTCATAAAAACAAAAAAAGATGGCATTTTACTCGGTGGAGCATCTCATGTTTCTTCTGTAAATAATTATGATCAATTATCAGATGGAATAAAAATTGACGATTTATTTGAAAAAATCAATAAATGTTCAATTATCCATTTAGACATAGAAGGTCACGAAACACATGCACTTTTGGGTGCAAAGAAAATAATAAATCATTTCAAACCTTTATTAATTCTAGAAAGTGCAATAAATAGTCCAGTTTTAAAGGAATTACTAATTATCAACAAATACAAATTCATTAAAAAAGTAAATGATAATTTTATTTTAAAATCAGAGTCTTAAGATTTAGTTTTAAAAATATTTTCTAATTCTGGAAATTTTGATATGTTCTCATTAATAAAACTAATAAATTCTGCTTTATCCTTAATTTGCAAATCTAATTTTTTTGTGTTGATGTAATTATCTTTTGATGGTTTTGAAAATTTATGTTCTGGAATTTTGAGAAATTCAAATATATTTCTTATTGTATAATTATAATTAATATTAAGATTTTTGTAATTTATAAGTAAAATATTATTATATTTTTTAGAAACTTCTATCCAGTCTGATAAGTGATATGCCCATCTTAAAAATATATTATCATATGATTTTTTCTGATATCTTTGCATTTGACCCTCTGGTTTCGCCTTAATGAAATCCAATGGGTTATCTAATTTTGGTCCTTCATGCCAATTCCAATGATTTATAAACCTCCAAAATGACAATAAAGTTTCAACGGGATCTCTATAGATATATAAAAAAATGACTTTTGGATTATCAAATAAATCTTCAAATACATATGGAGGATGATGGGATTTAATTAAACTTGATAAACCATATTTTTTGTTCTTATTGTCAATAGTGCAAATTTTGTTAATAAAATTAGCTACATTCTGAGTAGAAAAAAAATTTACAGTATCACCGAGTGGTGCTAAATCGAAATTTAGGTATGGATCAACAGAATATTCTGAATTTAATGAAATTGAATTCATTAAAAAGTGTGTTCCACTCCTTTCATGTGAGCAAACAATAATTGATTTATCTATTTTCTCATCTACACGGATTTGATATTGCTTTTTTTCAATGTTAATTAGCATTTTTTATTTTGATTATACTAATATTTTGTATCAATAAAATTATCTTAAATTATATTAAAAAAATTAAAAATGGGTGAATATAGGTATCTTATATTTGGAATAGTTATAATAGTTATAACTTATATATTGTATTTAGGTCTGACAACTTAATGTTCCAATATAACTTCAAAATATATTATGAAGACACAGACTCTGGTGGAGTTGTATATTACGCAAATTATTTAAAATTTATTGAAAGAGCACGTACTGAAATCATCAATGAATTGGGATTTACACTCAATTCTTTATTGAAAGATCATGATCGACTTTTTTTAGTAAAAAAGATCGAATGTGATTATATTGAGTCATGCAAACTAGAGGATCAATTAACTGTTAAAAGCAATATTTTGTCTCTTAAAAATGCATCATTTGACCTCGAACAAAATATTTACAAACAAAATAATATTATTTTTAAATCAAAAATTTTGATGGTTTGCGTCAATTCTCAAGGAGCTCCAAGTAAAATACCAGATGACCTTCAAAGATTAATGAAAAACAAAGATGGATAAGTTATTTGAGCCAAGTAGGAAATTTATTAAATCTACAAATCTTTTTAAATTTCAGACATATTTAGAACGAAAACTTTCTAAAAAATTTTTAAATTATAATAAGCTTTGGTTATGGACTAATAAGAACCCTGGTGAGTTTTGGGAGTCTATAGTTGAGTATTTTAATATCGACCTTGAGAGGAAAAGATTTTTTAAAGCCTACAAAAAAAAATCTTTTTGGAATTCAATTTTTTTTGATAACAGTAATCTTAATTATTACGATTTAATTTCAAAAAATAATTCATCAGATTTGGCCATTGAATTTATTGGTGAAAACAAATTCAGCGAAAAAATTATTTATAGTGATTTAAATAAAAGAATTAATGCATTAAGCAATTTTTTTAGAGATAAAGGCATTAAAAAAGGTGACGTAATTGTTGGATATCTGCCAAATATACCTGATACAGTAATAAGCTTCCTTTCTGCAGCAAAAATTGGTGCAGTTTGGTCTTCTTGCTCTGCTGACTTTGGAACACAAGCAGTGATTGACAGATTTTCCCAGCTTAAGCCTAGGCTTTTAATTGTTGCTGACTATTATTTTTATAACGGCAAGAAATTTCAATATTCAAAAAACTTAAGAACATTAAAAGCAAATTTAAATAATCCACTAATTTTAAAAACTAGTTATCCTTCAAAAAATAACACTTCTGAATTAAAAAAAATTTACAATCAAAAAAAATATTCAAAACTAAATAAAAATATTTCATTGAGCTTTAATCATCCGCTATATGTTTTATTTTCTAGTGGAACAACAGGTCTTCCCAAGTGTATTACGCATGGCCACGGAGGCTCACTCCTTCAACATTTAAAAGAACTAGCATTACACACAAATGTTAAATCTGAAGATAAAATGCTTTTCTTAACTACTTGTGGGTGGATGATGTGGAACTGGACAGTTTCAAACTTACTACTAGGTTCCTCAATCGTTCTTTATGATGGTTCCCCATTTTATCCAAATATAAATCGAGTTATCAATATTACAAAAGATACTAATTCAACAATGCTAGGTGCGGGAGCAAAAGTTTATGAAACTATCCAGAATAATTATAAATCACATAAAAAAGATATTTTAAAAAAAATTAATTGTTTTATATCAACTGGCTCTCCGCTAAGCCCAGACACTTTTAAGTTTATTAATAAAAGTTTAAATTCAAAATCTTTTATTCACTCGGTGAGTGGCGGTACAGACATAGTTTCGTGTTTTATGTTAGGAATACCAACTTTACCTGTTTACTCAGGTGAAATTCAAGGACCAGGTTTGGGCATGAATATTGATGTTTTTAATGATGATGGCAAGCCAACCAAAAAGACGGGTGAGCTAGTTTGCAAGACCCCTTTCCCCTCTAAGCCTATCTACTTTTGGAATGACAGATTGAATGATAAGTATAAATCAGCATATTTCAAAAAATTTTCAAACATATGGTCTCATGGAGATTATGTGAAAAAAACCAAAAATGGAGGTTATGTAATCTTTGGAAGATCAGATGCCACTTTAAATCCAGGTGGAGTCAGAATAGGAACAGGTGAAATATATAGTTGCTTACAAAAATTTCATTGGATCGAGGACTGTTTGGCAACAGGTTATTTGACTAAAAATGATGAAAAAATTGTCCTCTTTTTGAAATTGTTAAACACAAAAATTAATGTTGATTTTAATACAATATTGAAAAAACACCTCAAGACATCGCTTAGTCCAAGGCATGTTCCTTGGAAAATATTTATAGTTAAAGACATTCCAAGAACAAAAAGTGGTAAAAACTCTGAAATACTTGTCAAAAAAATTATCAATAATGATAAAGTGCAGAACTTGGGATCGTTGGCAAATCCTGAGTCAGTAATTGAATACAGAAAGATAAATATTAATGAGTGATGTTTTTATAATCGATGCAGTTAGAACACCAATAGGAGCTTATCTAGGTAATTACAAAAAAATTGAATCAGTAGATCTAGGAACCTCTTGTCTTAAAGAATTGTTTGATAGAAATAAAACAATCAATACTAAAGAAGTTGAAGGATTAATTTTAGGACAAGTATTAACTAGTGGACTAGGAATGAATACAGCAAGGCAAGTTGCACTAGGTTCTGGAATGCAACAGACATCCTTTGCGTATGTAGTAAATCAAGTTTGTGGAAGTGGTATGAGAGCTACAATAGATGGTTCATCTAAAATTTATTCCGGCGAGTCAAATATATTAATTGTTGGTGGTCAAGAAAGTATGTCCAGGGCACGCCACGCGTATCTGAGTAGAACTGGAGAAAAAAAATTAGGAAACAATATCTTTATAGACACTTTAGTTAACGATGGCCTAACAGATGCTTTTTCAAAAGAACATATGGGCATAACAGCTGAAAACGTTTCAAGAAAATATAATGTTACAAGACAAGACCAAGATCAATTTGCTTATCAGTCTTATCTAAAAACTTATAAGGCTATTAAAAACAATTACTTCAAAAACGAATTGACAAAAACACCCCTTAAAGATGAAGTTCGAAAAGACACGACTTTGCCAAAATTAAGCCAATTAAAAGCTGTTTTTAAAAAATCTGGAACAGTTACTGCTGGAAATGCTTCTTCATTAAATGATGGTGCTAGTTTTTTGGCTTTAGCTTCTGAAAAATATGTAACTTCAAACAAAATTAAACCAATTGCAAAAGTACTATCTTGGGCGTCCTCGGCGGGCAATCCTGATTATATGGGTGTTACTCCAATTACAGCTATACAGAAATTAATGAAGAAAATGACTGTAAATATTAACTATTTTAATTTGGTTGAGGTCAATGAGGCATTTGCTGCAACTTCAGTTGCTGTCCAAAGATCTTTAAAGATTGATCCAAATAAATTAAATATTGCAGGAGGCGCTATCGCATTAGGACACCCTATTGGCTGTTCAGGTGCAAGAATTATTACAACCTTGTCTCATCAACTCAGAAGAACAAAACAAAAGTTTGGTGTTGCAAGTATGTGTATTGGTGGTGGTCAAGGTTTAGCAATTGCTATTGAAAATCTCAAATAAAAAATCTAAGTGAGTGTTTCTCTTAAAGCAGCGATATTTCTATGTTTTGCCTCCTTATTTTGGTCAGGCAATTTTATAGTAGGAAGATTATCCTCAGTTGAGGAATTAGTATCACCGCTATCATTATCTTTTTACAGATGGGTAATTGCTTTAATTATTTTAACTCCCTTTTGTTTAAAAAATGCTTTAGTTGACTTACCCCTTTTAAAAAAACAACCAGGAATGGTTTTTTTGATAATTTTAACTGGTCCAACACTATTTAACACATTAACTTATATTGGTCTAACAGCGACAACTGTTATTAATTCTTTATTAGTTATTTCGACAACCCCCATGTTGATAATCCTTTTAAACAAATTGATTTATAAAAATCAAACAAACTTGTTTCAAATGTTAGGTGTCATTTTATCTCTTATTGGTGTTAGTTATGTTATAACAAAAGGTAACTATCAAAATATATTTGACTCGAAATTTTACTCTGGAGATTTATTCATTCTTCTAGCTGTTATATCTTGGGCATTGTATTCAATATTTCTAAAAAAAAATGAAACAGGTGTTTCAGGATTTAGTTTTTTATATTTATCATTCGTATTTACAGTAATCTTACTCTTACCTGTTTATTTATATGACGTTATAATTCAAAACAATTTCATACTATTTGACCATAAAACCTTACTAGTAATTGGCTATACCGGAACTTTTCCTAGCATCTTGTCATATATTTGTTGGAATACCGGGGTGGCTTTGATTGGCCCAAATAAATCAGGCCCTTTTCTCCACTTAATGCCCATTTTTGGTGGAATTCTTGCATATTTAGTCTTCCAAGAAACATTACAGAGTTATCATTACGCTGGAATTTTATCTGTGATTGTTGGTATAATGATAGCTAATAAAAAATAATTAATTATTTCTAATATTAGGAGGGGAATATTTATGGCAAAAAAGAAGACGAATAATAAGACCATGAAAAGAAGAAATTTCCTTAAAGGTGCAGGTGCTGCAGCACTGGGCGCCGCAGCAGTTTCTTCATTTCCAGCACCAGCAATATCAGGTGGACACATGGAATGGATTGCATGTTCTGCTTTTGGTAAAGCAGGAGGTCTTGGTAAAGCAATAGATAGATTTGCAAGTTACGTTAACAATGCTTCTGATAAACTAAAAATTACTGTTTATCATGGTGGCGAATTAGTACCACCACTTGAGTCATTGGACGCAGTAAGATCTGGAGCCGCTCAAATGGCTTATGGTGCAGGTTATTATTGGACAAACATTAGTATGGCTCCATCATTTTCTGCAGCTTTACCTTTTGGTTTAACGGCTCAAGAACAAAATGCATGGTGTTACTATGGTGGAGGAATTGAAGCAGCAGACAAAGCTTATAATGCTATCGGTGTAAAATTTCTTCCAATGGGTAATACTGGAAACCAGATGGGTGGTTGGTTTAATAAAGAAATTAATTCACTTGCAGACTTTGAAGGTCTAAAAATCAGAATGCCTGGTCTTGGTGGAGAGGTATTAAAATCTTTTGGCGCTAATACAGTTCTTTTGGCTGGAGCGGATGTGCTTCCATCACTTGCCTCAGGTGCGATTGATGCAACAGAATGGATTGGTCCTGCTGCTGACTTAGGTAAAGGATTACACCAAGCAGCTAAGTATTACTATAACCCAGGATGGCATGAGCCAGCAACTATCTTAGATTGTTCAATAGATATGTTTGAGTGGGAAAAACTTGATGACGCAACTAAAGAGCTAGTCACAATCGCAACTAAGGCAGTTAACATGGAAGTTCTATCTATGTTCCAAGCTGCAAACGATAGTTCGTATCAAAAACTTATTAATGAGCATGGTGTTCAAATGAGACAATTACCAGATCCAGTTATGAATGCATTGGGTCAAAGAGCAGGAGAGGTTTGTAGCTCAATAGCAGCGGAAGACCCTGTTTCTCAGGCTCTTTTCTCACATATTGTTGAATTTAGATCATCAATTCTGAGATGGACAAATACATCTGAAAAAGAGTACATGAGAGTAAGAAGTCTCCCATTTACTTATCCATCAGCATAAATATAAAATTAAAATCATCCCCGATACCTATTCGGGGATGATCTATCTATCAGAACATTTTATTTGGCAACCAGGTTGCTATTTCAGGATAAAAACCAACAATTAATATAGCTAATACCTGAATTCCTATGAAGGGAATTACGCCTCTGTACATGTTTCTAGTTTTAATACTACTTGGGGCCACTCCTCTTAAAAAAAATAAAGAAAATCCAAAAGGAGGTGTTAAAAAACTAGTCTGTAAATTCAGTGAAATAAGAATACCTAACCATAAGGGGTCTGCTCCGTTTGCAATTAATATTGGACCAACTAATGGAACGATGACAAAAATTATTTCGATATAGTCTAGGAAAAAACCTAATAGAAAAATTACTATCATTACTAAAATTAGTGCTGCGTAAAGCCCACCAGGTAGAGTTCCAAGAAAATGCTCTATCATTTCATCACCACCAAAACCACGAAACACAAGAGAAAACATTGAGGCACCAATTAAAATTACAAATACAAATGAACTAAGTTTTACAGTTCCTAAAGCTGTCTCTTTAATGTTCTTGAAATTTAATTCACCCTTTAACAGTGCAATTATCGCAGCTCCAACAGCCCCTACTGATGCAGACTCTGTGGGGGTAGCTATTCCAAATAAAATTGAGCCTAAAACTAGCACAATAAGAGTTATGGGAGGCACAACTGATTTAGCAGCTTCAATGTATATCTCAGTTCTTGACTTGGTAGTTTCAACAGGTGGACAACTTAATGGGTTTATTCTAGCGTATATGAAAATAAAAATTATAAATAAGACTACTAACATCAATCCAGGTAGAATAGCACCAGCAAATAAATCAATTGCTGTAACCGGATCTGGAGCTAAATTACCAACTAACATCGCTGCTTCTTCATTTGCGCCCTGTAAAATTGTTGCAAGTAAAACCAAAACAATTGAGGGGGGTATTATTTGTCCTAATGTACCAGCGGCACAAATTGTGCCTGTGGCTATTTTTTGATCATAGCCAGCTTTCATCATTGAGGGTAAAGATAACATTCCCATTGTAACAACTGTTGCACCAACAATGCCTGTTGATGCAGCTAACAACATACCCACTATTACAACACCTATTCCAAGACCTCCTTTTGTGGTCCCAAAAAGTTCACCAATTGAATGTAATAGTCCGGCTGCAATTTTTGTTTTTTCTAACATTATTCCCATAAAAATGAATAGGGGCACAGCCACAAGGGGCTCATTAATCATTGTTCCAAAAATGCGTTGAGGAAAAAATCCTAGCATTCTGAAATTAAATATTTCCAGAGCATCTCCTAAAAATCCAAACAGAAGAGCTGTTCCAGCGAGTGTAAAAGCAACGGGAAAACCGAAAAGCAATAACCCCAATGTTGATACAAACATTACAATTGCTAAAATTTCAGGACTAATCATGATTTATTATCAGACAAATGATAGTTTGAAAGTGTTAGTATTGATTTAATTACATTAGAGACTAATTGAAGAAATAAAACTAAACAAAACCATAGTATTGCACTTTTTAAAATATATAAAGCAGGCATACCGCCCGCTTCTCTAGAAACCTCCCCCATTAAAAAAGATCTATATACAAAGGGATAGCTGTAATTCCAAATAATATATAAAAAAGGTAAAAGTAAAAAAATATTTCCAAATAGATCAACAGTGGCTTTATATTTTTTTGATGCCTCTCGGTAAAAGACATCTATTCTGACATGTTCATTAGCTAAATAAGTAAAACCAGCACCCAACATAAAAACAAAACTATGAAGCCAAACATAAACTTCTTGCATCCATATAAATCCAATATTGAACCCATATCTTAAGACGACAACAGTGAATACAACTATGACCATAGAGAAAACAAAAAAAGCACATAGATATCCTATGATTGTATTAAATCGATCAATAAATTTGGATAATTGTGCCAAAGCAGACATAGCAGCAGATTATATATAGACAATAAACATATTAAAGAGAGTATATTGATAGGTCGTGGTGCCAACTTTATATGAATAAAGCTTTCTCATGCGGGGTGAGATTCGGCACATTTAAACAAAAAATGTTCACGACCTAATTGAATTTTAATTGAATATAGGGCTTTTTCAGAACCTTTATTTTAATGAATGGGCAATTTGATTAACATTTTTTCCACAGCCTTATTTATTCATGTAACGCATGAATTAATAAAATAATAGTTTTTTACTATAAGACATTTTTAAATATATTGCCTTTCTATGGCTCCGATATCACCCCATTTGCAAATATATAGGCCTTTTTTGACAATGGTATTTTCTATCTCCAGCAGGATAGGAGTAATTGCATTTGCATTTTCTTTACCTTTTTTTGCAATTTGGTTAGGAAGCTTAAATTTTCTCCCTCAACTTAATCAAGTATTAACATTGTTGATAAACTTGCTACCTATAAAGCTAATATTTGTCTTTTGGTTTTTTATCTTTAATCATCATTTGTTAAACGGTTTTAAATATTTCTTATGGTCATTTTCAATTGGAATGGATCTTAAAAATGTCTACTTAGTGACATATCTTATTCTAGTAGCGAATATTATAATGACTTTGATTTTTACTTGGATGATATTTTAATGAAAGCTTCTCAAAAATGGAAAATAGAAAGAATTTTATATCTAGCGTTAATTCCTATTAGTTATTGGTTTATTTTATTTTTTTTAAGTTCTTACTCCGATGTAAATTCTCTCGTTTTCTCATTATCTACTTCCACTAATAAAATTTTATTATTAATTTTTTTTATCATATCAATGCTTCATATTAGAATTCAACTGGGCAAAGTTTATGAGGATTATTTTCAATTAAATAAAATGAAACTTTATTCTTTAATAACAGACGGAATTATTGGTATTTCCTTTCTCTTCTTTTTACCGGTGTTATTTATTTAATATGAATTATACAGATCATAAATTAGATGTAGTTGTTTTAGGTGCTGGTGGAGCGGGCTTGAGAGCGGCTTTAGGGTGCTCTGAACAAGGCCTTAAAACTGCATGTGTCTCAAAAGTTTACCCTACAAGAAGTCATACTGTTGCGGCCCAAGGTGGAATTGGAGCTGCCTTAGCTAATATGGGTGAGGATAGCTGGCAGTGGCATATGTTTGACACTGTAAAAGGATCAGACTGGCTGGGTGATCAAGACAGTATTGAGTATTTATGTTCAAATGCAGTCGACTCTATTGTTGAGCTTGAACATTATGGTATGCCATTTTCAAGAACAGATGATGGTAAGATTTATCAAAGACCTTTTGGTGGCCATATGACAAAAAATGGTAAAGGCGAGCCAGCAAGCCGAGCTTGCGCTGCAGCTGATAGGACCGGTCATGCATTACTCCATACTCTGTATCAACAAAGCCTCAAAAATAATGTTGATTTTTATAACGAATATTTCGCTATAGACTTACTAAAAGATGATAATGATACAATTTGTGGTCTTTTAGCAATTAGTATAGAGGACGGATCATTGCATCGTTTTATTTCAAAAATGACAATTCTCGCAACAGGGGGTTATGGAAGAATTTTTCAATCCTCAACAAGTGCCCATATTTGCACTGGTGATGGAGCAGGCATAGCGCTGAGAGCCGGTCTTCCTCTATCTGATATGGAGTTTATTCAATTTCATCCAACAGGAATATATGGTGTGGGTGTTTTAATTTCAGAAGCAGCTAGAGGTGAAGGAGGCATTCTTAAGAACAACGAAGGCACAAGGTTCATGTTAGAATATGCCCCGAATGCAAAAGATCTTGCTGCTAGAGATGTTATATCAAGATTCATAAGTAAAGAGATTAGCGCAGGTAGAGGATGCGGACCAAACAAAGATTATATAAATCTCCATTTGGAACATCTTGATGCAGATATGCTTGCAAAAAGATTACCTGGTATTTCTGAGTCAGTTAAAGCCTTTTGTGGAAGAGATATTTCAAAAGAGCCAATCCCAGTAATTCCAACTGTTCATTATTGTATGGGTGGAATTCCTACAAACTTTAAAGCAGAGGTTTTGAAACCAAATGACTCTAATACAGAAGAAGTCTGTGAGGGACTAATGGCTATCGGAGAAGCTGCATGCGCTTCAGTCCATGGAGCTAATCGACTTGGAACAAATGCTTTAGCTGAGCTCGTAGTTTTTGGAAGGGGCGCAGCAATTCAGGCTGGCCAAGTTATTGATACCAAAGAGTCATTGAGAACCCCATCTCTGTCGCAAACAAATTCTATCATAGAGAGACTAGAGTCCATTAAAAGTAACAAAGGTGATGTTTCAGTCGGTGAGCTAAGAGAGAGGATGCAAAAGACTGTTCAAAAAAGATTTGGTGTTTACAGAGAAAGTGAAACTTTGAAATTAGGCAATGATGAATTAGCCTCAATGTCACAAGATTTAAAACATATTAAAGTCAAAGATCAGTCAGATGTTTTCAATACAGATTTAGTTGAAGCTTTAGAACTACATAATTTAATGCAAGTTGCTGGAAGTGTTGGTGTTTCTGCTGAGCAAAGAACTGAAAGTAGAGGTGCTCACGCTAGAGAGGACTTTCCAGACAGAGATGATGAAAATTGGTTAAAACACACTCTTTTTTGGGGTGATGTCACTGATTATAAAGTCACCCACAGACCAGTGAGAATGACTACACTGAGTAATCAAATTTCTGTCATCCAACCACAAGTAAGGGTTTATTAAATGGTACAACTTACTCTTCCAAAAAACTCAGTTCCAGTTAAAGGAAAATCTTATTCCAATGTCGATCTCATTGACGAGCAATCTCAACAAAATCATGATATCCGAATTATAAATGTTTATAGGTGGTCTGGTGATGAAAATACTCCTCCTCAAATCGATCGATTTGAAATTGATGTAGCTAAAGCAGGAACAATGGTTCTAGATATATTAAATAAAATTAAAGCTGAAGTTGATCCAAGTTTAACTTTTAGAAAATCTTGTAGAGAAGGTGTTTGTGGATCATGTGCAATGAACATAGATGGAGTAAATACACTTGCATGTCAAAAACATATAGAAGAGTGTTCGGATGAAATAAATATTTATCCTCTTCCTCATATGAAGGTTTTAAAAGATCTAGTGGTTGATTTAAAAAAAGCATTTGAACAATTTAAATCTATAAAACCATGGTTAAATAAAAAGTCCCCAAATAATAAACGTGAAAACTTACAGTCAGTCGAAGACAGAGATAAGTTAGATGGTAAATGGGAATGTGTTATGTGTTTCTCATGTAGCACTTCTTGTCCTAGTTATTGGTGGAACGAGGATAAATATTTGGGACCAGCTGTATTGCTTCAAGCAAATCGCTGGATACAAGATAGTAGAGATGAAGAAAAAAAAGAAAGGTTGAATGAATTAGATGATAGTTTTAAACTATATAGATGTCATTCGATTATGAATTGCACGAACTCTTGTCCGAAAGGATTAAATCCAGCTAAAGCGATAGCTGAAATAAAACATGAAATATCCAAAATGGATAATAAGTGAATAAAATCTCATTAATTGGTGCTGGAAATATTGGAGGCACACTCGCACATTTATTAGCTTTAAAAAAACTCGGTAATCTAACACTTATTGATGTTGTTACCGGGATGCCTCAAGGAAAAGCTTTAGACCTTAGTCAATCATCAGCAGTCGAAGGTTTCACAGGGTCAATAGAGGGTACCAATGATTTTTCAAAAATGAAGGGATCTGACGTTATCATCATAACTGCTGGCTTACCCCGTAAACCTGGAATGAGTAGAGATGATTTACTTGAGATCAATGGAAAAATAATAAAAAAAATTGCACTAGATATAAAAAAATATGCTCCTAAAGCATTTGTTATTTGTATTACAAACCCACTAGATGCGATGGTATACGTTCTCCAGAAATATTCCAAACTACCCAAAAACATGTGTGTGGGCATGGCGGGAGTATTGGACTCCTCCCGAATGAAATACTTCTTATCAGATGCTTTGAAGGTATCAGTGAATGATGTTGAAACATTTGTATTAGGAGGCCATGGAGATGACATGGTGCCTCTAATTAATTACACAACAATAGGAGGTGTCCCTTTAACCGATTTTATAAAGCTCAAAAAATTCCCTTATTCAAAAATTGAAAAAATAGTCGATCGAACAAGAATGGGTGGTGGTGAAATCGTGAAGTTATTAAAAAATGGATCAGCTTTTTACGCACCTGCTAGTTCGGCAATTCAGATGGCAGAGGCTTTTTTATTAAATCAAAAAAAACTTTTACCATGTGCTGCTTATATCAATGGCCAATATGGCCTTAAAAATATGTATATGGGAGTGCCTACAATTATTGGAAATAAAGGAATTGAAAAAATTATTGAGGTAAAACTTACAGCCAAAGAGAAATTAATGTTAAAAAAATCTGTCAAATCTGTGCAGGGTTTAGTATCAGCTGTTGATAAGCTTTTATGATCAAAAATCAAATGACATCTTTATTAGATAGGCGTATACATAATCCTATTAATGAGATCTTATAATTCATTTCTCACAACTAATAATGCCTCTCAAGTAATAGCGATATATAGAGATTATATAAAAGACCCAAGTCTTGTTGATAAGAGCTGGCATGAATTCTTTAAAGCTCTCGCTCCTGAGGAAATTTCTATTCTAGCTGACTATCAAAAAATAAATTGGTCACAGACCTCAAGAGACATTGATTTTAATCAGATTTCTCTTGATCAGGCAATTACTGACTCTCTTCGACTTGTAATGATGATAAGAGCTTACAGAGAGATAGGGCACCTTATAGCTGATCTTGACCCTTTAGGTTTAATGGCAAAGAACAATCCATCAGGTTTAGATCCCGAGTATTACGGTTTTCAAAAAAAAGATTATGATCGAAAAATTTTTCTATTTGGATATTTAGGATTTCAGAAAGCTACTGTACGTGAAGTTTTTGAAAAACTTCAAAGCATCTATTCTGGCACCTTGGCAATTGAATACAAACATATTCAGTCCGCCGAAGAGTACAAATGGCTGAAGGATAGAATAGAAGAAAAAAAAGACATGCAATTAACTCCTAAGGGTAAAAGAACAATCTTGGAGAGATTAATTACAGCAGAATATTTTGAAAAGTTTCTAGATACAAAGTATAGAGGTACCAAAAGATTTGGACTTGAAGGAGCTGAATCTACAATACCAGCGCTTGAACAGATTTTAAAAAGATCCTCAGAATATGGTGTAGAAGATTTTTCCTTTGCATGCGCCCACAGAGGAAGACTAAATATATTAGCTAACATAGTAAAAAAACCTCATGTTCAAATTTTTGGAGAATTTATCCATGGAGGCGAGAATGCTCTCAGTGATCAGGGCTCTGGTGATGTTAAATATCATTTAGGTGCAAGCTCTGATAGAAGTTTTGGAGGTAAGATTATTCATGTGAGTATGGCAGCTAATCCCTCTCACTTAGAAGCGGTAAATCCAGTTGTAGCCGGCAAAATAAGAGCTAAACAAACAATCATTCAAGACAAAAATAATACGAAAGTTTCAGGCCTACTAATTCATGGAGACGCAGCAATTGCTGGACAAGGTATTGTTGCTGAAACCTTTACTATGTCACAATTAAATGGCTACAGAATTGGTGGACTAATTCACTTTATTATTAATAATCAAATTGGATTTACAACTAGTCCTCAATATAGCCGATCTGCACCTTACTCTTCAGAGATAGGAAAAATTGTTCAATCCCCAATATTTCATGTAAATGGAGATGACCCAGAGGCTGTTGTTTTAGCCTCAAGAGCTGCAACAGAATTTAGAAACACATTCAAAAAAGATACGCTTGTCGATATGTTTTGTTACAGAAAACATGGACATAACGAGGGTGACGAGCCCTCTTTCACTCAACCATTGATGTATCAAACTATAAAAAAGAAAAAAACAGTTGCCAGTATTTATGCAGATAAACTTATAAGCCAAGAAGTAGTAAATACAAAACAGGTAGACTTCATCAAAGACAGAATATGGTCTGATCTCGAGAAGAAATTTGAAAAAGCAAAAAACTATAAATTAAAAACAAAATCTTGGATGGGTGGACAATGGAGTGGATTAAGTCTTGCACCAAAAGACCCACTTAGAAGAGGTAGAACAGCTGAGTCAGAAAAATCCTTAAAGGAAATTGGCACAAAAATTTCACAAATACCTAAAGGATTTAATCTTCATCCGAAATTAGAAAAATTTAATAAATCTCGATTAACTTCAATAAAATCAGGAAAGAATATTGACTGGTCTTTTGCTGAGGCTTTAGCATTTGGAGCATTGTTAAAGGAAGGATATAGAGTGAGACTTGCAGGTCAAGATTCTGGAAGGGGAACTTTCAGTCAGAGACACTCAGTTTTTTATGATCAAAAATCAGAAGAGAGATATATTCCACTCAATCACATTGCTAAAAATCAAAAACAGTTTGAAGTAATTGATAGTTTTCTCTCTGAATTAGGTGTCCTAGGTTTTGAATATGGGTACTCATTAGCAGACCCAAATACTTTGGTTTTATGGGAGGCCCAATTTGGAGATTTTGCCAACGGTGCCCAAATTATTATTGACCAGTTTATTGCTTCAAGTGAGAGAAAATGGATGCAAATGAGTGGATTAGTCATGTTATTACCTCATGGTCATGAGGGTATGGGTCCTGAACACTCCAGTGCAAGAATAGAAAGATTTCTTCAAATGGCAGCAGAAGATAACGTTCAGATTGTAAACTGCACCACTCCTGCGAGCTACTTTCATGCTTTGAGAAGGCAAATACATAGAAATTTTAGAAAACCACTAATAGTATTTACTCCTAAATCCACACTGCGCCACCCAAATAATGTATCCTCTATTATTGAATTTACTGGACGCTCATCTTTTCATCGCCTTATTGAAGATGAAATCAAAAACCCAAAAAGGATAATTTTCTGCTCTGGAAAAATATTTTATGAATTAGATGATTTTAGAACAAAGAATAATATTAAAGATGTAAAAATAGTTCGTATTGAGCAAATTTATCCATTTCCATTTGATGCCATAGGAGAGGTTATATTAAAACATAAAGAAAGTGAGATTTTATGGGTTCAAGAGGAGCCAAAAAATATGGGAGCATGGAGTTTTGTTAAAAGTCGTATTAGACATGTTTTAGCAAAAAATAATTTAACCAAAAAAGTTCATTATGTTGGAAGACGCCCTGCAGCAGCTCCTGCTACAGGCATATCAAAAAGACATAGTACTAATCAGCAACTAATCAAAGAATTAGCTCTTAAATCATCACTAAAACGTGTTATAAAAGAAAGAAGTGGTGTCAGTTTTATGAAATTTAAAAACTTACCGAAAGAGTAATGAAAAACATAACAGTACCTGAGCTTGGAGAGTCAATCATTGAAGGCACGCTTACATCTTGGTTGATCAAAGAGGGAGATAGCTTTGAGTCCGGCGATAATTTAGCTGAAATTGAAACAGAGAAAATCACAATTGAAATTCCTGCTCAAACCTCTGGAAAATTAACAAAGATAATAACCCCAGAGGGATCTACTGTGAATGTTGGTCAATCTATTGCTGAAATATCAGAAAATACGACTACTGAACAAAAGCCCAAACCAGAGACAAGTCAAATCGAAGAAATAAATGAAGAAAAACAAACAATTGACCCATCTAATGTCTCTAAAGTTAGCGAAAATCAAACAATAATTCCAGCTAAGGTAGTTGATCTCCCAAACTTCGACAAAGATGACCCTACGTTAGATGAAAAAGCTATCCCAATGTCAAAATTAAGGCAAACAATTGCCAGAAGGTTAAAAGAAGCTCAAAATACAGCTGCCATTCTCACAACATTTAACGAAGTCGATATGTCAGCAATTATGTCTCTTAGAAAAAAAGAACAATCAAATTTTCAAAAAAAACATGGTGTGAAACTTGGCATTATGTCTTTTTTTGTTAAAGCCTGCACAGAAGTTTTAAAAGAAATACCAGAGATTAATTCAGAAATTCACGAAGATAAAATAATTTATAAAAACTACTTTGATATAGGTATTGCAATTGGATCTGAAAAGGGGCTTGTTGTTCCAATAATTAGAAATGCTGGAGATTTATCAAATGCAGAAATTGAAAAGTATATTATTGAATTATCCGAGAAAGCAAATTCAAATAAACTTTCCATGAGTGATTTATCAGGAGGAACATTCTCAATTACAAATGGAGGAATATATGGTTCTATGATGAGCACCCCAATTATCAACCCACCTCAAAGTGCCATATTAGGTATGCATTCAATAATTGATAGACCTATTGCTGTAAAAAAGAAGATTGTTATAAAACCAATGATGTATATTGCATTAAGTTATGACCACAGATTAATAGATGGTAAGCAAGCAGTAACTTTTTTAGTTAGACTGAAAGAACTGTTAGAAAATCCAAAAATTATTTAATTTTTTAGAATATTTTTTAAAACAAAATTTAATATGCCGTCTGCTTTATAATATTGTAGCTCATTGATAGTATCAATTCTTAAAATACAATCTATTTTTACATTTCTCACATTGCTTTGAATAATGACTTCTAATTCTTGTAAAGGCTTCAGGTCTTCAGTAAGTTTTATATTTATTAAATCAGATGATTGAATATTTAAATCATTTATTGTGTGACTTTTAAGTTGTATAGGCAGAACTCCCATTCCAACCAAATTTGATCGGTGTATTCTCTCAAAACTTTCAGCAATAACCGCCTTAATACCTAATAACTTCGTGCCTTTTGCAGCCCAATCACGCGATGATCCAGTTCCATATTCTTCTCCTGCAAAAACTACAACATTTTCAGACCTTTTTGCATACTCCATAGCAACATCATAAACACTCATTTTTTTCTTATCAGGTTCTAAAATTGAGTATCCGCCCTCAACGTTTGATAGCAGTTGGTTTTTAATTCTTATATTGGCAAAAGTACCCCTTACCATTACTTCATGATTGCCCCTTCTAGCACCATATGAATTAAAATCATTTTGACGTATTTGCCGTTCCATGAAGTAGTTGCCAGCAGGACTATCAACTTTAATAGCCCCTGCAGGTGAAATGTGATCTGTAGTAACACTATTGCCTAGAAGTAATAAAGGTCTTGCATTCTCAATTGGCTTAATCTCTTTGTCATCATTTGATTGATTATCAAAAAACGGAGGTTTCTGTACGTAAGTTGATGAAGAATTCCAATTATACAGGTCTCCCGTAGAGGAATTAATTTTTTGCCATTCTTTTGGCCCATCTAAAGCATTAGAGTATTGTTTTTTAAACATTTCAGGCGATACATTTTTTTCAACAGCATTTCGGATTTCGCTATTGCTTGGCCAAATGTCTTTTAAAAATACTTCATTACCATCTGTGTCAATACCAATTGGATCACTTGTTAAATTAATAAGTACAGACCCTGCTAAAGCATATGCTACAACTAAAGGTGGTGAGGCAAGATAATTAGCTTTAACGTGTGGATTAACTCTGCCTTCAAAATTTCTATTACCTGAAAGTACTGAAGCAACCGTTAAATCATTTTTTGAGATACACTCGGCAATATCTTTATCAAGTGGCCCTGAGTTTCCTATACACGTAGTGCATCCATAACCAACTAGATGAAAACCAAGTTGGTCTAAATATTTATTCAAACCCGATTTATCCAAATAATCAGTAACAACTTTTGAACCAGGTGCTAAAGAAGTCTTAACCCAAGGTTTTACTTGTAGACCTAATTCACAAGCCTTTTTTGCGACTAAGCCTGCTGCAACTAAAACATCTGGATTAGAGGTATTAGTACATGAAGTAATAGCAGCAATTACTACGTTACCATCTCGCATTTTATAATTGTGATTTTTAATTTCTTTTTCAACGGGTTTGTTTTTTGAAAATTCTTTAAAGTTTAAATTCACTTTTTCTATATTAATTCTATCTTGAGGTCTTTTTGGCCCTGCTAATGATGCTTGAACATTTTCTAGTTGTAAATGAACGGTTTCATTATAATTACATGTGTCATCGGCCCACAAACCTTGAATTCTGTTATATTTTTCAACAGTATTTATCAAATCGGAGTCTCTAGATGTCAACTTCAAGTATTTGATAGTTTCTTCATCAACTGCAAAAAAACCACAAGTTGCTCCATATTCTGGAGCCATATTGGCAATAGTTGCTCTGTCAGCGAGTGATAAATTGTTTAAGCCATCGCCATAAAATTCTACAAATTTTCCAACAACTCCTTTTTCTCGTAGCATTTGAACAATTGTTAAAACTAAATCTGTTGCTGTAACACCTTCTTTCATTTTTCCTAATACTTCAAAACCAATAACTTCAGGAAGCAGCATAGAAACAGATTGACCAAGCATAGCAGCTTCAGCTTCAATCCCTCCTACCCCCCAACCTAGAACTCCAAGAGCATTTACCATTGTTGTATGGCTATCAGTTCCAACTAAAGTGTCAGGGTATAAGAAATTTTTTTCATTAATTTCTCTGCTCCAAACCACTTGTGCCAAATATTCTAAATTAACTTGATGACATATTCCCGTGCCAGGAGGAATAACTCTAAAATTTTTAAAAGCTTGTTGCCCCCATTTCAGAAATTCATACCTCTCTGCATTTCTTCCAAATTCCATATCCACATTTTTTTGGAAAGCATTTGGGCTTGCAAAATAATCAACCATCACAGAATGATCTATAACTAAATCAACTTGCGACATAGGATTAACTTTTGATGGATCTCCTCCATTTTTTGAAACAGCATCACGCATAGCTGCTAAATCTGCAACTGCAGGAACTCCAGTGAAGTCTTGCATTAATACTCTTGATGGAAGAAAAAATATTTCGTGTTTTTTTTCAGGATTTTCTAATACATTTTCAATTAGACCTTTATTAACATCTTTTCCATCTTCTAATCTCAACAAATTTTCAATAAGTATTTTTTTGGATTTAGGTAGATTTTTTATTTTGGGAAAACTATCTTCTAATTTTGATAAATTAAAGAAATAGTATTGTTTTCCATTATTTGAAAATTGATCTAGAGTATTAAAACTATCTACTGACAACATAGTTTTATTATTAACATTAATTAGTAAATTTATTTATGCATTATGCTAATTAATTATCTTTTAAATCTCTCTTTTAAAAGATCATATAACTTTTGCGAGTCATAACTAAGATCCCTTCCAGATCTTTTTATCAAACCTATTGTTCTTGTTACAGACGGATCAATTAAAGGTCTGTAAGATAAAGAGGAATAATCTTTAGAAATAGCCAACTTAGGGGCTAAAGTTATGCCAAGTCCTTGTTCAACCATATTCAACGCTGTTGGTATATGTCTCACCTCGTAGGCCCAATCTATATCTTCATCTTGCAGGGCAAGCGCATTTTCAATGTAAATTCTACTTCCAGAGCCTTTCCAAATTGAAATAAAGTTCCTACCTTTGATTTCAGATATTTTTATTTTTCTCTTTTTTTCTAATTTATCTCCTTTAGGAAAGACAACTACGTAATCTTCTACAAATAAATTCTCAAAATTTATTCCAGGTTCTTGTTTGCCAGTAAAATTAATACCAAAATCACACTCACCCCCTAAAACACTATCAACAACATTATTGGAGGACCTTTCAATAATTTGAACCTTGCATCTTGGTTCAATTTCTTTGAATTTTTTTAAAGACGAAAATAATATATTTCTTAGAGCTGAGTGAACTACTCCAATTTTAATAATCGAGGGGAAACTGTATTTTTCGTTAAGGGTTTTTGTTGCTGTTTTTACAGCTTCTATAATTCCTCTGGCACGGTCATAGAAGTTTCTACCAGAATAAGACAATTGAACTTTTCTTGTAGTTCTGTCAAATAAAGTAGTGCCTAATTCATGTTCTAATTTTTGAATTCTTCTTGAAAGAGCAGGTTGAGACAAATTCAAATTATTTGCAGCTTTGGCAAATGAATTAGTTTCGGTTAATTCTATAAATGCTTCTATATCACCAATCTCAATATTTATGCGCATACAACATAAATATCAAAATTTTTTTTATTTTCTATTCTTTTTTACAATTATTTTATTAACTGCCTTTAACCAACCTTGGTAAAGATATTTTACTTCTTTTTTGTGTAACTTTGGTTTGAATAATTTTTGACTTTGCCATTTTTTGGAAATTTCTTTAGTGCTTCCAAGCATCCCACTGGATAGCCCAGCTAAATACGCTGCTCCTAATGAAGTGGTTTCTGTAATCTTAGGACGATCACACTCTGATAATAAGATATTTGATAGAAATTGAAGAAACTGTTCATTTTTTACCATGCCACCATCAACCTTAATTTTATTGATTTTTATTCCACTGTCTTTTTCCATAGAAATAATCAAGTCTTTCGTTTGATAGGCAACACTATCTATTGCTGATTTTACAAGTTCTGAAACACCAGTATTTCTTGTCATTCCAAAAATTGCTCCCCTAGCCTCACCGTCCCAATAAGGCGCACCTAAACCTACAAATGCAGGCACAAAGTAGATTTGTTGAGATTTGTCATTACTTTTATATAAATCCTCAGTTTCTTCTGCACTACTAATTATTTTTAATGAATCTCGAAGCCATTGTATTGCTGCACCCGCAATAAAAATTGAACCCTCTAGAGCGTATGTAGTTTTTCCTTTGATACGGTAGGCAATTGTTGTTAATAAATTATTTTTAGATATCTTTATATTTTTTCCTATATTCATAATCATAAAACAGCCAGTACCATATGTTGATTTTATAGAGCCTGGCTCAAAGCATGCTTGCCCTATAGTTGCTGCTTGTTGATCTCCAGCAATCCCCCCAATTTTAATTTTTGAGCCAAAAATCGTAGTGTAGCCAAATTCATCTACGCTATCTTTAACCACAGGTAAAATCGATGCCGGTATATTAAATATTTTTAATAGGCTTTTAGACCATGAATTTTTACTTATATCATACAGCATTGTTCTAGATGCATTAGTAGCCTCAGTATAGTGTGACCTGCCCTCAGTTAACTTCCAAAGAATCCAAGTATCAATTGTCCCAAATAAAAGCCTATTTTCTTTTAAAAGTTTTTTAGTGGATTCTATATTGTCGATAATCCATTTTATCTTGGTTGCTGAAAAATATGAGTCAATCACTAATCCAGTAATTTTTTGAATTTTTTTTGTATAACCTTTTTTTTGTAATTCTTTACAATAATTTACTGTTCTTCGATCTTGCCATACTATTGCTTTATAAACGGGTTCTCCTGTCTCTTTGTCCCAAAGTACTGTCGTCTCTCTCTGATTTGTTATACCAATTGCAGATATATCTGTTGGTCTAATGTTGGATTTTTTTATAGCATTTTCAGTTGTATTTAGGACCGTTTCAAAAATCTCTTTAGGGTCATGTTCAACGCACCCATCTTTAGGAAAATATTGTTTTAACTCTATCTGATCAAAGGAAACTATTTCAAATTTATTATTGAAAACTATAGACCTAGTTGAGGTAGTCCCTTGATCAATTGAAAGAATGTATTTACTCATTTAATTGAAGTACTATACATTAAGATACTATATATATTTTTTTAAAATATTTTCTAAAATTGCTAATTTTTCCTTTGGAAATTTTATCCCTAATTTAGTCCTCCTAAAGAGTATATCTTCTGGAGTTTTAGCCATTTCCTCTTGAACGAGATATTTAATTTCGAACTCATAAAGATCCTCAAAAATATGTTCTCCACCATCCATAAAACTCTGATAATATTGGTTTAAATTAATTATTTTATCTCCATATGTTTTTATCAACCTTTTTAAGAGTTTTTCAGGTATTAAAAAATTTTTATCTAAAATTTCTTTTGCGCCGGGTAAAATCTCATTTCCAGTCCAAGATTTATTAGTAATTTTAATATATTTTGAAATTTTCTTTAACGCATGTTCCGATAATTTTCTGTAAGTAGTAAGTTTCCCACCAAAAATTGTAAGTATCGGAGCACCGTTATCATCTATCTCAAATGTATAGTCTCTTGTAATCTTCGAAGCATTTTCGTTTAAGTCTTCAACCAGGGGCCTAACACCTGAATAAGTCCAAATAATATCATCTTCAGTAATTTCTTTTTTAATAAATTTATTAACTGATTTAATAAGATAATTTTTTTCAATATCAGTTATCTCAGGATTGTCGAAAGTTTTAACTTCATGATCTGTTGTTCCAATTAATGTAAATTTATCCAAATAGGGTATTAAAAATATTATTCGTTTATCACTTAACTGTAGTATATAAGCCTGTTCACCAACATATAGTTTCTCGGTTATAATATGACTCCCTTGCACATGGCGTATTTTCTTTTTAGATTCAATTCCAATAATATTCTTTAGCACATCTAAAACATAGGGACCTGAAGCATTTATAATAACTTTTGATTGTAACACCTCGCCATTACTTAAAAAAACTTCCCAATAATTTTTTTTTCTAACAACTTTTTGGACTTTTGAATTAGTGTAAATTTTAGCACCTCTGCTTATGGCATCTTGAGCATTTAAGAGAACCAACCTAGCATCATCAACAAATAAGTCTGAGTATTCATAGCCAGTTATGAAATTAGATTTAATAGGGTTTTCATTATAATCAGTACCTAAGTTTACCACCTTTGATTTTGGAAAGGATATAAAACCTCCCATCCAATCGTATAGCATTAGTCCTAAACGTATCAACCATGTAGGGCGTAAACTTGGCACATGGGGTAAAACAAATCTTATCGGTTTGGTAATATGGGGTGCTATTTTTCTAATCACCTCACGCTCTTTTAAAGACTCTCGTACTAATCTAAATTCATAATTTTCTAAGTATCTTATTCCACCATGTATTAATTTTGTGGACCAAGATGAAGTTTTTGAAGCCAGATCTCCTTTTTCAATTAATGTAACTTTTAAACCCCTTCCGGACGCATCTCTTGCGATTCCTACTCCATTAATCCCACCACCAATAATTAATAAATCTTGCAAAGCTTCTTAACCTTAAAGGAAAAAAAATAATCTTTTAAAATTTTTTATCTTTTTTTGTTCATTTTAATCAAAATAGTTGAAAAATTTATTGACAAATCGATCAATATTTCAATCTTTTATAAAGTAGTCACTTAAGGTATTTGTATAATGAGCAACATCTAAATATGAAAACCTATCTCTTAAAAGAAAAGAATTCTTTATTGCAAGATTGTAAAAATTATTTGATATTCTTAACTCAACATTGTTTGTAGGCGCACCACAATTTTTCAAAGCTTTTTCAATGCTTTCTGTTGGTAAAAGGTGCTTTTTAAGAATTGCTTTTTGTTCTGGCCACTTTTTTTCCAGCAAATTATTTAGATTATCTAATTTCTCACCATCAAAATATTTTTTTTTAAATTGCTTATACATTTGATTAAAAATTTTATCTCCAAATAATTCTCGGAAATTATTATCAGTTATATTTAATTTTTTAAATACCAACGTATCTGAAAAATTAATAATCTGATTTTGAATTTTTGATAATAAAAGTGTTGTTACAGCAACTTGCTCTCCATGAAGTGTTCCAGGATGTTTTTCACCCATAAACATATCTATATAATGACTAATTAAATGTTCTCCCATACTTCCAGCATGAGTTGAACCAATTATGATAGCCGCAATGCCATTTAGTAAAGTCATTCTAGATAGTGCCGCAAGTGTATCATAGTCGCCTTCTAAAATTTTATATGAATTATCTAAAAGCAATCTCTCATCTTCATATTGCAGTGCGAATGGCGTTTCATCATACTCCGTGTTTAAAAACAAATGAGAAGTAAGCCAATCAATTTGACAAGTGCTTCGGCAGAGAACATCACCCAATGCACTTCTTAACAGACGAAAGGGCGTCATTCTTAGATTGTCTAAGTCAATTATAATTGATTGAGCAATTTTAGATTTTATTGTTTCTTTAACACCATTATTAGTTAAAGAAACAGTACTTGTAGTTGCTGCAGCTGTAAGGGAGCTACAAAAAACTATTAAGTTTTGGTTATTTCTAAAAGAAACAAATTTACATAAATCAATTAAAGATCCAGATCCAATTACAATAATATTTTCATATCCTTTTGATGATAAAGATAAATTAGTGGCAAATGTTTGGCTAGACTCATATTTTTTTAAAATATTAAGGTCAAAATCTAAATTGTTACTCCTTAGTGATTTTAACACTTTCTCACCAAAAGCTTTGAACGAGCTCTCTCCAGATATAACTAAGTTTTTTTTATTTAATAAGTTTTTGGTAAATTTGAATTTTATATTTTCAATAGATCTCTCTATGACTATCTCATCTATAGGTAGAGATATATTTTTTTTGGAAAAAGGACTGACATAATCTCCTGAAAGAAGATTGTTGATAAATCCCAAATACTTACTCATTTACGCTGAAAATTATGACCTTTTTTTTGAACATCACTATTAAAATAACATAAATCTCGTTGTCTTTAATATGTTTAATGCTAATCTTATAAATAATAGGAGGAATATAATATGTCTCATTCGAAGATGAAGAGTGCTATTGATACTTTCCTTAAGGGAAAAATGTCTAGACGTGATCTCCTAATCAAAGCTGGAAAATATGGTATTGGATTTGCTGCATTAACCAAGTTAATGGGAATGCAAGTAACTAGTGCTTTAGCTGCCCAAGATTTTGATTGGAAGAAACACAGTGGCACTACAATAAAACTTTTAATGAATAAACATCCGTACATGGACTCCATGATTGCAGAACTTGACAACTTCAAAGCTCTAACAGGCATGAATGTTGAATATGACATTTTTGCAGAAGATGTTTATTTTGACAAAGTAACAGCTGCTTTATCATCAAAGTCATCAGAGTACGATGCATTTATGACAGGTGCTTACATGACTTGGACTTATGGTCCAGCAGGATGGTGTGCAGATTTAAATGACTTTATTCAGGACTCAAATAAAACAAATCCAAGTTACAACTGGAATGATGTAGTAGGTAATTTAAGAGATGCTTGCTCTTGGAGTGGTGTGGCTGGTGATGTGCCAGGTGCAGCAGGATCCAAACAGTGGTGTATGCCTTGGGGTTTTGAGTTAAACAGTGTTACTTATAACATGAGATATTTTGAAAAGGCGGGTATGAAGCCCCCAGGAGATCTTGTTGAAATGACAGATCAAGCGGAATATTTCACAAAAAATGCTGGATCAAATGAATGGTCTTATGGTATCGGAACCAGAGGAAGTAGAAGTTGGGCAACAATCCACCCAGGATTTATGTCAGCATATGCTAACTATGGACTAGTTGATTTTGAGAATAATGGTGGAAAATTAAAAGCTGCTATGAATTCTCAAGCGTCTAAAGACTTCCATAAACAATGGGTAAAGATGATATCATCTTCTGGACCTGCAAACTGGTCTGGTTACACATGGTATGAAGTAGGAAATGATATTGGAGCTGGAGCTTCAGCTATGATTTTTGATGCTGATATTTTAGGCTACTTTTTCAACGGAAACCCAGAAAATAAAGAAGCTGGAAACTTCGGTTTCCATGGTTTCACACCTAATCCAAGTGCAAGTGCTCCAACACCTAACGTTTGGATCTGGTCTCTAGCTATGAGCAACTTCTCTAAAAAGAAGGATGCTGCTTGGTACTGGATGCAATGGTGTAATGGACCAGAAAATGCAATGGCTGGTGGTGTTAAACATAACCAAGTGAACCCTGTGAGAGAGTCTGTTTGGGCCTCAGGTGATTTTGACGATAAAATTCGTGGAACATCTCCTGGTTACATGGAGCAATATAACAGCTCAATAGATGGATCAAAAATCCACTTCACAGCTCAGCCTTTATTCTTTGAAACAACAACAGAATGGGCTGCAGCACTTCAAGAGATGCAAACAGGATCAAATGTTGATGAAACACTTGATAAATTAGCATCTAAGATTGACAGAATGATGAAAGATGTTGGTCTAGCTTAACAACCTCCTTGTTTTCTACACCGTTTTATCTCGTTAAAGCGGTGTAGATCTTTAAGATGAAAATTAACCGTAAACTTTTTCCCTATGTACTTACTTTACCTGCTTTGCTTGTATGTGTTGGTATATTAATTCCTTTTTTTACTGCAGTTTACTATTCACTTCAAAGATACAATTTGAAAATGCCTCATATGAAGGGTTTTATTTGGTTTGATAATTATGTAAATATATTTACGGATCCTTCTTTTTGGAACACAATAAGAGTCTCACTCACCTATACATTTTTTACAATAATTATTGAACTTTTACTTGGACTTGGAATAGCTTTACTTTTAGCTAAACGTACTTGGCTTAATAATGTTTTGGGTGTTTTATTAGTTCTACCACTAATGATAGCACCAGCTCTTGCATCTTTAATTTGGAGACTTTTAATTAATCCTAATTTTGGTGTTGTTAATTATATTTTATCATTTTTGGGATTAGAGGATTTCACCTGGGCTAGTCACCCAGATACAGTTTTATTTACTTTGATCATGGTAGATGTATGGGTATTTACACCATTTATAATGATTTTACTTTTAGCGGGTTTAAGATCACTTCCAAGGCAACCTTTTGAAGCTGCCGAACTTGACGGTGTACCAGAGTATTATAAATTTTTTAGGATTACCCTTCCGATGTTGTTTCCCTTTATCCTTACTGCCTCACTATTTAGATTATTAGAGAGCATACAACAATTTGACATTATTTATGCTCTTTCTCAAGGTGGGCCAGGTGAAAGTAGTATGGTTTTTCAAGTTTCAGCATACCTTCAAACTTTCCAATACACTAATATTGGAAAAGCTGCTGCGATGATGGTTGTTTTATGGGCAATTTGTTATTTCTTATGTCATGTTTTTGTCCAACAATGGCATAAGCTAAAAATTAAAACTAAAGGGGAGCTGCTTCAATGAGTATTAATGTATGGAGCATTCTTAAATTTTTCGCTTACGTGGCTATAATTATGTTTTTTCTATTCCCAATAGCCTGGATTTTTAACATGTCTTTTATGACTAATGATGAAATTTTAAGAAAAGTGCCAGTTTTATTTTATGAACCCACTTTTAAAAATTATATAGGTCTATGGGAGGGTGAAATTGCAATTGAGGGGTTTGCTACAATGTATGTTTATTTCAAACAAAATTTAATTAATAGTGCAATACTCTCAGTTGGTTCGGTTTCAGTAACATTACTTCTAGGGGTTCCGGCTGCATATGCTTTTGCTAGATATAAGTTTAAGGGAGGCGAAGACATAGCTTTCACACTTCTAAGTTTTAGATTTGCTCCAGCGTTACTAATTATTCTCCCACTAAATCTATATTTTTCAGAAATAGGATTATACGACAGCTACTTTGCTTTAATATGGGTATATCAATTAATAACACTTCCTCTTTTATTATGGATAGTTAGAGGCTACTTTGAGGACATAAGCCCAGATATCGAATACGCTTATAGATTAGACGGTCACTCTTGGTTTCAATCTTTTTGGAAAATTTCAATACCATTAGCTAAACCTGGAATAGCAGCCGCATCCTTATTATGTTTCATATATGCTTGGAATAATTTTGTATTTGCGCTTATACTTGGCTCAAGTCAGATTCAACCAGTCACTGTTGGAGCGTTAGCATTTATTACTGCCAGCGCGATACCTTATGGTTTAATTGCGTGTGGTATTGTTGTTTCAGTTTTACCGACTTTAATTTTAGCATTATTTATTCAAAAATATCTTGTACAAGGATTAAGTCTAGGCGCCATTAAAGGATAAGGATGTCTTATTTAGATTTAGATAATTTATCCAAAAGTTTTAAAGACGATAAAATAATTTCTAATTTAAATGCTAAGATTGAAAAAGGAGAATTTTTTGTAGTTTTTGGCCCGTCTGGATCAGGCAAAACTGTCTTATTAAGACTTTTATCTGGAATTATGATGGCAGACAGTGGTGAAATAAAAATGGATAATCAAATCATTAATGAACTTCACCCTGAAGAAAGAGATGTATCCATGGCATTTCAAAATTTTGCTTTATACCCCCATATGAAGGCATACGAAAATATTGCTAGCCCATTAAGGGCAAAAAACAAAAATATGCCAGAAAATGAAATTCATGAAAAAGTCAATGAAATCGCCAATCTTTTAAAAATAGGGCATGTCCTTAATCAATTTCCAAAAGAATTATCTAATGGTCAAAAACAGAGAACATCGCTTGCAAGAAGTTTGGTGGACAAGCCATCTGTAGTTTTGTTAGACGATCCGCTAAGGAATGTTGATGCTAAAATTAGATTTGAAATGAGACTTGAACTGCCAAAGGTTTTAAAAGAATTTAATACGACTGTAATTTACATTACTCAAGACTTCAGAGAAGCTATGGCTTTGGGGGATAGAATAGCAGTTTTATATGACGGTAAATTTAATGATATTGACTCTCCAAAAAATATATATCAAAACCCTTCTTCATTAACTACCGCAAAGCTTTTTGGAGACCCTACAATTAACAATTTTGATGCAACTATTAATAAGCAAGATGGTTTTGTCGAAGTCGATGTAAATGGTGAAATTTTTAATTTAAAGAGAAATACTAAAATCCAAGATGGTAAATGTATTGTTGGCATACGTCCAGAAGATATAGTCTTATCGAACGATCACTCAGAAAATTCTATAGAAGTGGAGTTCAGAACAAAGACCCCTTTAAATTTGAGGATAGTATTTTTAGTCAGATTGAAAAATGGCTTGGAGCTTTTATGTTCAACGACAGAAGAGGAGTCACATTTAATTGATGAAAACAAAAAAATGTATATTTCTTTTATAGAGGAAAAATCACATTTTTTTGACATAGAAACAAAAAGGAATTTAGAGTAGTTGGCAAAAGTAACATTAGAAAAATTAAATAAAATTTTTGTCTCAAAAATTGGAAAAGATGTCAAAGCCGTAAATGACTTTAATTTATTATTAGAGGATGGAGAAATTCTAGCTCTGCTCGGATCATCAGGCTGTGGAAAAACAACAACATTAAGAATGATTGCTGGATTTGAAACTGCAACTTCTGGTCAGATCAAAATAGGTGAAAGAATTGTAAATGACTTAAAACCTGCTGATAGAAATGTGGCTATGGCATTTGAGGGATATGCTCTTTACCCCCCATTAACAGTTAAGGATAATATCGCTTTTAGCTTAATGAGAGAAAAGATATCAAAAGATAAAGTTGAATCAAAAGTAATGGAAGTAGCAGAATTGCTTGAAATCACTGATATTTTGGAAAGATATCCGCCATCTATCTCTGGAGGTCAACAACAAAGAGTTAGTCTAGCTAGGGCACTTGTCAGAGACTCTGACGCATTATTACTAGATGAGCCAATGTCTCAACTTGAGCCACAACTAAGAGCTGTTCTAAGAGCTAGAGTAAAAGACTATATTCAACATAATAACAAGACAGTTATTTTTGTTACACATGATCAAACCGAAGCTGTTGCTTTAGCTGATAAAATTGCAGTCATGGAAAATGGCGATTTAAAACAATTAGCATCACCATATGAAATAAGTGCAAAACCATCAAATGTATTTGTAGCTTCTTTTATTGGAGAACCACCAATGAATATTTTAAGAGCAAAAATTAACAAATCTAATAACACATTAAAATTTGAAATATTAAATGAAAAAAATGAAAAAACATTCTCAATTAATTTTAGTAATGAAAGTATACAAAAAGAAAATTTAAACAAATTAGCAAACGATCAATTAATTACATTAGGCATTAGACCTCATAAAATTTTCTTCAATCAAAAAGATTCTAACTTTGATGGCAAGGCAAGCAGTTCTTCATATCATTGGTTAGGTGACCAAGTTCATATTGGTATTGAAATTAATGGCTCTTCTATCATTGGAGTTGCAGACAGGAATTTTGAACCAAGCTCTGATGTAAAATTAAATTTTCCCCTAGAGTCCATAAATATTTTTAATCTTGAAACTGAGGAAGTAATTCTTAACGGATTATAATGTCCAAAGAAATAATTGTAGGATTAGATGCGGGCACATCATTAATTAAATTTGTAGCTTTTGATAAATATGGAAAGTACATCGACTCTGCATCAGTCGAAAATAAGGTTTATTATAGAGAAGGTGGTAAGGCAGAGCAAAATCTTGAAGAAACTTGGAATAAAGTCATTGAAGCATTTAAATTGTTGAATAACAAGATTGATCGTTTGTCTGAAAAATTAGAAGCTATTTGTATAACTGGTCAAGGTGATGGATCCTGGCCAATAGATAAAGAAGGCGCTCCTGTCGGAGACGCAGCACTTTGGCTAGATGGCAGATCGGGAGATATTATTGATAACTGGAGAAACTCTGAAATAGGCCCTAAAATTACTGAAATCACTCATACGGGTCTGAACCCCTCTATGCAAAGTGGTCAAATGTTTCATATCTTTAAAAACGAACCTGAGAGATTTAATAAAATTGACAAAGTTATCAGATGTAAAGATTGGATATTTTATAAGCTTACTGGTGAACTAGTTACAGATATTAGTGAGTCTTTTATGACATGGGGGTCACCAATTGAAAGAAAATACAAGAATGAAGTATTTGAAATTTTCAATTTTAAGCAAATGAAAGAAAAATTACCTGAACCTGTTGATAGCACCGATTATGTTGGAAAACTCTCTAGTCAATCAGCAAAAATAATATCTTTAAATGAAGGATTGCCAATAGTGCTGGCACCTGTAGATGTTGTATGCTCAGGTATAGGAAGTGGTTTCGTTGATAAGAAAAAAAAAATAGGTTGTACAATTCTAGGTACAGCTGGAATTCATATTTTTACAGATTTTGAAAATAAGAAACCTAATTTTAAGAAACAACTTGGATACACTTGTTCTTTAGCAGGCTCTCCTGCAAATGCAAAAATGGTTTCAAATATGGTTGCATCATTAAACACCGATTGGCTAATAGAAATTTTTAATTCTTTTTTTAAAGATATTAATGGAAGTGACCTTGAAAAAAAAAATATTCTTGAGCTATTTGAAAAAAATGCATCGTTGGCTGATCCTGCAAAAATATTTTATCATCCATTTATCTCCCCTAATGGAGAAAGAGGGCCATTTGTAAATGTTAAGGCTAGAGCGCAATTTTTAGGTCTTAATACAACTACAAAAGTTTATGACTTAGTAAGGGCTTTGTATGAGTCATTAGCTTATGCGTGCAAAGATTGTTATTCGGAGTTTGGAGCTGAGCTCGAACTTCTTAGGTTAACTGGTGGCGCAAGTAATAGTTCTCTAGTAAGAAAAATTGTTGGTTCAGTTAATCAATTAGATACTCAGGTTATTGAAAACAGTGAACAAGGTGCTGCTGGTGCATGTATGGTAGGAATGATTGCTTTAAACGAGGCCAAGTCATACGAGGATCTTAATGACAAATGGGTAAACCAATATCTAAAAAATGTTGAAAAATATGATCAAAAATTATCAATTATTTATGAAAAAGCATTTTCTGTGTATAAGAAGGGATATGAAAATATGAGTGAATTTTGGAATTCAAATTATAATTTTCAAAACAAAATAAATGAAAATTAGTATTTACGGAGACAGTTTTGTTACATCTGGGATATTTAAATCAGCACTTATAAATCAAATTGGAAATGATCATAATTTTAAATTAAAAGATGTTAACTGGCCTGACACACCATTTCATAATGATTATGGAGAGGGAAATTTTAGTAAAATTAAAGAATATCTCGGAAATGAAGAAGACGTAATAAATTTTATTGAAGATAGTGAAATATTAGTAACTGATCTTGCACCAGTCAGTGAGTCAATTTTAGATAATGTGAAAAATCTAAAATACATTGGTGTTTCAAGAGGGGGGCCGGTTAACATTGATATAGATGCTTGCCAAAAAAAATCAATTATTGTTGCAAATGCTCCTGGAAGAAATGCTTCTGCTGTAGCAGAGTTTACAGTTGCAAAAATATTAGCACAAACAAGATTAATCACTTTAGGACACACCACATTAATGCAAGGAGAGTGGAGAGGTGATTTATATCGCCTAGATAAAACTGGTAGAGAATTAAGTGAGTTAACAATAGGCCTCATTGGATATAGTCATATAGGAAAATTAGTAAAAAATTTATTAGTTCCATTTGGATGTAAAATTGTTTTTTCTGATCCATATGTAGAATTAAACAAGGAAGATATCGCGGACGGTATAAAAAAAATATCTTTAGAAAACTTATTAGAGATTTCAGATGTAGTATCTATTCATGCAAGAGTTACAAAAGAAACAGTTAATCTTATAGGGAAGAAAGAAATTTCCCTCATGAAAAAAGATAGTTATTTAATTAACACTGCTAGAGGACCATTGTTAGATTATAAAGCACTTCACGATGCACTATCTAATGGAAAGCTCAAGGGTGCTGCCTTAGATACTTTTTATGAGGAACCTTTACCAGAAAATCATATTTTTAAAAATTTAAATAATGTTACTATTACACCTCATATAGCTGGCGCTTCTGTAAAAACAGCGTATTACGCAGCTGAAGTTATAGCAAAAGATGTTCGAAACTATATTGATGGAAAAAAACTCGTGAATAGGATCTGTTAAATGACAAAAAATGAAATAAAAATAAGAAAACAGATAATAGAAGCTTGCCTTTTAATGGAAAAAAAAAGCTTAAATCAAGGTAAAGCGGGCAACATTAGCGTAAGATGGAAAGATGGGATGCTTATAACACCATCTGGCATTTCCTATGAAGGCATGAAAGCTAAAGATATAGTTTTTGTAGACTCTAAAACCAAATCTCATGGAATATGGAAGCCTTCAAGTGAGTGGAGATTTCACTTTGACATATTAAAAGGAAGAAAAGAATTTGATGCAGTTGTACACAATCATCCTGCTTATGGCACAGGAATGTCGATACTAGGAAAGGATATAAAAGCCTATCACTATATGATTGCTTTTTTAGGTGGTGACACAATTAAATGTTCTACTTTTGCATTACCAGGATCACAAGAATTATCAGACGCAGCCTTAAAAGCTCTTAAAGGAAGGAAAGCATGTTTATTAGCAAATCATGGTACAATTACGTGTGGTAAAAATTTAGATGAAGCAATGTTTTTAACTGAAGAATTTGAAATTTTATGTAAGCAAATTACTATTGCAAAAATAAATGGTAAGCCTCAATTGGTCGAAAAGAAACATATGAAAAAAATAATTGAGGCTATTAAAATGTATGGTAAATACTAATTCTTCATTTCCTCAGGAAGAATTAAAATCTTTTAAAGATATTTCTTTTAAACTTGGCTCAAATAGTCATTTAGTTCAAGCCGCAGGTGGGAATACTTCAATTAAGTCTGATGGGAGAATGCTAATTAAAGCATCTGGAACTTGGTTAATCAATTCTTTAGATAAAGATATTTTTGTTGAAGTTGATTTAAATTCTATTACTGAAAAAATAAATAATGGGAAAGAAGATAATTTTATAGATGACATAATATCTAAAAATAATTTGCATCCCTCATCTGAAACTTCATTTCATGCATTAATTAACCGTAAATATGTTTTACATGTTCATTCTACTGCAACAATTGCAAATGCAATTTCACAAAGTAGTGAGTCTGATTTAAGAAAATACCTCGATGAAGATTTCATTTTTGTTCCATACTGTCGACCTGGTTTTACTTTAACAATGGAAATAAAAAAACTAATTTTACCCTCAACTAACATATTGGTTCTCGAAAATCATGGATTGATAGTTGCGGGTGATGATATTGAGGATACCTATAAATTGCTTTTAAAAATTCATGAAAAATTAGATTTAATTAGAAATGAAAAATTAGGCCTCGATTTTTTAGAGAAAATTACAAATATTGGTGGTTATATTCATAAAAATACTGATAAATATAAATTATTCTCAACACAGAATGAAAAATTATTCTCACTTTTCTCTAAATCATTTTATCCAGATCATGTAATTTTCTTAGGCCCTGGCATACCTACATTTTCAGAGGTGAAAGAAGCAAATGAATTTATTCAAAATCTAAAAAGAAAGAATATTAATCTTCCACCCTATTTAATTCTAAAAAAAAAAGGTCTTTTTGAAAACACTCTAGCTATTCCAGCAGCAAAAGAAATGATCGACTGTTTTTTGGAAGTTCTGCTAAGAATTGATTTATCAAAGTCTTTTAAATTTCTATCAAGTCATCAAGAGAGTGAATTATTGAATTGGGATATTGAGATATATCGCCAATCTATAAACTAATGTCACTTTTTCTCGGGATTGACTTTGGAACGACTGGTGTCAGATCTTCTATTATTGATAAGAATAAAAAAGAATTAATTAATTTTTCAGTTTCTATTGACAGCCCAATTAGTAAGGGATCATTAGTTTATCAAAATCCAAGCTTATGGTGGAGTGCGTTAATTAAAAATCTTACATTTTTAAAAACTAAAATAGAATTAAATAAAATTGAAAGATTATCAATCGATGGAACATCAGGTACAGTACTTATAACCGACCATCTTGGTAACCCTTTAGATGATGCATTAATGTACAATGATGCTTCAGCTGTAAAAGAGTCTAAGCTAGTTGAGAGTATATCTGATAACCATCCAATTGTATCCACCTCTACTAATGCATTAGTAAGGGCGTTATCATTAATTAATAAACTTAAAAAAGAAAAATATAGAATACTTCATCAAGCAGATTGGATAGCTTGTAAACTAATTAATGATTATACCTATTCAGACGAAAATAATGCTCTTAAACTAGGTTATGATTGTGTCGAAAGATCTTGGCCAAAATGGTTTGATCAGTTACCTATTGAAATGAGTAGCTTACCAAATATAAAAATACCAGGACAGTCTATAGGTGAATTAAGAAACTCTGAACTTATTGATTTAGGATTTAATAACAAAACCAAGGTTATAGCAGGCACTACGGATAGCATAGCAGCATTTTTAGCTACTGGAGCCAAAAATATAGGAGAAGCAGTTTCTTCAATTGGCACAACTCTGGTAGTAAAAGCTATCTCTAATAAGCCAATTTATAATAAGGAATTTGGGATCTACAGTCATCGTTTGGGCGAAAATTGGTTAGCCGGAGGAGCTTCCAATGTTGGAGGAAAAATTCTGAAAGAACTATTTTCAGATAGAATAGAGGAATTATCAAAAGATATAGATCCAAATAATCTACTGAATTTAAATTACTATCCTCTGGCACAAAAAGGTGAGAGATTTCCTTTTAACGACCCTAACAAACTACCAATCTTAGAACCTCGTCCTGATTCTGAAATAAAATTTTTTCAGGCTGTACTTGAGGGTATAACTAATGTTGAAAAATTGAGTTACGAAAAGATATTAGAGATAGGTGGTAAATATCCTAAAACTATTTTCACAATAGGAGGTGGAGGAAAAAATTTAAAATGGAATGAAATTAGAAAAAAAATTCTAGGTGTTAAACTAAATAAGCCTTTATCAAATGATGCTTCTTTTGGATCTGCTCTTTTAGCAATGGGTAATATTTTTTAAATGGTAAAAAAATTATTATCTCTTGAAGAAATTTCAGAATATTATGATACTTATTATTTTGATCAATGGGGAGTTGTTCATGATGGAATAAATATTTTTAATGAAGCAGAACAAGTTTTTTCAAATTTACAATCACAAAATAAAAAAATTTATATAATTAGTAATTCAGGAAAAAAATCTTCAGATAATACTGATCGTTTGATAAAAATGGGTGCAAAAAATATTTTAAAATCTCATTTAATTACATCAGGAGATGTGTGCTTAGAATATCTAAAATCTAAAAGGAGCCCCTTTGAAAATATTGGAAATAAATATTTTGTGGTTGCAACAGATTACCCCTTATTGCAAAACACAACATTTGAAAAGACGAGTTCTATAGAAAATGCTAATTTTCTTTTATTAACCTCTACCACTGGTCTAAAAAAAACTGATTTAATTGATGAAATTTATATGAGAGCTATAGAAATGAAGTTACCCTTAGTGTGCTCAAATCCTGATATTCTCGGTGTTTCTGGAGAAAATATTCATCCCTCAACAGGAGATCTTGCAGTTAAGTACAAAAAAATGGGAGGGCAGGCATTTATAATTGGTAAACCAAATATTGAAATCTTTCATTATGTTCAAGAGCTATCCAATAGTAATAAATCAAAAACTTTGATGATAGGGGACTCTTTATTTAATGATATTGCAGGCGCCAATAGCTTTGGTATAGACTCATTACTGATCACCTCTGGAATTCATAAAGAAGAATTTATGCAAAACATACCAACGAACGATATAATTGATAATATAAGATCGGATTTTCAAATCACTGGAAAGCCAGACTATATAATGGATAGACTTAAATGACATTTGATTTTAGTGAATTCAAAAACAAAAAGATTATTGTTACGGGTTCAAGTACAGGCATAGGTTTTGAGACAGGCGTTGAATTTTTAAACTTGGGAGCTAATGTAATTTTTCATGGTAACCAATCAATTAATGATCTTGAAGCTAGAATAAAAGCTAAATCTCAAAGCCAAAATTTTAAAATATTCAAATCTGATTTTACAGATTTATCTCAAGTAGATAACTTTATGAACAATGCTATAAATTATTTAAATGGTCTAGATATTTTAGTTAATAATGCTGGAACAATGGTAGGAAGATATCAATTAGAAACAATCAGTGAAAAAGATTTTTTAAAAATATTTGATCTTAATGCCAAATCTGCATATTTTGCAACAAAAAGTGCGTGTACAATTTTCAAAAAACAAAATTATGGAAATATTATTAATGTATCAACTATCAGTGCGCGAACAGGAGGTAGTGTGGGTTCAAGTGTATATGCTGCGTCTAAAGCTTTTGTTTCGGGAATTACTAGATCGCTTGTTTCAGAATTATCACCCTACAACATAAGAATAAATGCTATTTCACCTGGCACAATTACCACAAAGTTTCATGAACAATATTCTTCACCAGAAAAATTAGAAGCAACGAGATTAAAAATACCAATGAAAAGACTTGGCTCAGCAGAGGACTGCGTGGGGCCAATAATTTTTTTATCCTCACAGACAATGAGTGGCTATATAACTGGACAAATATTAGAGGTTAATGGAGGCCAATTTATTTCGTAATGTCAAAGATATTATCTATAGGTGCAGGCGTTATGGGAACAGCAATTACTGTTCCAGCAGTTTCAAATGGTCACGAAGCAAAACTCGTTGGAACTAATTTTGATGAGGACATAATTAATTCAATTAATAAATACTCTTCTCACCCAAAACTCGGTATTAAATTAACAAATACGTCAGCAATAAGATTTAATGAAATGTCTCAAGAGGACATTAATACATCTGATGTCATTGTTATTGGAATTAGTTCATCAGGTGTCGATTGGTTCATTAACTTCATTAAAAATTTTAATGTTACGAATAAACACTTCCTTATAGTTACTAAGGGTCTGTACATTAACGAAAAAGAAGAGTTAGATATTTTCCCAAATAAAATTAAAAAACAAATTAATCAAGATTTCACCTTAACCGCGGTTACTGGTCCTTGTAAGGCAGTTGAGCTAGCAAAAAAAAATTTAACAAATATATGTTTTGTAAATCCTGATCTAGATATTGCTAAGAATTTATCCAATATATTCAAAAATGATTATTATGTAGTAAATGTACAGACTGACTTATTAGGCTCAGAGCTTTGCGCAGCTCTTAAGAACATATACGCAATTGCTGTTGGTTATTCACAAACGTATTTCTCCAATGAAGAAAAAATCTTTAATCCTGAGTCCGCATTATTTTCACACTGTGTTAATGAGATGAGCCATTTTGTAAAATTAATAGGTGGTCTTCAAGAAACAGTATTTGGGCTATCTGGGATTGGAGACTTACATGTTACTTCAGGAACTGGAAGAAACGGTCTTTTAGGTAATTTATTAGCAAAGAACAGAACATATGAGGATATCATGTCTAAGGAATTAAAAGATGAAACTGTCGAAGGAGCACAAACCATTAGAGAATTAGACCATCTTCTTAACAAACTGGTAAAACAAAATAAACTTCCAATTTTGGGGAGTTTAGTGAGATGTATCTGTCAAAACGAAAAACTGCATATACCTTGGAATAATTTAAATATATAATTAGTTATGCTCAAAAAAATTGTTATTGGTGCAGACCATTTAGGAAAAAATCTTAAAGATGAAATTAAAGAGCATCTAGAGTCTAAAGGTATTGAAGTCATGGATGTAGGGGTCACTGATGACTCACAAGTAGATTATCCAGACGTTGGTAAAACATTAGCTAAAAAGGTACAAGATAGTGAATTTGAAAGGGGAATTCTAGTTTGTGGAACTGGTGCTGGAATGGCTATTGTCGCTAATAAATTTTCAGGTGTGAGGGCGGTTTGTGTGAACGATGCATACACCGCAGAGAGATCTATTGCAAGTAACAATGCTCAAATTATTACCTTTGGTGCTTTGATTACAGGTGCTCCCAATGCAATTATGTATACAGATATTTGGTTGAAAAATAATTTTCAGTCTGAGAGATCTGGAAAAAAAGTTGATAAAATTAATCAGTTAGATAGCTAGTATTAGTTTAAAATTACAATAGTTTTATTTAATAAAATTTTAAAATCTTTTCAAGGTAAGGATAAAGAATGAAACTTTTTTCATTTCTTTGAAATTCATAAAGTATTAAGAAACTATTCTTTAACAGTTCCTAGAGTCAACCCCCTGACAAAGTGTTTTCTAACCATTAAAATCATAATAAATACTGGGACTATTGAAATTGTTGTAAAAGCAGCCATCATATCCCAACTGGGTATAGTTTTCATTATAGACGCTTGTATCGGGATAGTCTTAATTTTCATTTGTCCAATCATTAATGCGCAAATAAATTCTGTCCAACTGAATATTATAGATAATATAAATGTGACAGCTATTCCACCTTTTGCACACGGTATAATTAATTCATGTAGAATTTTAATTTTACTCGCACCATCTATAAAAGCATTTTCATCGATTTGTTTTGGCACTTCGTCAAAAAAACTTTTTAATAAAAGAACTGCCAAAGGTAGATTTATAAATGTATGAATTAATATTAAACCAACATATGTATCAAGGAGATTAATTTTTTCGTAAACAAAATATAGTGGAATGGCAATTGATATTAATGGCATCATCCTCGCACTAAGAATTGACATGATTAAAAAATTTTTATATTTGAAATGAGCTCTAGAAATATAGTAACCAGCATAAATTCCAATTAACAATGTTAGAGATGATGAACCAATTCCTACAATTAAACTATCTAATATCCTTGATGTTAAATATAGCTCACCGTAAGAAGGGTCAAATTTTAGTAATTTTGAAAAACCAAAAACTCTCTCATACGCTGAAAAGTCAATATCAAATAGAAATAATTTTGGGGGCAATGAAAAAAGATCAATATTATTTTTAAAAGAGGATGTAATTAGAAAAAATATTGGAAATATAAAAATTAAAGCAATAGAGAATGCTAGAATTTTTCTAATCAAACTACCTTATTGTTTTACTGAACCTAAAGTCAATCCTCTGACTAAATGTCTTTGAACTAAAAGTATAAAAATGAAGGCTGGTATAATTGCGGCTGTGCCTAATGCTGCCATATTATCCCACGCAGTTCCAGTAGAAGTAACAAAAGATGTGGAAACCACAGGAATTGTTTTTAGTCCCGTTTGTGTAAGCATAAGAACAAAAATAAATTCTGTCCAACTAAATATAAAACAAAGCACAGCAGTTGCCGCTATTCCACCTATGGCCAGAGGCACTACTAATCTCCAAAATACAAAAAATCTCGTAGCCCCATCTAGTAACGCAGCTTCATCTATGTCCTTTGGAATGTCATCAAAAAAGCTTTTCATTAGTAAAACAGCAAGTGGGAGATTCATTAACGCGTGAATAATAATAATACCTAGATGCGTATCCATTAAGCCTATATTTTTGTAAATAAAAAACATTGGTATTGCTACTGCAACTGGGGGCATCATTCTTGTTGATAAAATCCATCCCATAAAATGCTGTTGACCCTTTATAGGTAATCTTGAGAGAGAATACGCTGCTAGTATAGATATAAGCATTGCTATACCTGTAGAGCCTAAAGCAATAATGATACTATCCACAAGATTTGGCATCATATAAAAATCTCCACCGCCAGGTCGGACAGCACCCATATCCTCTACATAGAGAAAACGAGAAATACCAAACACCTCTTCATAAGCAGAGAATGATACTTCAAAATCAAATAATTTCGGTGGTAGAGCAAAAATATCTTTATCCTTTTTAATAGATACGGTAATCCAGAAATATATAGGAAAGAAAAATATCGCAGCAATAAACCAACCTAATACTTGTTTAAATACTTTATTCAATTCCTCACCATTTTACTTTTGCGAAATGAATAAATGCATTTCCAACTATTAAAATTACAATTAAAGAAAATAAACTAATCGTTGCTCCGTAACCCCATTGAACAAAAGTAAACCTTTGCCACGAATATAAACTTAAAGTGTAAGTGGCTGTGCCTGGCCCACCTGATGTTAAAACAAATACATAATCTACCATCCTCCATAGATCTATACCTCTTATCAAAATTGCTACTGCAATAACTTTGTGAAGCATTGGTAGTGTTAATCTTCTAAAAACTTGAAAAGGTCTTGCACCATCTATGACAGCTGACTCAAAAGGTTCACTTGGAAGGGATCTTAAACCAGCAACTAAGATTAAAACCATAAAGGGAGTCCATTGCCAAATATCAACAATCATTACACCCCACAGGGCTAGTGTTGGATCTGCTAAAATTGTATCTTCAGGACCTATAAGCCCAACTGATTTTAAGAGCCATGGTATTAAACCATAATTAGCATCCTCCATTATTAAGAAAATCATACCAGCAATTGCTGGAGGTATTACTAAAGTGAGAGTTAAAATTGATCTTATAATTCCAAATCCAGGATCATCGGAGTCAATAAGTAGAGCAATTCCCATGCCCAAAACTAGTTGAATTAATAAACACATAAATGTGTAATATAAAGACACTTTTAAGGATCCCCAGAATACTCCATCAGTGAATAGTCTTATCCAGTTATCCCATCCTACAAAAAGAAGAGCCCTTTTAGCTGGGACAAACTCATGAAAGCTTAGGTAAATATTGTAAAAGAAAGGAATAATTGCAAATACAATCAGCATAGTGATCAATGGCAAAAGCCAAGGCAGAGAACTGTCAGAATTCATAAAACTTGGCAAAGAATAAGACTTTTGCGCGGCCATAGTGAGACTATACACTTAAATTTAAAAGAGTTTATTTTAAAATACCTTTATTTTCTTATTAAATATTCTAAATCAACCTAAAGATAATAAGAGGAAGTCAACATAATAAATTATTAATGTGTGCATAACTATACCAAGCTTCTTGCTTAGCATGGATGATTATGCAAAAATTTTATATCGGAGGGATATTCATATGCGCGATATGTATAGAAAAATGCACCTTGCAAATGTCGTAGGCAAGTATGTTAACGGTAGTATGAAGAGAAGAGATTTTCTTAAAAATGCCGGAATGCTTGGACTAGGCGCTGGTTGCTTGGGCACAATGGGAACTATGAGTAGGAAGTTTATACCTCAAGCTCATGCAGGTTCTCACATTGAATGGAGAGGGGACATGATGGATTGGTTAAGAGATGTATCATCTCCTTTCAGAGGCCAAACAGTTTCTTTGGCTACTGAGTCAACTCCTCCATCCAATGCAATTAACTCAACTTTAAAACCTTTCTTCGAGGAAGTTACAGGGATTAAGGTTAACATCGAGGTTCTACCTCTAGAGCAAGTTTTACAGAAACTAACTTTAGACGTTGCCTCAGGATTAGGAACTTATGATACTTATTATCTAGATCAGAGTTGGATGGCAGCTTTCAGGGGTGATGCAGAAGACCCTCGAGAACTTTATGCAGCAAAGCCTGACTTGGCAATGCCTAATTATAACTTTGACGACTTCTTAGGACCTCTCGTGGATGGTATTTCCATGTACGACGGCACTATGGTTGGTGTTCCTTATGACATTCCTGTCTTTATTATGATGTACAGAGATGATGTTTACAAAGAGCTTGGACTAAGTGTTCCAACAACATTTGATCAGTACATGAGCAATGCACAAGTAATTCAGGCAGCAAAACTCGGTCATTTAAATCCTGACGGAAGACCAATATATGGTACCAACGGTCAGATGAAATCAGGACACTACAGCTTAGAGTGTGACTGGACAATGTTCGCATGGGCATTTGGTGGTTCAATTACCAATCCTGATGGAAGCTTTGCTGGTAATGATGCAAATGGCCTTGCTGGTATGGATTACTGGACTAAACTTAAAGAGTACATGCCTTCGGGCGTTACAAGTTGGACATGGGATGGTCAAGGACAGGATATCCTTCAAGGTGGTTCTGCTCAAACAATCTCATGGGGTGAATTCTTCCCATGGTGGGACTCAGATGAGTCTGCTGTTCAAGGAAAAATGATGGCAGCAGCCTGCCCAGCTCCAGCAAGTCCTTTAAGATCAACAAATGATTGTGGTTATGGTGAAATTCCAGGTGTTGCACACCAAGGTGGATCTTCACTAGCTGTCTCTAAATATTCAAAAAATAAAGATGCAGCTTGGTTATTTGCTCAATGGGCAACTAGCTATGAAACACAAGTCTACATCACTGCACTTGGTGGTGGTACTGGTCCAACTAGATCAGCTGTCTATGATGATGAGCGTATCAAAGCTAATAACAGAAGTGGTAACGGTACAACCCGCCACCTTGATGTTGTTAGAGATGCAATCTTCAATGACATGGGATCAGAACCAGACCTACCTGAGTGGGCAGATATGTCTAGTAACATGATACCTATAGAATTAGGAAGATACTGGGCCGGTGAGTATGGTTCAGCGAAAGAGTGTTTAGACACTATTGCTAAAAACTTCAACAAAACTGTTGGGGTTTAATTAAAAAAATTAACTAGGGTGGTTTAACCACCCTAGTTATAATGTGTTAGGTAAAAATATGAAAAAACCTTTAGCAGTTATAACTGGTGCAAGCAGCGGTATAGGTGCCGCTACTGCAAAAGCGTTTTCAAAGGCAGGGTACCCTACTTTATTGATAGCAAGAAGATTAGATATAATGGAGTCGTTTAAATTAGAAAACTCAATGTGTAGAAAAGTAGATGTTCGAGATAGAGAAGAACTTATAGCTGCTATACGTGAGGCTGAAAAAGAGTATGGACCAACTGACATGATTTTTAACAATGCTGGTGTGGCCAGACTTGCAGAAATTGGAACTCAAGATCCATCTGAATGGGATGAAATGATTGATGTTAACACGAAAGGTGTAATGAATGGAATTTATGCTGTGATGAGCAACATGAAAGCCCGAAAGGGTGGCACTATAGTTAATATGAGTTCAATAGCAGGAAGAAAAATTTATGAAGATCATACAGTCTATTGTGGGACAAAATTTTTTGTCCATGCAATATCAGAGAGTATTAGAGGTTATCTGTCACCGCATAATGTTAGAGTGATAGTAATGTCACCTGGAAATATTGAAGCAGAAGTTTTAAATGGAATTACCGACCCTAACACTTTAGAAGCTTATAAAAAAAATATCGAAAGAATTGGAGGAAGAATATCCCCAGACTATGTTGCAAAAATGATACTTTTTGCATATGAAATGCCACAAAATGTTATCATGCAAGAAGTGGTAGTGACTCCTACAAAACAAGATTACTAAATGACACGTCTAGTTATTGGCGTCGACAGTTCTACACAATCAACAAAAGCAATTGCATGGGATGATAAAGGTAATGCGATCGCCGAGGGCAGATGTGATATTCCTTTAAACAATCCAAGTCTTGAAAAATTCGAACAGGATGTCGAGGATTGGTGGAAAGCTTTTTGCGTATCATCCAATGAGTTAGCTAAAAAAATAGATATGACTAAAGTTGAAGGGCTAGCCATATCTAATCAACGTGAAACTTTAGCAAAATTAGATAAATCAGGGAAAGCAGTCTACCCAGCTACAGTCTGGATGGACAAAAGATCTATAGAGGAAGTAGAAGAGTTGAATTCTATAATGGGTGAAGGCCAAATTCACAAAATCACAGGACGTCCAAAAGATCCATGTCCATGTCTTTATAGAGTTTATTGGCTTAAGAAAAATGAAAAAAAAATATTTGATGAAGTTGCCTGTTTTGCAGATGTTCAAGCTTTCTTAGTTCATAGATTATCAGGGGAATTTAACACCGGTTGGATTAGTTCGGATCCTCATGGAATGTTTGATGTTGTTAATAAATGTTGGTCTAAAGATATATTGGAACACTTGAGTATTGATGAATCAAGACTTCCTAAATCTTTCAAACCAGGAACTTGCATAGGCAAAGTCTCAAAGGATGCATCTCACCAAACTGGTTTAAAAGAGGGTTTAAGTATTTTTGCTGCAGGGGGCGATGGGCAACTTGCTGGTCTTGGTACAAATTGTACAAAATCAGATAGAGCATATATTAATCTTGGAACAGCCGTCGTTTCCGGGGTTTGGTCAGAGGATTATAAAATTTCAAAAAATTGGAGAACAGAAATTGCTGCACACGGAGAAGGTTTTATAATGGAAAATGTTCTATTGTCAGGAGCTTTACTTGTCAACTGGTATGTTGACCAATTTATTCATGGTGATAGGAAGGATCCAAATTTTTTTAAAAACCTAGAGGAACAAATTAATAAAATACCAATTGGAAGTGATGGATTGATTTTACAACCATACACTGGTGGAGTAATGGATCCTTATTGGGACTCTTATGCAAGAGGAATTATAGTAGGTTTAAGTATAAGCCATACCCCCTACCATGTTTATAGATCGATATTAGAGGGATTGACCCTAGACTCCGTTTTTAGAACTCAAAATATCGAAAAAGAAACAGGCATAAATGTAAAAGAATATCTTGCAATAGGAGGAGGTGCGAATAGTCCTGCATGGGTGCAAATGTTGGCTGATGCTTCTGGAAAGAATGTACTTATTGCTGACACTGTAGAAGCATCTTCATTGGGCGCTGGTATGATAGCTGCTTATGGCGCAGGTTGGTATAGCAGCATAAAAGAGTCTGCAGAAAATATGTCAGGGAAAACTCGACTTATTGAACCTAACTTAGATAACAAATCAAAATATCAAGATTTAATTAATATTTACCAAAATGTTTATGACTCAAATAAATCAATTAATAAATCTCTTGTTCAATTTACTGAAAAATATAAATCATGAGTGATTATAATGGTGTAATAAAAGATCTAATTGCAGGCAAATGGGTTAACCCTGAAGATAAAAAAAAATACGGTATCCCAATTAAAAAAATTGAAATAGATAAAAGTTTAGACGGCAAAGAGTCATTATTGATTTCTCAATTACATCCAAACCAAAATCTTCTTATTGTAAGTGATCAATTTACATACAAAGCCCTTGGTTCAAGAATTTATAAAAATCTTCAAGGTAAAGTAAAAGCAGATGAGTATATATGGGAGAGCCCATCTTCAAGTATAGAAGGTGTAGAATTTTTAAGAAAAAAAATTAAAGATTACGATGGAGTTATTGCAGTTGGGTCAGGTACAGTCAGCGATAGTATAAAGTATGCAACTTTTCTTGAAAAAAAATCATACTCTGTCTTTGCGACCACTCCTATGAATGCTTACACAACAGGCACAGCCTCTATATCTTTTGATGGAATCAAAAAATCATTGGTTGCGCATTATGCACAAGGTGTCTTCTTTGATTTAGAGGTTCTCAGCATGTGTCCCAAAAGACTTACAGCTGCTGCTTTTGCAGATGTAATTTGTCGAACAACTGCACAAGTTGATTGGTTGATGTCTCATAAAATTTTAAAGACTGATTATCAAACAGCACCGTATTCTCTTTTAGCTTTATATGAGAAAGATATGATTGAAAACGCTTCATTAATTGCAAAAGGAGATATAGAAGCTCTTGCTTTACTTACACGTATCTCTGCAATAATGGGATTAGGTACGTCATTTACACAGACAACTCATGTGGGAAGTATGGGTGAACATGGCATTTCTCATTACATAGATATGTTTGCAAAAGATAACCATCCTGGAACGTCTCATGGAGAACAAGTGGGAATCGCAACTATTAGTATTTCAAAAATCCAAAATTCTATTCTAAATAAAGATACACCACCGATAATAAAACCAACTCAAATACCTGAGCAAGAAATCATTCAAAAACTTGGTCATCAAATGTTAGACACAATTCATGATGCAATGAAGACAAAAATATTCGATGAAAAGAGAGCAGAGATGATTAATAATTTTTTTCACAAGAACTGGCTCGAATTTGTTCAACCCCTAAGAGAGAAAATGTTAGACTTTGACATTATTTGGAATTCTATGGGAGAGTGCGGTGCATTAAGAACTCCCGAAGATGCTAAACTTGATAGTAATTTTTATAAAGATGCTCTAAGATATGCTAGGTTCATAAGAGATCGATATACTATTCTTGATTTAGCCGGGGATAGCAATCAACTAGATGGATTAATAAATGTCTGAAGTAGAATATATAAATATTAAAAAAAACTTTGGCTCTGTAGAGGTACTTAAAGATATAAATCTAAATATTGGTAATCAAAAATTTGTTGTTTTACTTGGCCCTTCAGGGTGTGGAAAGACTACTTTGTTGAGAATGACCGCTGGATTAGAAACTATATCTAGTGGGGAAATTTCAATAGGAGGAGACATTATTAATAACATCCACCCAAGAGATAGAGATATAGCAATGGTTTTTCAAAACTATGCTTTATACCCTCAAATGAATGTCTTTGATAATATTGCATTCAGTTTACAGATCAGAAAAATGGCTAGTCAAGATATAAAAGAAAAAGTTGAGTGGGCTGCTTCTGTGTTAAATTTAACAGATTTTTTAAACAGAACACCAAAAGAGCTGTCAGGTGGACAAAGGCAAAGGGTAGCTATGGGCAGAGCATTAGTAAGAGACCCAAAGGTATTTTTGTTCGATGAGCCTTTGTCAAATCTTGATGCAAAATTAAGAGCTCATATGAGATTGGAAATTAGAAAATTACATAATCAACAAAATGCCACCACTATTTATGTAACTCATGATCAAATTGAGGCTATGACTATGGCTGACGAGATAGTGATTATGAACAATGGTATTATTGAACAAATAGCAACTCCAAATGAAATTTATGAAAAACCAAATAATTTATTTGTTGCCGATTTTATTGGTACTCCTGCAATTAATCTTCTTGAGGGAGTTGTAACAGATAAGAGTAGTATTAAATTAAAGTCACAGGACCTACCTCACTCAAAAAAAAATGTAACAAATAATCAAAATGTAGTTTATGGCATAAGACCTACTGACGTGAGCATAGATCCAAGCTCAAATATCAAAGCAGAGGTAGTTTTAGTTGAAACAACTGGTTCAGAGACTCATATAATAGCAATGTTAGATGATAACGAATTTAGAGTAGTTCAAAATGGTGGACGTACCACAATTAAAAATGGTGATGTCATTCCTCTTTCAATCAACATTGAAAAAGCACATCTATTTGATCATTCATCAACCAAAAGAATAGATTAATTTATACTCAGCTAATTCAATGAAAAGTAAATATAAAGAAAACGAAGCGAAATCTTACATTAAAAAATATGCAAAAAGAGGTGTTCCTAAAGACTTAGCACTCCGCATTTATACAACACAACTTTTGGGAAATGATCCTACTGTTGTTCTTCACGGAGGAGGAAACACATCTGTGAAATCATCATTAGATACCCTTCTAGGTAACAATGAGGAAATTATTTATGTAAAAGGTAGTGGGAAAGATATGGGTAATATAGAGGAGGATGGTTTCCCAGCTTTAGAAATGAAAAATCTTCTTAGTATGAGAAAACTCATTGAGCTAGATGATTTCCAAATGGTTAATTATCAGCGTAAATATATGCTTGATACTTCTTTCCCAAATGCTTCTGTAGAAACTCTTTTACACGCGTTCCTCCCTCACAAATTTGTTGATCACTCCCACTCTAATGCAATTCTCTCTCTTATTGATCAACCTAATCCAGAAAAAATTTGTAAACATGTATTTGGTGATGAAATGGGTATCGTTCCATACATTATGCCTGGTTTTGAATTAGCAAAAAAAGCTTCTGAGGTATTTGATAGAAATCCAAATGTAAAAGGATTAATTCTTTTAAATCATGGAATTTTCACTTTTGCAAATAATGCAAAAGAAAGTTACGACAGAATGATTAAATATATAACAAAGGCTGAAAAAGAGCTCACAAAAAAATCTAAGCGTATTAGGGTTAGCAAATACTTTGAAAAAAAAATTAGTATTTCAGAAATTTCAAATCTGATAAGGCAACAAATAGCTAACAAACGTGGTGATGATTTTGAAAGAAAGGTTGTACATTTTAATAAACCGAAATTCTTTGACGAATTTTTTTCACATCCTAATTTAAAAAAATTTACAAATGAAGGACCTGTGACACCTGATCATGTTATAAGGATTAAATCAAAACCATTAATAATCGATTTATCAAAAGAAAAATCTAATAATCTAGAAAAAAATATTATTCAATCCATTGAAAATTTTAAAGAAAGTTATAAGAAATATTTTAAACGTAATCATAAATATAACTCTACCGCCTCAATGTTAGACCCCTATCCAAGATTAATTTTAGTAAAAGGCATCGGTATTTTTTCCACAGGGCCGACATTTAAAGATGCCAAAATAGCAATGGATGTAGGTTTAAATTCTCTCTCAGTGATTTTACAAGCTGCAAAGTTTGGAAATTTTAAGTCAATACCTGAAAAAGAAATTTTTAGAATGGAATATTGGCCCCTTGAGCTAGCAAAAATTAAAAATTCATCTCAAAAACTTAAAGGACAGGTAGCTGTTGTTACAGGCGGCCTTGGAGGTATCGGTTATGTTACAGCACAAAAATTTAAAGCAGAAGGAGCAGATGTAATAATTATAGATATTATCAGCCCCAAAGATATCAAACAGGATATAACGGGGATGAGTTATATAAAATGTGATATTACAAATGAAAACAAAATTAAGGATGTATTTAAAGAAATATCCTCTATTTATGGCGGTGTGGACATCCTCATTTCTAATGCAGGGTTTGCTACTGTAGAGTCTTTGGAAAAACTCACAAGGCAACAATTTGATAAAAGTTTTGATTTGAATCTTTTTGCGCATCACTATTTCGTTAAACACGGAATTGAAATAATGAAAAGGCAAAAAACCAGAGGAGTAGTTTTGTTTAATATTTCAAAACAAGCTGTAAATCCCGGAAAAAATTATGCTGCTTATGGTCTTACAAAAGCTGCTCTATTATTTTTAATGAAACAATATGTAACAGAGTATAGTGATTACGGAATTCGTTTTAATGGAGTGAATGCTGATAGAATAAGAAGTGGTTTAATGACTGATGATATGATCACAAAGAGATCTAAAGCAAGAGGCCTAACCACTAAGCAATACATGTCTGGTAACTTATTAAAACAGGAAGTTAAAGCAATAGATGTAGCCGATGCTTTTTATCATTTAGCTTTGTCTTATAAGTCGACCGCAAGTGTAATAACTGTAGATGGTGGAAATTTAGAGTCTTCTTTTAGATAAAGTTATCTATAAACCCTTTTTAAATTAAGTCCTAACTTTTTAAATTTATTTTTGAAACTATAGAATTCCTTATTATGTTTGGCAGTATTTTGTTTTAAAATTAGTTTTTGGTAGTAATGAACCATCTCATGACCAAGAATTTCAACAAATTCTCTAAAATTTTTAAATTTATTATGAATGGTTATTTTGTAACAAAATTTTGTAGCGTAAGGATTAAATTCAAATAGACCTAGAGCTCCATGCATTCTTCGTATTGTAATCTTTGGTTGTTTGAGGCGATTATTGAAGATATGCCTATTTAATATTTTATAAATAGCAGGCACTTTATTTGATTTAGGGTTATATATTCTTTCTTCCCCGTAATGTTCTATTAATGTAGCTAAACTTTTTGTTCTAGGCATGATTTTTAGTTTACAAATAAAGTTTATCAAAAAAAAATCAAGACAATTTAATTAGGATTTTTTCTCAAATGTTCTAAAAATAAAATGACCTCTTCGTATTGATCATCAGGAATATCTTTGTAACTGCATCCATATTTTTCTTTAATGCTGAGTGCAATATGCGCGTATGCATTTCTACCCCTTGGATGAAAAGGCGAGGGCTTCAAAAGAGATTGAATTTCGTCCCCAATTAACTGAACTTTATTCCAAATTTTTTTTCTTTTATCTTCATTCAAAGTGATATTCCACCAGGAAAAAATGACTCTAGTAAAATTCTTATGATTGCAAACCCTATCCCACAAAAAATGATAATAGTAATTAATTGTTTATTCATCATGATATATAAGTACCCAATATGAAAAACTTTATCATTATTTTCTTTATAATACTGCCAAATTTAACATATGCAGATTTATTAGATAAATTTTCTCTCGCCTGTATTTGCGATAAGAGTATCAATGCGCTCAAGTATTTTGACTGTAAGCAAAAAGTTTCTGGTACACAATTAGATTTATTAAATGAAGAAAACTTAAAAGATAAAATTTATATTTATAGTAGTTTTGATGAGAAAAAATATGAGCTTATCGAAAATTACCCCAATTTCGTTTTTAATTATGAGACTGAAGACTATATTTCTATTTTATCAATTAACAGTAATTTGGATTTAGATTTTTCAATATCATACAAAGAATTCGACAAAAACTGGTCGTATGAATTAAAGTGTGTTTCTCTAAAAAAATAATGATCTTAATTTTTCTTAAATGATTAATAGAGTTTATATAATACCTTTTTTTGTATCTTTAATTGGATTTGTGTTACTAGTTTCAATGGATTCTGTAATTAAAATTCTAGGTGACAGATATCCTATTTTGCAATTATTATTTTATAATGCATTGTTTTCTTTAATACCCTTAGCTTATTTCATATTTAAAAATCACGGCTTTAAATTTTATCAAAATCAAAATTACACTTTTCAGATTATAAGAGGAATAGTGCATACGATAGGATTTCTTTGTGTTTTAAAAGGAGTACTGCTTCTACCTCTTTCAATTGTTTATCCCGTTTTATTTACTTCGCCTTTAATGCTTTTAGTTATGTCTCATTTTTTTTTGAGTGATGATATAAACATTATTAGAGTGATGGCTATACTTATGGGTTTTTTTGGAGTATTGATTTCAGCAGAACCCTTTGGTTCTAGCACTGTATCTTTTGAAGGAGTTTTGTATGTATTTATTGGTGCTTTTTGTATTGCAGTTACCCACTTAATTACGCGTAAATATAATTATTTAACATCTTCATATTCTGCAGCTTTTTTTAGCATGGCCGTAAGTGTTGTAATCTTTTTTTTTACAACAAAATTTCAGTTCGTAATAATGACATATAATGATCTGTCTTTATCAATTTTAGGTGGTCTCTTTGCAGGACTTGGTGTTAGCGCTGTAATTTACGGTTCCAGAACACTACCTTCCGCAGTATTTGGTCTTACAAGTTATTTTCAAATTATTTATGGTGTATTTTTAGGCTGGATTATTTTTAATCAATTACCCTCCATATATAATTATTTTGGAATACTTATAGTTATACTTGCAGGTCTCCTTCTTTTTTACTTCGATAAGACCAAAAATGAGAGTTAGGGTAATGTTATCTATTATCACTCTTTACTTCATTTCGTATTTAATTTTTATATTCCCATTTGATGTTTTATCTACTTGGCTAGGTAATCCAACATCACTATTAGAGGTCTTTATAACTACTACTTTGGTATTTTCTCTATGTCTTTATTATTTTAGATCAAAAAGTACAAATAAATTTATAAAAATTTTTGTTTATGAGGGATTTGGTATAGGTACAGTATCTTTTTTTTTAATATTACCTCTAATCGCTTTTGAATATCTTAAGATTGTAAGTAATTACAAGCTAGCAATTTTTTTCTTTTTTATTCAAATCCCTACTATCATTTACGGATATATTAATTCAAAAAAGATTAAAATAAAAAATCTCTCATTAAATTCAGCACTGGTAGACAAAAGTTTTAAATTTGTTTTTATCAGTGATGTCCATATAGGTTCAAATCATCCATCTTTACTTAAGAAAATTGTATCTGAAATCATTAAAATAGACCCATCTTTTTTAATTATTGGTGGTGATTTAATTGATAGTAGTTCTTTTAAAATCGAAGATCTCAAGGAGTTTAAAAAACTTAACAAACCTATCTATTTTGTGACTGGCAATCATGAGTACTATATTAAAAACTCAAAAAAACATCTTGATGATCTTGATAGTGTTGGAATACAAACACTAAACAATGAATCTTTAAAAATTAATGGAATTAATTTAATTGGACTCTCAGATAACATAAGTGATAAATCAAAAATTTCTAGTTTTGAAAAACTTTTTCAAAAAGACTTATTTAATCTGTTGATTGTTCATAAACCCTCTATTTGGGAAAAAGTTTCAGCTAAAGCTAATTTAATGCTTTCTGGCCACACACATAATGGACAGATCTTTCCTTTCAATTTTATTGTAAAACTAAAATTTCCTTATATTTATGGGCTTTACCAAAGAATGAATAACTATTTATATGTGAGCTCTGGATCAGCAACATGGGGCCCAAAGATAAGATTAGGATCTAACAATGAGATTGTCCAAATAAAATTAAAAAATTAACAATTTCTCTGATTGATGTAGATTTAATTAATGTTTTCTTTTTTATTTAAATTAATTCTTCTTTTCTTTTTTTTTATAAGTACGCTTTTTGCAGACAGTCATATTTTGGAGCAAGAAAACTTTGAGGCTTGGCAATATACTTGTGTTTCTGAGCAAAATCAAAAAATATGTGATTTAAGAGAGCTTGTATTTGACTCCAACACAAATGAAGTCGTCAGTTATTTATCAATAACTATAAACCCAGATAAATTAACACAAATGCAAATAGCATTTCCCCATGCAGTGAATCTGAAAAGCCCAATTAAATTACAAATCGACGAAAAAGATCCAATAGATCTTAATTATGCTTACTGTAATCAAAGCGCATGTTTTGTGGCAGAGATAATTGGAGAAAATTTTGTAAATTTTTTCAAAGCTGGAAATCAAATTTCTATAAAGGCTTTATTTCTTGATAACCGAGAGGCCACTATAACTTATTCATTAAAAGGTTTCACAGCTGGTTACAACAGATTGTATTCTTCAATAAATAATTAAATATTTAGTTCTTAACTAAATTAATTTTATTTTTAATTAATAACAAACATATCAGAGATGGTATTACCATGATGGCAGTTATCATAAAGAATAATCCCCAATCGCCACCTAATCCGTCAACCATAGCACCGGAAGAGGATGCTAATAATGTTCTCCCTGCAGTTCCAACAGACGCTAATAAAGCGTATTGTGTAGCAGTGAAGCTTCGATCTACAAGAAGTGATATGAACGTTACAAATGCTACAGTTGCAAAAGCCGCTGCAAGGTCGTCAATGATTACTGCAAATGCAAATAGAACTTTCGAGGGTCCAACCCATGCTAGAATTGAAAATAGAATATTCGTGGCTGACATTGCTATTCCTGCAATTATTAGAGTTTTAATTATACCAGACCTCATTGCAATAGCCCCTCCAATAAGAGTAAAAACAATGGTAGTAATCCAACCAAGAGCTTTTGAGTAAATAGCTATATCCCCCTTAGAAAAACCAATTTCTTTATAAAAAACTAAACTCATCCTTCCCAAAAAGGCTTCTCCAACTTTAAATAGGAAAACAAAAGCTAAGATAGCAATTCCAATTCTAACTCCATTATTATTAAAAAAACTACTCAGTGGATTTGCTACAACATTATTCAGATAATAAAACGTTTGAGAAATAGGATTTTCCGCACCAAATTTACTTATAAAAAAAGAAAAAATATAAAATACAACTCCAATTACAACAAAAGTTAGACCTCCGTTCGTAAACCATATTTTCTCAAAGAATTGCCCAACTAAAAAACATATTGCTCCAATTGCTATAAATAAATAACTTGCCTTTACAACACTCTCGACATTTGTATTAGATGCATCTGTATTTAAAATTTTTTGAAATCTCTCTTTGTTGGACTCCGGAATAAAAGATAACCCTACATTACATAAGACTATAATACCCATTAAAAAAATAAAAGTTACTTGCCAATATTGATCGACTCCAGAGTTTTCTAACTTTTCAGCAATCTCTAAACATACATAACCACCTAATTTAAATCCAGTCCACCATCCAACGACTGCCATTGCAGCTCCTGCAGCCATACTAGCCGATTCTTCTTTTTTAATTTGCTCAATTCTTAAGGCGTCTATTGTTATATCTTGCGTAGCAGATGATATTGCAATAGCTAAACCTACACCAATGATCAATGCTAAATTTTGAGTTGGTTCAAGGGCACTCCAAATTATCAGGCAAATTAAAATTATTGTTTGCATTAAAAGGATTATGGATTTTCGATGCCCTATTTTATTTGTTAAAAAAGGTAATCTCATCCGATCAATTATTGGTGCCCACAAAAAATTAAAAGCATAAACACCAAATATTAACCCAGCCCATCCTATTGTACTTCTGCTAAGCCCTTCTTCTTTTAGCCACAAAGACAAAGCGCTAGCAATAAGAACCCAGGGAAATCCACTTATGATACCTAACAAAAGAATACGCAACATTCTTCTATCATAGTAAGCACCAATTAAGGATTTTAACTTATTCGAATCTACTGAAACCGAACTCATTAATAATTATGTTATTCTAAAAAATAATTTATTAAACTTTAATCGCTTAGAGAGCTTAACCACCTTATTAAATCAGCCCTATCTTGGTCTTTTTTAATACCGTTGTAGTTCATTTTCGTGCCAGTAATATACTTTTTTGGCTTTAATAAGAATTTGTTGAGTTCTTCTACATTCCAATCGCCACCAAATGCAGCAAGTGCACCGGAATATGCGAAGCCCTCTGCTGATCCTTTTTCTCTATTGACTATACCCCACATCGCAGGACCAGTTTTATTTTCACCACCTTTAACATGAGTATGGCAAGATGCACATTTTTTAAAAATCTTTTCACCATTTTCCATACTAGCTGATGCCAGCATAGGTGTAATGTCCGGTAAAACAGCAAAAATATCCACATCTTCACTTACAGAGGTTGTAACACCACCTTCAGGTATTTCAATTTTGTATGCAAGTTCATCTGGAAACTCGGGATGTATCGCCATATCAGCAACCTTTGAGAATACAGCAGCAAGAAGTAAAGCAAGTATTATTGCACCTAGAATTTTATTAGTTTCCATATTAAAAAGAGAAGTCTATGTTTAAAAATATACCACTAAAAACGGATTTTTGTCGCATTAATGAATGATATATTAGTTATAATACCAATAAGATTAAAGGCATCTAGATTTCCAAATAAGCCATTTGCAAAAATTGGTGAGTTACCAATGCTGCATCACGTTTATAATCGTGTAATTGATTTTACAGAAAATGTAATTTTAGCTATATGTGACCAAGAGGTTAAAGATTACTGTGAAAAGATGGATCTCAAGCACGTCATGACAGATCCTAATCATCCATCAGGAAGTGACCGTATTGGAGAGGCATTAAAAAAATTTGAGGATACAATAAATTTTAAATACGTAATTAATGTCCAAGGAGACATGCCATTTATTAAAGATAATCACATTTATTTATTAAAAGAGCGACTTCTAAAATTTCAAATGAGCACTTTAGCTTGTCCATTCGTAAACTTAAATGAAGCTTATAATAGCTCTAAAGTGAAAGTCTTAATTGATGAAAATAATTGTGCTTTAGATTTTTCAAGAACATTAAATGATAAACAAAAAGTTAATAAGAATATTTTTCATCACATTGGTATCTATGGGTATCATAAAGATTTTTTGTCAAATTTTATCTCTTTACCACCTACTCAAAGAGAGCTTAGTGAGAAACTCGAACAACTTCGTGTTATTGAAACAGATAAAATTGGAATTTCAATAATTAAAGAAGAGATTTTGGGAGTTGATACACAAGAAGATTTAGATAGAGTAAATCGATTAATTTATAAAAAATGAATAAAAAAATATCTTTTCAAGGAGTCGAGGGAGCATATAGTCATCTTGCAGTGCAAGAGTTCTTTCCTGGGGCAGAACCGTTACCCTGTAAAACATTTGAGATTGCTTTAAACGAGGCTGAGATTGGAAATGTTGATTATGCAATGATTCCTATTGAGAACTCTGCTGCAGGCAGAGTAGCTGATATTCATCGATTGATACCAAAATCTAATTTGCATATTAACTTTGAACACTTTCAAAAAGTTGAACACAAGCTTTTAATTCATCCAGATAGTAAAATTGAAAATATCAAAAATATTATCAGTCATGAACAGGCTTTGGCACAATGTAGCGATAAAATTCAAAAATTAGATTTAGATATTTTGATCGGAGCTGATACAGCAGGTTCAGCAAAAAAAATCCAGGATGAGAAAATAATAGATACAGCTGCTATTGCTTCAAGTTTGGCGGGAAAAATCTATGGCTTAAAAGTTATTGATGATAATTTCGCAAACTCTGTTAACAACATCACAAGATTTTATATAATGTCTAAAAATGAAAATTTAGAGTTTGATGAGACTAAAACATACATATCATCCTTTTTATTTTCAGTTAAAAATACACCAGGATCTTTATTTAAAGTAATGGGGGGATTTGCAACTAATAATGTTAATATGATCAAACTCGAAAGTTATAATTATGGAGCAGATTTCGTAATTACACAATTTTATTGTGAAATTGAAGGACATCCTGAACAACAAAACACTAAATTTGCCCTTGACGATATGTATCATTATTGTTCAAAGGTTAGAAAATTAGGAGTTTTTGAAAAATCTCCATATAGAGTAAGACAATAACTTCATATTTCTATTTAATACTGTTATAAGATAATTTGAGAATTACATGGGCAACTTTTTATGCCAATCCGGTCAGGTTCGAAAGAAAGCAGCCGTAACATAAGGGGTTGGGTCGTGTAATTCTCCTTTGAGTCCATTATGAAACATCAATCGAATATTCTTGCATTAAAATATAGACCTTTAAGTTTCCAAGATCTTATTGGTCAAGAGTATTTAGTTGAGACTATTCAAAAATCGATAGAGCAAAACAAAATCCCTAATGCATATATTTTTACAGGTATACGTGGAGTAGGCAAAACAACAACAGCAAGAATTGTTGCAAAAATGTTGAACTGTACAGTTTTTGATAAAAATAATAATCCTGATTTAATCAATTGTGAGCAAGCAAAAGCCATTACCGAAGATAGACACCCAGATGTTATAGAAATTGATGCTGCATCAAATACAAGTGTTGAAAATGCGAGAGAGATTATAGAAAATGTAAAATATAATCCTGTTTTAGGAAATTATAAAGTTTACATAGTCGATGAGGTGCACATGTTGTCTAAAAGTGCATTTAATGCTCTTCTTAAAACTTTGGAAGAGCCACCTCCTCACTCAAAATTTATATTTGCAACTACTGAGATTTCTAAAGTTCCTATTACCATTCTCTCAAGATGTCAAAGGTTTGACTTAAGACGAGTTGAGAAGAAGACTCTATCTGATTTTCTTAAAAACATTGCTAAAAAAGAGGATATTACAATTACTAATGAGGCATTAAATTTAATAGTTAAAGCTAGTGATGGTTCAGTAAGGGACTCCTTAAGTATATTAGATCAAGCTAATATATTTAAATCACAAAAAGAAATTCAAGTTGAAGAAATTGTTAACATGCTAGGTTTTGCAAGGCAAAGTGATTTGTATGAACTATCGAGATGTATTTTTGATAACAATTTATCAAAATTAATTTCTATGCTTGATGATATGTATCAAAGAGGTTCAGAGACCTCTAAAATTATTGAAGATATGATGAATATAATAAATTGGTCATGCAAATTAAAAATAAATCAAGAGCTTATTAAGGATGAATTTTTAACTGAAGAAGATAAAAATTTTGCATCCTATGTTATCCAATTTGATAGTGGCAAGTTAAATATTTTTTGGCAAAGTTTAATGAAGGGCTATGATGAAATTAAAATCTCGCCTCAACCTCATTCAACTCTAGAAATGGTGATGCTCAGGTGTGCTTTCTTGTTAAATGATAATCAATCAACAGACTTAGTAGAAAAAAAAAAGTCTGAAATAAATCAGAGTATAGCTCAATCCTCTCCTAATATTGATCAAGTAATTCAAAACAAAGTTGAAAAAGTATCGCCAATATCTTTAAAAGAAAAAATTGATATTCATCAGAAATTTTTTCAATTTTATGGGAAAAATTTCTCACCACTTATGGCAGGCATTATTATCGAAAATATTGAAATAATTGATTTTTCAGAGAAAAATAAAATATTACGACTAAATGTGTCTGACAAAAATTTCAATGGTAGCGAAGAATTATACAAAAATTTGGAAAATGATTACAAAATCGAAATGGTACTTAAAACAGAAATAAAAACTTTAGAGAAAATTAAGTCTCTATATAAAAAAGAATTAATTGCCCAGGAGATGAAGACTGATGAATTTAAAAAAGTTCTTGCTAAATTTCCTAATGCAAAGATTATAGATATTGAAGAATTAGAAAGAGGTGATGCAAATGATGGGTAATATGGGCGGTATGATGAAAAAAGTCCAAGAAATGCAAGCCAAAATGCAAGAAATGCAAAAAGAGCTTGAAAATAAAACCGTTGAGGCTGAGTCCGGAGGAGGAATGGTTAAAGTTATAATGAATGGTAAACAAATTGTTCAATCAATTGATATAGATCAATCACTGTTGTCTTCTGATGAGAAAGAAGTGTTGGAGGATTTAATAAAGGCCGCACTTAATCAAGCAAAAGAAAAAGTTGAGGAAATGTCAGCTGAAGAAATGAAAAAAATAACTGGTGGATTACCATTGCCTCCAGGAATGAAGATGCCTTTTTAAATTGTCACAAGACGAACTTCAAAAATTTATTAATCTAATTTCTAGATTACCTGGAATTGGTCAACGCTCTGCACAGAGAATAGCTTTATATTTGATAAAAAATAAACAAGAATTAATGTTACCCTTAGGAGAAAGTATAAAGGAAACTGCATCTGTGGTAAAAAAATGTACTAACTGTGGAATATTAGATGTGATTGTTCCATGTAAAATTTGCTCTTCAGAAAATAGATCAAAAACCACAATTTGTATTGTTGAAGACATGGCTGATGTATGGGCTTTTGAAAGATCAGGATATCATAAAGGTCTTTATCATGTAATTGGGGGACTTTTATCGGCCTCAAAAAATTTTACAGAACAGGATTTAAATTTAAATAAACTCAAAGAAAGAATTATAAACAATCAAGTACAAGAAATTATTCTTGCATTGAGTGCAACAATTGAGGGACAAACTACAGCTTTAGTAATAAAGGATAAACTAGAAAATCAAAATATTAAAATTACACAACTAGCATACGGTGTTCCTGTCGGAAGCGAGATTCATTATTTAGATGATAATACCTTAGGGGCAGCTTTAGAGTCGCGTAAAAACTTAAGCTAATTTAATCAGAAGTAACACCTTAAAAGTTTGATTTATTGTCTCTGATAACTGTATAAAATATATTAAATTCCATGTTGAAGCTTATTTATGCACCTGATCCTATATTAAAAAAAGAGAGTGTATCTATACCTCAGGTAGACAATCATCATAGAGAACTTATAAAACAAATGTACGAGATTATGTATTCTGCAAATGGAGTTGGTTTAGCTGCTCCACAGATAGGTTTAAATATTCGCATATTTGTTCTTGATGCTGGCTCCAGAGACGAAGAAAAAAAACCTATTACAATGATAAATCCTAAAATTATATCATTACATGAAAATAAAGTGCCATATGAAGAGGGTTGTTTATCTTTTCCAGAACATTTTGCAGAAATAGACCGTCCTGAAAAAATTAAGATAGAGTATCTTGATGAAGACAACTCAAAAAAAATCTCTACATTTACAGGTTTTGAGTCGAGAATAATACAACATGAATTAGATCACTTAAACGGTATTTTATTTGTTGACCATTTAAGTCGTTTAAAAAGAGATGTGATTATTAGAAAAATGAGAAAGTATAAAAAAGAAAAAGAAATAATTTAAATGAAAAAACAACGTGTAGTTTATTTTGGCTCACCAGAATTTTCTCTTCCTCCTCTAAAGACTCTTTATCTTGGGGGATATGAAATAGTAGGGATTTATACACAAGAGCCAAAAAAAAAATTTAGAGGACAAAAAAAATATAACACACCAGTTCAACAATGGGCAGAAAGTCAACTTCTACCTGTTTTTACTCCCAAAATACTTGATGATACCTCTTTGAAAGAATTTCAATCATTAAAGCCTGATGTCGCAATCCTTTTTGCTTATGGAAAAATAGTTCCACTGAATTGGCTAAACACTCCTTTAAATGGTTTTATAAATATACATGCCTCGCTTCTACCAAGATGGAGAGGAGCAGCACCTGTTCAAAGAGCAATTGAAAATAATGATAAAGAGACAGGTATAAGTATTATCAAAATGAACGATAAAATTGATGAAGGTCCAATTTTAGCCCAGCAGAGTATAAAAATTACAGAATTAATTGATGGTAAACAATTAATTGATCAAATTAGTCATGACTCTTGTTCATTGTTATATAATACGTTAAAAAAATATTTTTTAGGTCAAATCGAATTAAAAGAACAAGATCATTCACAATCTACATATGCAAAAAAAATAGACAAATTTGAAGCACAAGTAGATTGGGGATTATCTGCAAGCATAATTGAAAAAAAAGTAAGAGCTTTTTACCCATCACCTGCAATGTGGTTTAAATATAAGGGTCAGAGATTTAAAATTTTAAAAGCTAAAATTTCTAACTTACAAGATGAAGAGGGCAAGATAATAAATTTACCTCTAACTATTGCATGTAAGAATAACAGTCTAGATATTTTAGAAATTCAAGCTGAAGGAAAGAAACCATTAAACATTAAAGAATTTGTTTTAGGGAATAATCAATTTCAATTAAATGCAATAATCGATAATGACTAATATAAAACTTACAATTGAATATCATGGTTTACCTTATTGTGGTTGGCAATATCAAAAAAATGAGAAAACTGTGCAAGGTGAATTAGAAAAAGCAATATTCAAATTCTCCGGTGAAAAAAAAACTATTCAAGGTGCTGGAAGAACAGATGCAGGTGTTCATGCTATTGGACAATGTGCTAATTTTGACTTAGAAAAAAAATTCGATGACTATCAAATTCTAAGTGGAATTAATTTTCACCTCGGAACTGAGAAGATAAGAGTTACTAAAGTTGAAAGTGTTGATAATGAATTTAATGCTCGTTTTACTGCTAAAAATAAAATTTACAATTACCAAGTTTTTAATAGTCTAGCTCCATCAGTTATTGAGGATGATTTTAGTATACACATTCGTCAACCTTTAGATTTAGAAGCAATGCAAGATGCAATTAAGCTATTTATTGGTAAACACGATTTTTCTTCGTTTAGAGCACATGGTTGCCAATCTAACAAACCGCTTAGAACTATTGATGAGGCATCAATTGATGTTAAAGGTAATAAAATTATTTTTATATTCAAGGCGCAGTCCTTCCTTTATCAACAGATTAGAATAATGGTTGGATCTTTATTGGAAGTTGGATTAAAAAGTAAAAATACTAAATGGATAAGTGAATTAATTCAAGCTAAGGATAGAAGTTTAGCAGGACCAACAGTTCCTTCAAAGGGCTTGATTTTAAAGGAGATATCTTATTAATATTCTTATTTACACACAATGTTTTGCTCCAAAAGTAGGCGGCATTGAGTCTGTAATGACAAATATAGCTCAACATGCATTTAGCACGCGAAATAAAGTAACAGTTCTCTCCGATGGATCTAAACTTTTTTCTTCAGAATTTGACAATAAATGTAAGTTTGATATTTACAGATTTGATCAAATCAAGTTTCTTAGAAAAAGAATTAAATCAAGTTTTGCTCAGAATTTTTTAAACAATAATAAAATTGATATTATTTTTTTTGATAGTTGGAAATCACTAGAGATATTTAATAATACTACTGATATTAAAAAAATTTGTTTAGCTCACGGAAATGAAATACTAAAATTAAGAAATAAACATAGAATTTTAAATTCTTTAAATAAAGCAGATTTAATAATCTATAATTCTCAATTTACTAAAATTAAAACATTTAAAAATTTTAAAAATTTAAAAAAAATTAATCATAAAATAATATACCCTGCTTTTATTAAAAAAATTTCTAAAAGTAAAATTAATAAAAAAAAATACGATTTATGTACAGTTGGTAGACTTGAATACAGAAAGGGACACCATTTAGTATTTGAAGCAATCTCTATATTAAGAAATGAATATAAAATATTACTTAAATATGCCATTCTTGGAGATGGACCTGAATTATCTAGATTGAAGGACCTTGCTATTAAATTTTCACTGCAAAAACAAGTAGATTTCATACACCGTGATATTTCAATTGAAAAAATTTTTAAAAATTCTTCTGTTCATATTATGCCAACTATAACCACTTCTGAAAGTATTGAAGGCTTTGGAATATCTAATGTTGAAGCAGCTTCTTATGGATTACCTTGCATAGTCAGTAACAGTGGGGGAACTCCAGAGTCAATAGGTAAAAATGGTATAATTGTAAAAGAAAATAACCCCAAACAACTTGTCAAAGCAATTATCGATATTCTCAAAAAGTATGAAAGTTATAGTAGAAAAAGTTACGTATTTGCTAATAACTTTGAGTCAAATAAAAAAATAAAAGAGTATTTAAATGCTATCTAAAATAGCCTCATAGCTTGTTTCTTTTAACTCACCTGGATTATCACAAATTAATTTTTCAACTTTAAGATTATTAATTAAGATAATTGAACGAATAAGTCTTTGACCCATAAAGCTTTTTTCATGATTTCTAATTAATTGAGAAGATAATAAAAATTCATTATTTCCATCTGATAAAAATAAAATTTCTGATACACCTAACTCTTTTCTCCACAAATCAAGCACGTAAGGATCATTAGTGGTCATGCAACAAATTTGATCAATTTGCTTATCAGACATTAACCTCTTAGCACCTTTAATAAATGGAGGAAGATGTTGTATGTGACATGTTGAGGTGAATGCTCCTGGGACACAAATTAACATTACCTTTTTAAATTTGAAGTTGTCGTGTAATCCAAAATTTTTTGTACCATCTGCCGAAACAGATCTTAAAGTAATGTCAGGAATTAAATCTCCTTGTTTCAATTATCAAAAAAGTTTTCTAAAGTTTTGAAATAGATTTGTTCAGTCGTTTTGAGATCCTCAATAGAAACACACTCATTAACTTTGTGCAGAGTTTTGTTAATTGTTCCAAATTCAAAGACAGGACAGATTTCTTGCATAAACCTAGCATCTGATGTTCCTCCTCCTGTATCTTGGCTAGCTTCTAATCCTGTTACATCTTTTATTGCTTTAATACAATTCTTTGTAAATGGATTATCAAAAGATTGAAAAGGCATTCCTCTAAAAGTTAATTTCAATTTATACACACAGTTATTTTCAGAGCAAATCTTAGTCAAGTGTTCATCAAAATAGTTCTGTATTTTCTCTTTATCCCAATTGTCATTAAAGCGCATGTCACCAACAGTAATTAATTTTTCAGGGATTACATTCTTTGCTTTATTATTTAAATTGATTTGAGTAAATTGAAGCGTAGATGGCTCAAAATATTCTGCACCATCATCAAGTTTTTGGTCATCAAAAAAAGAGATAACTTTAGATAAACAATGTAGAGGGTTTTGAGCTAGCTGAGGATAAGCAGCATGACCTTGCTTACCAATGATTTCAACTTGAACATCCACAGCTCCTTTTCTTCCAACTTTGATCTGATCACCGATTATTTTCTCAGAGGACGACTCAGTTGCTATTGACCCATCTATTCTTATATTATTTTCTTTCAACCATTTTACGACTTTCTTTACACCATTTACGGAGTCTGCTTCTTCATCTCCAGTTATGATAAAACTTATTGTGCCATTAAAATCTTTATTTTCCTTAATGAATTTAAAAACACTTACCATGCTAGCTGCCGTACACCCTTTCATATCCTCTGATCCACGACCATAAAGATATCCATCTTTAATTGTTGGTTCAAAAGGTGGTGTGTCCCAATCCTCTAAGTTACCAGGGGGCACTACATCAACATGACATAAAAAATTAAAATGTTTTCCATTTGTATTGGTTGGCCCATACGTAGCCATGATATTGATTACTTCGTAGCTCCCATCTCCTTCAAAGTTTAGTTGCTTTGTTGTAAAACCATTTTCTTCAAATATTCTAATTAAGAAATCAAAAATATCTTGTTTTGCTGGTGTGACGGAGTCAAAAGATATTAATTTTTTGGATAGTTCTATTGTGTCTAACATTTAGTCTCTTAGTAATTCATTTACGGAAGTTTTTGAACGAGTTTTTTCATCAACCGTTTTTACAATCACAACACAGTACAAGGATGCATCTCCTTTAGAGCTTGGAAGACTACCTGGAACAACAACAGAATATGGAGGAACTTTCCCCATATAAATTTCTTTGGTTTCACGATTATAAATTTTTGTTGAGGCTCCAATAAATACTCCCATCGATAATACTGATCCTTCTCCAACTATTACACCCTCTGCAACTTCTGACCTTGCACCGATAAAACAATTGTCTTCTATTATAACTGGGTTTGCCTGTAATGGTTCTAATACTCCTCCTATGCCTGCGCCCCCTGAGATATGACAGTTTTTTCCAACTTGAGCACAAGAACCAACCGTAGCCCAAGTATCAACCATAGTTCCTTCATCTACATATGCACCCAAATTAACAAAGCAAGGCATTAGCACTGCACTTTTTGCAATAAATGCTGATCTTCTTACAACACAGTTAGGAACAGCTCTAAAACCAGCTGATTGAAAATTTTCTGATTTCCAATCTTGGAATTTTGATGGAACCTTATCCCACCATGCAGTAGATCCATCTTTAACGCTTGGACCGCCAGTTATTATTTCCATATCTTGAATTCTAAAACTTAAAAGAATTGCTTTTTTAAGCCATTGATTCACATGCCAATCATTTTCTAATTTTTCACATACTCGAAGCTTCCCTTCATCCAATAAGTTAAGAACACTCTCTACATTTTTTTTTGCTTCATTATCCTCAATAAAATTAATCTGATCTCTTTGATCCCATAATTTTTCAATTATATCTTGTTGGCTCATAATACTTTTATATCACGTTTTTTAAGAAATTTTCCAAATCATCAGTAACGTGTGATATGTAGCCTTTTTCATCAATAATTTTTTGAATATCTTCTTGTTGATTGACATCTTTATTTAGGTTGTATTCAAGGTTATTCGTTACCCAAACTGTTTGCCAACCCATTTTATGTGGCTCTCTCAAATTAATATGAAGATCCTCAAACATAGCTGTTGAACTATTGTCTAAATTGAATTTATTTTGGAATGAGTCATAAACTTCTTTGTGAGGTTTTGGCATGTAATCACTCTCAGAAATGTCAAAACATCCATCAAAAATATTAGTCATATGAAGTTTTTCTAAAACTTTTTCCACATGTTCAAAATTAGCATTTGTAAAAATATACTTTTTTCCATTTAAGCATTTTAATATTTCCGCTAGAGATGTGTTAGGTTGAACTACTTCATAATTAATTTGATGTACGTAGTCCAAATATTCATTAGGATTCACATGATGTTCAATCATAAGACCTCTAAGTGTTGTTCCATATTGATGATAATATTTAGACCTCAGAGCTTGTGCATCTCCAGAATTTAAATTTAACTTTTCCTCAATAAATTTGCCCATAAGTATATGTACTTTATCAAACAAACCACACTCCGCTTTATAAAGTGTATTGTCTAAGTCAAAAACCCAATTTGTTATATTGTTCATAAGCGTGTTAAACTAATGTTTATTATATAAAAGCCAAGAAGATTTATAAAAATTCAAAAATTTTTTTTTGAATTTCAAATATGTTTTCGTTTGTTTTTGAACTTACAATGTAGTTTTCAAATTCAGTATTTAAATTGTCTAAAAAAGCTGACTTTTCTTTTATTTTTTTGTCACTTTTCGTATAACAAATAATAATTTTTTGTTTTATTTGTTTCATCGAGTCAATCATCTCTATGTCTATTTTTTTTGGCCCTAATGAATTATCAATTAATACAAATATTTTCTTTAAATTTTCACGTGATGTTAAATATTGAGAGACAAGATCTGATATCTGAAATGCCTCCTTTTGAGATATTTTTGCAAATCCATACCCAGGAAGATCAACAACCATCATTGAGTCCCCGTGATTAAAAAAATTAATTTGTCTTGTTTTACCTGGGGTATTGGAAATATGTGCCAGTTTTTTCATAAAAACTGCATTGATTAAACTAGATTTTCCAACATTTGACCTACCTATGAAAGCTATTTCAGGAAAACTTACATTAGGATATTGACGAGGTTGTGTAGCACTTAGTAAAAACTTAGTTTGTTTTTTGAAATAATTTGAGACAAGGCTCATTAACTCTTCATAATTTTTCTTTGTATTATGTATTGTTGAGCCATTGATAAAACATTGTTAGTTGTCCAATAAATAACTAGCCCTGCTGCGAAGCCACCTAAAATGAAAGTAAATACTATTGGCAATAAACCAAAAATTTTGGCCTGCATTTTATCTACCGGAGCTGGGTTCAATTTAAATTGAATATACATCGAAATACCCATTAAGATTGGCCAAATTCCAACATTTAGAATTTGCAAAATACCTGGAACGTTCCATTCCACAAAACCAAAAAGAGTAAGAGCCCCTAAGGGATCTGGCGCTGAGAGATCATGTACCCATCCTATAAAAGGAGCATGTCTCATCTCAATAGTTACAAATAAAACTTTATACAAGGCAAAAAATACTGGAATCTGTAAAAGTATAGGCAAGCAACCAGCTATAGGATTTGCCTTTTCTCTTTTATACAAAGCCATCATTTCTTTTTGCATTCCAGCTCTATCATCGCCGTATTGTTCTTTAAGTCTCTGCATCTCAGGAGCTAGTTTTTTCATTTTTGCCATTGATTTAAAAGATTGTTGAGCAAGTGGGAAAAAACAAATCCTCATTAAAACTGTAAATAGGATTATTGACCAACCAAAGTTTCCTACGTACCCGTATATGAATTCTAAAACGTTAAAAATAGGTTTTGTTAAAAAATAAAACCAACCAAAGTCGACTGAACGATCAAAACCTTCAAACCCGTATTCTTCCATATATTTGTCAATAATATTTACAATTTTTGGCCCTGCAAAAATTTTAAAATTATGGGAAATACTCGCATTATTTGAAACAGCTATTCTTTCCCCGACAATATCAGTTTGAAAATTATCTATATTATCAACAAAGCTGTAACTATATGTCTGCTGAACAGGTTCGTTTTGGTTAGGAATTATTGCAGTCTGCCAATACTTATCTGTCATTCCGATCCACCCTCCAACAGAAGAATGTTTAATTTTTTTATCGTCTTTTAAATCGTCATAATCATATTCTTCCAATACCCCATCAGTGATTGACAGAGGACCCTCATGAAGGATGAAAAAATTTTGCATCTCTGGAATTCCTTGTCTTTTGGATAATCCGTAGGGATATAGGTCAAAAGAAAGACCTGAATTATTTATAACCCTTTGATCAACGCTAAATAAATAGTTTTCATCAAGAGTTATGATCTTTTCAAAAGTAATATTCTGATCACTAGTCCAAGTCAGTTTTACTTGTTCATTAACACCAATAGTGTTTTTATCAGCAATCCAAATACTAGAACTATTAGGTAACTCAATTGTGCTATCAGAGCTTACCCAACCTGTATCTAAGTAATATGCATTATCAGACCCTAAAGGATTCAAAAATTCAATTAAGTCAGATGTTGGATCTAGTGTCTCCCTGAATTCTTCTAAGATTAGATCATCAATTACTGCTCCATTTAAATTAATAGAGCCTTTAATTTTAGAGTTATCAAAGTTCACTCTTCCTGACTGAATTATTACATCACCTCTTTCAGCTAAAATAGTAGAAGAGGATTTTTGAATACTGAGATCAACAAGACTTTCATCATTTGTTTGTTCTTCAGTCATTGGCGTTCTCTCTGGTTGAGGCACTAGTAACTGAAAACCAAAAATAATTGCCATTGAAATAATAATAGCTAGAAATAAGTTCTTTTGATTTTCCATATTATTTTTTAATTGGGTCGTAACCAGACGAACCTAACGGATTACATTTTAGAATTCTAACCATTCCCATTGTTATTCCTTTTAAAACACCAAATTCTTGAATAGCCTCAATTGTATATTCAGAGCATGTTGGAAGATGTCTGCAAGTTTTTGGTAACATAGGTGATATGAATAATTGATATAATTTAATCGGTGCAATAAAAGTTATTTTCCAAAACTTTTTGATATTATTTTTCATGAGATAAGAATTTTTCAATATCTTGTTTTAAATCAATAAAAGGTACTTTCAAAACTGTTTTTTTGAGTATTATTACAAATTTGACTTGATTTAATGTATTTATAAGACTGCATGTTCGAATTGCCTCTCTAGCCCTTCTTTTAGCCCTATTTCTTTCAACTGCATTACCAAGCTTTTTACTAGCTATAATACCAACTAGAAAAGTTTCTAAATCTGCATCATGAAGAATATAGCCATTAAAACTTGAACTTTTAAAGTAGTTCCCTTTGTTTCTGATTTGAGAAAATTGGGAAGATTTTTTTAGTGTAGGAAGTCTCAAAAATTAAGCAGATAGTCTAGATCGACCTTTAGCTCTTCTAGCATTAATGACTTTACGACCACCAACAGTTGACATTCTAGAACGAAATCCATGCCTTCTTTTTCTGACTAATTGACTTGGTTGATATGTTCTTTTCATTGCTAATACACCTAAAAAATTGGTTCCTACATTTAACAATTATTGATATGAAGTCAATAAATAAAAACAAATTATGTTGATAATTAAAGACATTTCTAATTTACAGTCATATTTGACTGCTTATCAAAATCGAAAATACTCAATCGGTTTTGTTCCTACTATGGGCGCCCTTCATAAAGGACATGGAGAGCTGATAAAAAGATCAAAAAATGATAATCACAAAACTATTGTAAGTATTTTTGTAAATGAAAAACAATTTAACAGTAAAGAAGATTTTAACTCTTATCCTAGGAATAAGGGCCTTGATTACGATTTTTGCTCTAACAACGACGTAGATCTATTATTTGAACCATCAGCAGAAGAAATTTACAACAAAGATGAAACTATTTTAAAAAATAATAACTATAATAATATTCTTTGTGATAAATACAGAAAAGGACATTTTGATGGTGTAATCACTGTATTAAATAAATTTTTTTCAATTGTAAAAAGTAACAAGGTTTATTTTGGTGAAAAAGATTTTCAGCAACTCAAGATAATTGAAAAATTTATTCAAGAAAAATATGAATTTTTAGAAATAGTATCTGTACCTACAAAAAGAAATGAAGAGGGTATTGCCTATTCATCGAGAAATGAAAAATTAAGTAAAAAACAAATACAAGATTTTGTTAGTTTTCATCAAAAAGTAGAAAATTTTCTAAAAACTTTAGAAAAATCATTTGATATTTATACTGCAAACCAAAAAGCTAAAGATTTTATTGTTGAACAAGATATTGAAGAATTTGATTACTTCGAATTTAGAAATAATGAGGACCTAAGTTTCAATGGTAAAGTTTCTGAGTCGAGACTTTTTTATGCAATCTATAAAGGCAAAGTTAGACTCATTGATAATTTAAAAATTTAAAATGGCGGTTCTGCAAGGATTCGAACCCTGAATTCTTGATCCGTAGTCAAGTGTGATATCCGTTTCACCACAGAACCATTAGTTGATTTATATACTCTTTTTTTGGATAATAAATTCTTTAAAAATATGAAACAAACCTTTTTTAAAATACGGGAAAGCAAGTTATTTCAATACTCAGTTTTATTTATCATCATATTTAATGCATTTACTATCGGTTTAAATACTTACAATTTAGGAGAGTTCACAAGAGAGCTCATTAAATATCTTGATTATTTAATAACTGTTTTTTTTGTAATAGAAATTTCAATTCGTTTTATAGGAGAGCCAAAGAAATCAAATTTTTTTAAAAATGGTTGGAATATTTTTGACACTTTTATTGTTTTGGTCTCGTTAATACCAATACCTAACAACTCCAGTTTTCTTCTGTTGAGATTATTAAGGGTGTTTAGAGTTTTGAGAGTTATATCCATAATTCCAGAGTTAAAATTAATCATTGAGTCTTTGATTGGATCGTTAAAAAGAGTTTTTTATGTAAGTTTATTGCTTTTTATAATTCTCTATATCTACGCAACTATCGGAGCAATAGTCTTCTCAAATAGCATACCCGAGAGATGGTCTGATGTGGGGGTTTCAATGATTACCTTATTTCAAGTCTTAACATTATCTTCTTGGGAGCAGGTGATGTTGCCTCTTCAAGAAATTTATTGGTGGGCATGGATTTATTTTTTTAGTTTTATAATTGTCTGTGCCATTACAATGTTAAATCTTCTGATAGCAATTTTGGTTGATGTAGTAGTAAATCAGAACGAAAAAAAAGATGATGTGATAAAAACTAGAAATAACGCTGAAAAGTTAAATGAACAATTTTCTGAGGAGATTAGTTTAGATAAACTAAAAAAAGATCAATAATGTCAGCAGAAACCATAATGCCTATTATTTATTTTGTATGTCTACTGATTTTAGTAGGACCTCATTTTTTGGATACAAACTCTTCCCTTAAACAGTTTTTGAGTAATTTAAGTATATGGGCATTAATAGTAATTGTAATAACTCTGTCTTATCAGGCCTATAATTATTTTACCTAAATTTTCTTTGTTTGACCGTGAGTCATATAAGAAAACTCATCTTTGCTTATCTTTAACTGCTTAGTTAGTTCTTGGAGTAATTTTATAGGCTCATCCATAGGTTCATCTGTTAATTGAAATGTCCCCCAATGCATAGCTATAGATTTTTTAGATTTAACATCTTTGTGGATTTGAATTGCTTCTTCAACATTACAATGCGAGTCTTTCATAAACCACCTTGGAGCATATGCCCCGATGGGTATTGTTGATAAGTCAAAAGATCCAAACTTTTTTTGTATATCCTTAAAATCTTTTGAATATCCAGTATCGCCTACAAAAAAATACTTAAAGTTATTTGCTTTAACAACCCAACCACACCAAAGTGTTTTATTGGTATCATTAAATGTTCTCTTACTCCAATGTTGTACTGGGACTGAATGAATTTCTAAGTTTTTGAATTGAGTCATTTGCCACCATTCATGTTCTATAACATTTCTTGCACCTAATTTTGATAAAATATCTCTTAATTTTAGTGGTACGAAAAATATAGGTTGATTTACATTTTGTTTTTTTAATAAAAGCTGGATAGTCTTTGAGTCAAGATGATCATAGTGGTTATGAGAAATTAAAACAAAGTCAATAAATGGCAGTTCCTCTAATTTTAATCCAGGTGGTGTTGTTCTTGAGGGTCCCATGAAACTTAGAGGTGATGCTCTTTTTGTGAAATGGGGGTCAGTTAATATATTTTTACCATCAATTTGTAGTAAGAAAGTTGAGTGTCCAATCCAAGTAATTGTATTTTCAGATTTATTAGATTTTAAGTATCCAGGGTCATTTTCAACTATAGGAAATGCAATCGGTTCCGGCTTACTTGACTCCCTTCTCCATTTCCAAAACTCTTTGAAACTACTTTTATGTGAAACGTAGTTATTGACAAAGACCCCATCTACTAGATTGAAAGGTTTAAAGAGAGTATTTGCCATTATTTTTGTTCTCAGAATTACAAAGGATAAAGATAAAAGTATAACCTTTTTTATAAAATCTCTTCTGAGCATTTAAATTAAGTAATAAAAAACTAATTATTAATTATTTTAACGAAGTTTTTATACATTTGGTTGCACTGCATCATCATAGTATCAATTTCTTTAGCTACCATATCTTTCATTTGAGGTAAGGCATCGGCTCCGAGAGATTTTTCGAGAGCATTTTTATATTCAGGAACTTGAGCCCAATCATCAACAGTAGTTTTTCGAATTTCTAAATGAAATTGAATTCCATAGGCATACTTATCATAACCAAATATTTGATATTTTGTTGAGGGTGAAGTGCCTATAACTCTCACTTTAGAGTTAGCTTCCAAACCTACCACTTCATAAGAGTGCCATTGCAATGCTTTTATTTTATTTGGAAGAAAATCAAAAATATGATCTGCTTTAGCACCTGCCTCAATGTTAATATCCAATACACCAATTTCAGGAGGTTTAGACTCAACTACCTTTCCTCCCAATACCTCACCTAAAAGTTGACATCCTAAGCAAAACCCTAAAAAAGGTTTCTTAAGGTTTAAAACGTATTCACCAATTGCTTTTTTTTCAGCTACTAACCATGGATATTGATCCTCCATAAATGTATCCATAGGCCCACCCATACAAAGCATAGCGTCAAATTCATCTAAATTATTTGGAATACTATCGCCCTCATCCAATTGGATAGTTGTTATACTATGACCATCTTCTATAAGAAAATCTTTAAACGTCCCCGGATCTTCAATTGAAATATGTTGCAGAGATATAAATTTCATTAAATTAATTTGAACTTAGTAAAGAGCAAGCCTTGTGAAGTGCTAAACTTAATCGTCGTCGCCGCCGGTTACTGTATCTTTAACTTTGTTGTAACCTTTAGATACGGCACCCGCTACAGTATCGTAAGCATCATTAGCTTTTTCGCTTACAGTTGCGCAACTAGTGATAAAAAAAAATGAAGAAAGTATTATTAATATTAGTTTTTTTGACATTGTAGGATTATCAGATATCTAACAAAAATGTCAATTTATTTAAATGATAATCTAAAATATATTTTATAAAGGATAATAAAATTTTAAGGATGATAGAAATTTCTTTAAATGAGGATCAAAAAAAAGATTTTCAAAAAAATGGTTTTTTGATTATTGAGAGTTTTCTAGATACGACACATTTTGAGCGATTGTATGAGAGGTTTCATAGTTTATTTAAAGGAAACTTTGAAACAGGTATTGAACCTGACGAGTGGAATTGGAAGTTTGAAAGTGGACCAAAGGATGTTACTAGACAAATTTGTAACGCTTGGAAATCAGATAATTCTATAAAGGAAATAGTTTGCAATGAACTTTTAGGAAAAGCTTGTGCTGAACTAATGGGCTGGAGTGGATCAAGACTTTTACAAGACAATGTTTTATGGAAACCACCTGGAGGTAAAACTTTAGCTTATCATCAAGATGCTGCGTACGATGATTGGATTGTACCGCAAACTATGATGACATGTTGGATGCCCATCGATAATGTCGATAAAGAAAAAGGGACACTTGAATATGTAAAAGGATCACACCTTTGGGGATTAAGCCCTCCTAAAGGACAATTTCATTCTCCTACAGATTATAAAAAAGAGTTAAATGATTATGCGTCAAAATTAAATAAAGAAATTCAGATTCAATATGTTGAAGTTCCAGCAGGTGGAGTAGCATTTCATCATGGATACACTTGGCATGGGTCAGGTATTAATAATACAAACAGTAATAGAAGAGCAATAGTTGCTCATTGCGTTCCTTCTGACTCAAAGTTTCATCCTACAAACACAGGAGGTACAGCGAGAATTTACAAAAAATATAAAAAATTAGAAACAGATGAGTTAGATGAAAGTTTTTTTCCAATTATTTGGACAAAGGAAGGATATAGAACAAATGTTTGATGAAGAAGAGCCAAAAAAAATAAAACCAATTGATTTAGATGATTTGAGTGTTGAAGAAATTGAGGAGATGATTGGCAATCATAAATTAGAAATCAAAAACCTTGAGACTTTATTGAAAAAGAAAAAAGACAAACTCAAATTAGCCGATCAATTTTTTAAAAAGAATTAATATCCCTCTATCAATATAAGGTCACTTTTTGTACTATTTTGCCTAATTTTCATAGCCTTTGAGTATTCAACAGACTCATAACATTTTTTTGCACTTTCAAAGCTCTCAAATTCTACTACGGTAGTTCTGTCTACAGGCCATTCCCCTTCAAAAACTTCAGTTTTTCCACCTCTAATTATGTATTTACCCCCATATTTTTTCATCACTTCAGTTGATAAAGGAGGATATTTTTGAAATAATTCATCTTTATGAATTGAAACTCTCACAATGATGTATCCTTTTTTCATAACCAAGGATAAATTAATACTTTTAAACAGAGTTATCCACAGTTATTCATTATGTATGTAGTTTATTGGTTGAATGATGATAATACATTTCAAATTAATTAAAAAAAAAACCATGTTTTTCAAGTTTTTTTTGTAGTTTGTTCTTTTGTTTTAAATCCAATCAAATTGTTTGTACAACTTTTGTGAAAATACATTAATCTTTCAAAAGTTATGCACAACTATCTGACTAGTATTAAATTGATCATTTATTTCCTGATTTTTCAGGCTTTTTTCGCAATAAAAACTTCATATTCAGATCATCTCACAGCAAAAATCACAGGTTTTGTTGATGCAACCAGTCCAATTCACATCTTAGGATATGACAGGAAATATTATTTTGAAGAAAATTCTGCACCCCTATTTATCGTCGTAGAGCAGGATATAAATAATTTCAATATGATTAACTTAAAAGCATTCCCACATATCAATATTGGCTTATTTGCTTTTCAAGATACTGATGGAAATGGAGAATTCTCAAGAGATTTTAAAGGTCAACCTCTAGAACCATTCGGGTTTTCATTAAACCCTAATTTAAATTTTGAAGATGTTGTTTTTGAAAACATAGTTTTTGATATGACTAAATTTCAAGAATTGGAAATTCGACTTAATTAATTATATTCAATATTTTTTTTATAGCCTTACTTAAAGAAACTTTAGAGGTATCAATTTCTAAGTCAGGGTTTGTAGGTTTTTCATAGATACTGTCTATCCCTGTGAAGTTTGGTATTTTACCCTGTCTTGCCTTTTTATATAAACCCTTTGGATCTCTTTTTTCAGCTACTTTTAAAGGAGTAGAAATATAAATTTCTCTAAAATCATTTTTTTCAAAAAGTGATCGTGCCATTTCTCTTTCTAATCTAAATGGTGATATAAAAGCAGTGATCACAATTAGTCCAGCGTCACACATAAGCTTTGCCACCTCTGCAACTCGTCTTATATTTTCAACTCTATCTTTGTCTGTAAAACCTAAATCTTTATTTAATCCGTGTCGGATATTGTCTCCATCAAGAATGTATGTTTTTTTTCCTTGAGAATATAATATTTTTTCTAGTTCATTAGCTATAGTGGATTTTCCTGATCCCGAGAGGCCAGTCATCCACAGCACTTGACCTTTATGACCATTCATCTTCTCTCTTAAATTCTTATTGATGGTTAATTTTTGAAGTTGAATATTTTGCGATCTACGAAGAGAAAAGTTTATCATTCCCATTCCCATAGTTTGATTATTAATTGGATCAATAATTATTAAAGATCCCAAAATTTTATTTTTTTTAAAAGTCGAAAAGGGAACAGTTTTATTAAATGAGATAGAAATTTCTGCAACATCATTGAGTTTAAGTTCATTTCCAGCAGCGAATTCTAGTGTATTTACATCATATATTTTTTTTATGCTCATAATTTTAATGCTGGTTGAGATATTATGAATTTTCGCTAAATAAGTTCTTCCAGTAAAACCCTTATCCTCTGACATCCAAATAACATTCATGTTAAATTGGTCAGCCACATCAACTGAGGAGTTTTTTGAGCAGAGTATATCACCCCTAGAGGTATCTATCTCTCTGTCTATGGTAAGTGTAATACTTTGTTTAAAACTTGCAGTTTTAAGTGATCTTTCACCTACAAAAATATCTTTTACTTTTACTTTTTGATTTGACGGAAGAGAAATTAACTCATCACCCTTTCTAATTTTTCCTTCAGCGATGGTTCCTGAATATCCTCTGAAATTTAAATTAGGTCTATTGACACTTTGAACAGGAAGTACAAAACTGTCTGAGCTTTGTATTTTAGTTTTACTAGTTTCTAAATAGTCAAATAGGGTTTTATCATTGTACCATTTCATGTATTTAGATTTTTTGTGAATATTATCCCCCTTAAGTGCTGATATAGGAATACTTTGAATATTTTTAAAATCTAATTTTTTTGAGAATAATTTGTATTCGGAGCTTATTTTTTCGTAAATATTTTTATCATAGTTAACTAAATCCATCTTATTAATTGCCAAGATAATATTTTTAATTCCAAGAAGAGATACAATGAAAGAATGTCTCTTAGTTTGTGTAAGTATGCCATTACGGGCATCAACAAGTAAGATAGCTAACTCAGCTGTTGAGGCCCCAGTCGCCATGTTTCTAGTATATTGCTCGTGACCTGGTGTATCTGCTACAATAAACTTTCTTTTGCTACTTGAAAAAAATCGATATGCAACATCTATAGTAATACCTTGTTCTCTCTCAGCTGATAAACCATCGACCAGTAATGCAAAATCTATATTCTCACCTTGTGTTCCATATTTTTTTGAGTCATTTTTTAAGGAAGCAACTTGATCATCAAATATCATTTGAGATTCATAAAGCATCCTCCCAATTAAAGTACTTTTACCATCATCAACAGATCCACAAGTGATAAATCTTAATAGATTAAGGGAGGCTTGACTTTTTAAGTATTTGCTAATTGTACCGGCTTTAAACATTTAAAAATAACCATCAATTTTTTTGATTTCCATAGAGCTACTTGAATCTGTATCGATAGCTCTTCCTTGTCTTTCGGATGTTTTGGATTGAAGAAGTTCAAGAACAATGTCTTCAAGTGAATTTGCATTTGATTCAATGGCACCAGTTAAGGGATAACAACCTAGTGTTCTGAACCTAATTCTTTTTAATTCAATTTTTTCGTTAGATTGAATATTAAATCGATCATCATCGACCATAATAATCATTCCATCTCTCACGATTACAGGTCTAACTTTTGCAAAATATAAGGGAACAATTGGAATTTGTTCTTGGTAGATATATTGCCAAATATCTAATTCTGTCCAATTAGATAAGGGAAAAACCCTTGTGCTTTCACCCTTATTGACTTTAGAGTTATATAAAGACCAAAGCTCTGGACGCTGATTTTTGGGATCCCATTGATGAGAGGGGTTTCGGAATGAAATAACCCTTTCTTTAGCTCTTGATTTCTCTTCATCTCTTCTTGCTCCACCAAAAGCAGCATCGTATTTATACTTGTCCAAGGCTTGTTTTAGACTCTGAGTTTTCATTATATCAGTGTGGAGAGCAGAGCCGTGATCAAAGGGATTAATATTTGATTTAATACCATCAGGATTAATATGTGTTATTAGCTTCATACCACTATTTTTTTCTACCCAATGTCTAAATAAATACATTTCTCGGAACTTCCATCGAGTATCAACATGTAGTAGTGGGAATGGGGGAAGGCTAGGGTAAAAAGCTTTTTGAGCAAGCCTTAACATCACTGAACTATCTTTTCCTATTGAGTAAAGCATGACAGGATTTTTTGTTTCACTAACTACTTCTCTGATAATATGAATACTTTCCGCTTCTAGATCTGACAGATAGCTGTTTGGAGGTAAATTAAATTTATTGTGTAGTTTTGTATCATGAATTTTGAGATCATTTATATAAAATAAATACTCAGGAAAATGAATTGAAAGTTTTAATTTATTGTTAATTTGATTTTCATCAATTTTTTGATCAAGAAAAATTTTAAGAAGATAAGCGTCTGGAAAAATAATAATATTTTTTTTTCTTAATTTTGAGAAATATTTTAAACTCTCAGAAATATCTTTTATTTTATTTGACTTAACTTTGACCCATAGTCTTCCATTACGTCTATCATTTGCAAATAAAAATTTATTATTATTTATTTCAACGTATTGGATAAACAAAATAAGTGATCTTTGTTTTTCAAATTTTTTTATGGAATCTTCATAAATTAATTTGTTTATATGGCCTGCATGTATGTTTAAAAAGCTTTCTATATTTAAATTCTCTGGAAAAATTGATATTTTTTCCAACCACCTTTCATAAGATCTTTTTGTTTTAAATAAATTTTTACTAAAAAGGAATTTATAATGACTATCGCTATCCCAAGCAGGAAATTTTATTGATGGGTTAATTTTAAAAAATAAAGTATGATTCATTATAATTGATCATTTGTCGTATTATTGAAAAAATACAAAAAATAATTTAAATGTATATAAAAAAAAGTAAAATTTTAAAAAAATGACAAATAATAACATAATACGACAATTTGAGTTTTTCAATGAAATCAATGAAAATCTTGAGTTATGTTCTCAAAAAATTCTTAGTATTTATGATAACTATGATCAAAGTATTGAATATAAAGACGATAAAAGTCCATTAACAGAAGCAGATTTAGCATCACATGAGCACATCTCTGATTTATTATCATCTATTTCAGATTACCCCATAATTTCAGAGGAGGGTGAGCAAAAGTACACTGATGAGCCAAAATATTGGTTAGTTGATCCTTTGGATGGAACTAAAGAATTTATCAATAAGAATGGTGAATTTACAATTAATATTGCTTTGATTAATAACAATTATCCTACCCAAGGGTTTGTTTACATTCCAAAAGATAAGACATTATTTTTTGGGGGTCTAAACAAAGGTTCATACAAGTTATTGTGTGACAACATCAAATCTATTTCTGTGCAATCACCATCCGATAAATTAAAGATTGTTACGAGTAGAAGTCATTTCAATAATGAGACTAAAACTTATTTATCTCAGTTTAATAATTTTGATACTCTACAAGCCGGTAGTTCTTTAAAGTTTTGTATGATAGCAGAGGGTTTAGCTGATTTATATCCTAGACTGGGACCTACTTCTGAATGGGATACTGCAGCAGCGCAAGCGGTTGTAGAGGGAGCAGGCGGTACTGTAAAAGACCTAAAAGGTAATAGGTTGAAATATTCAAAGAAAGATATAATCAATCCTCATTTTATAGTTAGAGGTAAAATCTAAATTTACTTACTAGGGTTTTTTTCTTTATAAGTTTTTTCTAAACTTATGTCATCAACTTCAGTATATATTTGAGTTGTAGATAACGAACTATGTCCTAATAATTCTTGAATTATTCTTAAATCACCACCATTTTTTAATAGGTGAGTTGCAAAACTATGTCTTAATGAGTGAGGTGTTGCCGTTTTTGGTAGCCCCAAATTAACTCTGGCATTCTTCAAATCTCTTTGGAAAGCCGAGGCTTTAAGCGGATTACCTCTATCTCCCACAAATATCGAAACATCGCTTGGCAAATCATATGGTATTACTTTTAGATAATTTTCTAATGAGTTAGCTACAATATCAAGAACTGGTACTAATCTCTCTTTATTACCTTTGCCCAAGATAGTAATAGAATTTTTATCAATTAAATGGCTTTTAGTAATAGATAGTGCCTCATTTATTCGTAGCCCACATCCGTACAAAAGATAAAGTAAAGCTATATTTCTTTTTTGAACCCAGCTTTTTTTTGATATTTTTTTTAACTCTTCAATTAAAAGCTCAATATCTCCTTCTGCTATGGGTTTAGGAAGGGATCTTGGAATTTTTGGATTTTTTAATAATTGAACCTCGCTATAAGCAACTTTATATAAGTCATTATTTAGAGATGAATACTTAAAAAAATTTTTAATAGAACTAATCGCTCTTCTCCTTGATCTTGCTGACAATGGTTTTTTATAAATATTTTTATATTTTCTATTCTCACTGAGATCTGCCAACCAAGCCCTAAATGTTTGCAAATTTAAATCTTTTAAATTTGATAAAGATACGGAATTTCCATTATAGAATTTAAAGAAAATTAAAAAATCACATACATCAAAGCAGTACGATCTATATGTATTTTCCGAGTGACCTTTTATGTCTTTTAAATAACTAGCCCATTTATCAAAGTCTTGTATTGAGGATTTATCTATTTTTAACTGTTCTAACAGTTCAATAAAATTCATTACATTATATTATAAATTAGAATCAAAATTTAAAATGGATTATTACTACCAAGTTATGCCGATAGGGCAAATAAATGAGAGCCTGACTTATAAATACTCACATTCTATTGAGGCAGGCTCTATTGTTGAAATTCCTTTAAGAAAAAGAAAATCAGCAGGAGTCATTATATCTCAAACTAACATTAAAGATTTAAAATTCGATCTCAAAAAAGTACTTTCAATAAGTAATTATTATCAATTTGCAGTTTGCATAGAAAATATTGATTTTTACAAGTATGTGTCAATACATTGTTTCATAGATTTAGGTATGGTTTTGAAAATGGCAATACAACAATTTCCTAATACACAATTAAAAAATTATTATCTTTTTAAAAATAAAATATATGAAACTCAAAAAAATCTCATTGATAAATACAACCTATCAAAAAAAGATTGGCAGAAATTATTAGAAGAAAAAAAAATATCCCAAACTACAGATAGTTTCATTTTTGATGGCATGGCGCAAAATATTTCTTTAAACCCTGATCAAGAAAATATTTTTAAATCACTTCAAACAAATAAAAATAATGATTTTCAAGTTCACCTTATAGACGGTGTTACAGGTTCGGGTAAAACAGAATTGTATTTAAAAGCTGTTGAGTCAAATTTAATCAGGGGAAATCAATCTTTAATACTTTTACCAGAGATAGCTTTAACTGAAGAATGGTCTAGAAGATTTTTTAAATACTTTGGTTGTAAACCCTTTATTTGGCACTCCAAACAATCAAAAATTCAAAAAGCTAGAATAATCAGATCTCTTTTATCGGGTGAACCATGCGTTTTAGTTGGAGCAAGGTCATCAGTTTTACTTCCTTTCAAAAATTTAAAATTAATTATATGCGATGAAGAGCACGACTCATCTTATAAACAAGAAGACGGCCCGAAATATCAAGCAAGAGATATGGCCATATATAAAGCAAAATGTTCAAAGGCTTTATGTCTTTTAATAAGTGCATCTCCATCATTAGAGAGTCTTCATAATTCTAATCAGCGAAAATTTCATATTCATCATCTCTCCAACCAATTTCATAAAACTCAATTACCATCAGTTGAAATTGTTGACATGAATCAATCAAAACCTAGCTCTAGGGCTTGGATATCAAAACAAGTATTTGATGAAACAAATAAGATCTTAAAACAAAAAGGACAAGTTTTATTTTTTCTTAATAGACGCGGTTATGCTCCATCCAAAATATGTGTAAGTTGTCATACACCTATACAGTGTCAAAATTGTGCAGTAAATTTAGTTTATCACAAAAAAATTGATAGACTCATTTGTCATCATTGTTCAAATTATTTTGAGCCTAACCAAATATGTAAAATGTGTTCATCTGAAAAATTTATATCTATTGGTATAGGGTTAGAAAGACTTCAAGAGGAAGTTACACGCCTTTTTCCAGGATATTCAAATCAATTATTTTCGAGTGACACCCTAAAATCAAAAAAAAATAAAAAAGAGATCATTGAAAATGTATTTAATTTAGAGACTAGTCTTTTGATTGGCTCACAAATTATAGGTAAGTCCTTTCATTTTCCAAATTTAAAATTAGTAAATATTATTGATGCAGACTCAAGTCTGTATAGTCCTGATTTCAGAGCTATGGAAAAAACATACCAGCTTTTGCAACAAGTAGCAGGGAGATCTGGTAGAGAGGGTAACAGGGGTAAAGTATTAATTCAAACCTACAATCCTAAGCATTCGATTTACAATTCTCTTAAGAACCAAAGTAGAGATCAATTTATAAAATTAGAACTTCAAAGAAGAGAAGATAACAATTTACCTCCATTTTACAAAATTGTTCAAATTCAATTAATTCACCCTAATGTCTCAGCAATAAGAGAGGCTTGCCAAGAAATTCTTGATATATCGAAAAAGAGTAGACTTGATATTTTAGGACCTGTTCCTTCATTGATTCCTTATAAGATGAGGCACTTTCATGAGAATTTTTATTTTAAAGAGAGGACATATAAGGCTTTGAGAAAAAAAATAGGCATCTTAATGTCAAAAATAGCCCCTAAATACAGGCGTTTTATAAATATTGATATTGATCCACTATCAATTGCTTGATGCGTCATTTGTATGATGCCGGTTAGCCTAGTGATGTGATAAAAAATTGTGGTTAATATACAAAATGACCAATAAAATCGCATCTAAAAGGTATTCCACTGCCTTGTTTGACTCAGTCAAAAACGAAGAATTAGATGCCTTGCTAAAAGATGCTCAAAGTTTATCTGAGACTATGGCCGACAGCCAAGAGTTATCCTCACTTTTAAAATCACCTCTGACCAAAAATGAACTAAAATCAAGTATTCTTTTAAAAATAATCCAAGGATTGCCATCTGAAAAAATTTTATCTGGTCTTGTCAACACACTAAAAAAAAATAAAAGACTTAATCTATTTGAAAATGTTTTGTCTGATTTTCAGGATGTTCTTTTTGAAAAAAGGGGATATCAAAAAGCTAAAGTAACAACATCTCATGCTATTAATGATGAAATAAAAAATAGTATTCAGGATTTGTTACACAACCAATATGGTTCCAAAATTAATTTAGAGTTCCACGTAAACAATTCTTTACTAGGAGGAATGACTGTAGTGATTGGATCAAAGATGATCGACCTAAGTATTCTTAATCAAGTTTCTAAATTTACCAACAACGTGAAAGGAGACATTTAATGTCAATAAAAGCATCGGAGATCTCTTCTATCATCAGAGATCAAATTAATAACTTTGAAAGCCAAGCAGATATTTCAGAAGTAGGAACTGTACTAAAAGTTGGTGATGGAGTTGCTCAAGTTTATGGTTTGGACAATGTCCAAGCAGGTGAAATGGTAGAATTTACTGGTGGTGTCCAGGGAATGGCACTTAACCTTGAAGAGGACAATGTTGGTATTGTTATTTTTGGTGATGATAGAGGTATTAAAGAGGGCGATACTGTTAAAAGAACACAAAAGATTGTTGAGGTACCTGTTGGTAAGGGCTTGTTAGGAAGAGTTGTCGATGCTCTCGGAAATCCAATTGATGGTAAAGGTCCTATCCAAAGTAGTGAATCTAGTAGAATAGAAGTTAAAGCACCTGGTATTATTCCTAGACAAAGTGTAAGCGAACCAATGCAGACAGGGCTCAAAGCTCTTGACTCACTTGTCCCTGTTGGTCGAGGACAACGTGAATTGATCATTGGTGATAGACAAACAGGTAAAACAGCGGTTGCTATTGACACAATAATTAACCAAAAAGAAATCAACCAGTCTGATGATGAATCAAAAAAATTATATTGTATCTATGTAGCTATTGGGCAAAAGAGATCAACAGTTGCTCAAGTTGTTAAAACCCTAGAGGAAAATGGAGCTATGGAATACACCATCGTGGTTGCAGCTTCAGCTTCTGATCCAGCACCACTCCAATTTTTAGCTCCGTATGCAGGATGTTCTATGGGTGAGTTTTTCCGTGACAATGGAATGCACGGTCTAATCGTTTATGACGACTTATCAAAACAAGCTGTTGCGTATAGACAAATGTCTTTATTGCTAAGAAGACCGCCAGGACGTGAAGCATTTCCTGGTGATGTTTTTTATCTTCACTCTCGTCTTTTAGAAAGAGCAGCTAAAATGAACGACGAAAATGGTGGAGGTAGTTTAACAGCACTTCCTGTTATTGAAACTCAAGCTGGTGATGTATCTGCTTTTATTCCAACTAATGTGATTTCAATTACAGATGGTCAAATTTTCCTAGAGACAGAATTGTTTTTTTCAGGAATCAGACCAGCGATTAATGTAGGTCTATCAGTAAGTCGTGTGGGTTCTGCAGCACAAACTAAAGCTATGAAAAAGGTTGCCGGTAAAATCAAATTAGAGTTAGCTCAATATCGTGAGATGGCCGCTTTCTCTCAATTTGCATCAGACCTTGACGCCTCTACTAAACAGTTATTGGCAAGAGGCGAAAGACTAACTGAGCTATTAAAACAAGATCAATACGTTCCTATGTCAGTAGCTGACCAAGTTTTAAGTTTGTACTCAGGTGTCAGAGGCTTTCTGGATAAAATTGAAATATCCAAGATCACAGATTTTCAAGTTAAGTTTCTTGAGGGACTTCGTGCTGATCATTCAGATATTTTTGATGAAATTAACAACACAGGAAATTTTAGTGATGAGTCTGATAAAAAAATCGAGGATTATTTAGAAAAATTTACAGCTAATTTTAGTTAATGCCAAATTTAAAAGAATTAAAAAATAGAATTTCTAGTGTTAAGTCCACTAGAAAAATTACCTCTGCGATGAAGATGGTAGCTGCAAGTAAGTTACGCCGAGCTCAAGAATTAGCCGAGTCATCTAGAGTCTACGCAGATAGCTTAAGTTTCATTCTTTCATCTTTAGCTGGAAATACTAAAAACAGTTCTGATTTACCTGAAATCTTAACTGGTAGAGAAAATTCAAAAATCAGTCTTTTGATAATTAACTCCTCTGACCGTGGTCTTTGTGGTGGTTTTAACTCAAATCTTTTTAGAAATGCAAAAAAATGGATTAGTGATCAACGAGGACTAGGCAAGTCTGTCAAAATTATGACTGTGGGTAAAAAGGCATCCAGTTTTTATAAAAAAACAGATTTAGATATAGTTGCTAGTTTTGAAGATTTAAATTCTAATGATAGGCAGCTTCAAGTTTCAGAGGAAATTAAAAATAAAATTATAGAACTATTTGAAAATAACGAAATAGATGAAGTTTCTATTTTGTTTAATAAGTTTGTTTCTGCTATCTCACAAGAGCCAACTTATCAATCGTTGATACCTTTAAGTAACGATGAAACTAGTGAAGAAGAGAGTGAAGCAAATAATTCTGTTTTTGAATTTGAACCTGATAAAAATGAACTCTTAGAGTATCTAGTTCCAAGAAATTTTTTAACACAAATTTATAGAAGTGTTCTTGAAAGCTCTGCGTCTGAGCATGCAGCAAGAATGACTTCCATGGACAACGCAACAAGAAATGCTGGAGATATGATTGATCGGTTGACACTAACTTATAATCGAACTAGACAAGCATTCATCACAAAAGAACTTATCGAAATTATTTCTGGAGCAGAAGCTGTTTAGGAAAGGAGCAACAAATGGCAAGTAATAAGGCAGGAAAAGTCACACAGGTATTAGGGGCTGTAGTTGACGTCGCCTTTGAAGGAGAATTACCCCCAATTTTAAATGCATTATCTACAAAAGTAGGTGATCAAGATTTGATTTTAGAGGTAGCACAGCACCTCGGTGAAAATACTGTTCGAACTATTGCTATGGACGCAACGGAAGGTCTTCAAAGAGGCCAAGAGGTTCAAGATAATGGAGATCCTATTTCCGTACCAGTCGGACCAGAAACACTAGGTCGAATTATGAACATCATCGGTGAACCCATTGATGAGCGAGGTCCGATTGAATCAAAAAAATCTCTTCCTATTCACAGAGCAGCTCCTGATTTTGTTGATCAATCAACCGAAACCGAAGTTCTTGTTACGGGCATTAAAGTTATCGATCTTTTAGCACCTTACTCCAAGGGAGGAAAAATTGGTCTTTTCGGTGGTGCTGGTGTTGGAAAAACTGTTTTAATCATGGAATTAATTAACAATGTAGCTAAGGCCCATGGTGGATACTCTGTTTTTGCAGGAGTGGGTGAAAGAACTCGTGAAGGGAACGATCTTTACCATGAAATGATTGAGTCGGGTGTTATCAATCTCGAGGGTGATACTTCTAAAGTGTCTCTAGTTTACGGTCAAATGAATGAACCTCCAGGAGCAAGAGCAAGAGTTGCTTTATCAGGTTTAACTCAAGCTGAATATTTTAGAGATGAAGAAAATCAAGACGTCTTATTCTTTGTTGACAACATCTTCCGGTTTACACAAGCTGGATCAGAGGTTTCGGCTTTACTAGGACGTATTCCATCAGCTGTGGGTTATCAACCTACTTTGGCTACAGATATGGGTGCACTTCAGGAACGAATTACGACTACTAACAAAGGATCAATAACATCTGTACAAGCGATTTATGTTCCTGCTGATGATTTAACTGACCCTGCACCTGCAACATCATTTTCTCACTTAGACGCAACTACTGTGTTAAACAGATCAATTGCAGAACTTGGTATTTATCCTGCAGTGGATCCTTTAGACTCCACTTCTAGAATTTTAGAACCAAGAACTTTGGGTGAGAAGCATTATCAAGTTGCTAGAGATGTTCAAAAAACTCTTCAAACCTACAAAAGTTTACAAGATATTATTGCAATCTTAGGTATGGATGAATTATCTGAAGAAGATAAGCTCGTTGTATCAAGAGCTAGAAAAATTCAACGTTTCTTAAGTCAACCTTTCCATGTTGCAGAGGTGTTTACAGGCTCACCAGGTAAGTTTGTTTCTTTAGAGGATACTATCAAAGGTTTTGATGGATTGGTTAAAGGTGACTACGATCACATCCCTGAAGCGGCTTTCTATTTGGTTGGAACAATTGAAGAAGCACTAGAAAAAGCAAAAAAAATGGCTGAGGAAGCAACGAAGTAGTTATGATTAATTTGAAGGTCGTATCCCCTCAAAAAGTGATTTTTGAAAAAGAAGTTGAAATGGCAGTTTTGCCAGGAGCAGAGGGTGATTTTGCTGCAATGCCTAATCATTCTCCGTTCATCAGTTCTTTGCGACCTGGTCAAATGGCAATTATGTCTTCAAACAAAGTCGATGAGAGTTTCTTTGTGTCAGGTGGTTTGGTTATGCTAAAAGAAAAGGTTTGTGAGGTCTTAGTTGATCAAATAGAGCCATTGTCTGATGTTAATAGCTCTAACTACCAACAATCTAAAACCTATCAAGAACTAGAGGGTAATGAAACTGCTCTGGGTACGTTTGAACAAGTGGTAAATAATCCGCCTTATAAATAGTCTTTAAATTCTTTTAATAATTTTTCGTAAATTGCTTTTTTAAAAGGCACTATGTTGGGAACCAAAAAATCTGGTTTAACCCATTTATAATCAGAAAATTCAGGGTGAGGTGTTTCAATATTTATATCTTTCTCACTGCCTTTAAATTCATACAAGAACCATTTTTGACGCTGACCTTTGTATTTACCTTTCCAAAGAGTTTTTGATAAGTCTTTAGGTAAAGAATAGTAATACCAGTCTTTGCTCTGTGAGATTAATTTAACTTTATTTTTTTTTATACCAACCTCTTCCTCCATTTCTCTAAGAGCTGCGACTTCAGATTTTTCTTTGGGATCAATCCCACCTTGTGGCATTTGCCAAAATTCTGAAGGGTGGTCTATTCTTTTTCCAACAAATATTTCTTTATTTTGATTAATAATCATCATACCAACATTTGGTCGATAATCTTTGGGGTTTATTTTCATTAATTTAATACAGCTATGGTTTTGACTGCATCAATGGCACGAGATAGCTGATAATCTCTTTCAAGAATATCATCAGTTGACTCTTCCTCCTCACTTTCTTCATTTGTTTCATTATCTAAAGCTTCTCGATAATCTGACTCTCTAAACGTAAAGTTATTATCAATCACATTTAGTTCAGCTCTAGGCACTACAACATCAGGCTCAATACCAACTGCTTGTATTGAGTCCCCACTTGGTGTGTAATACTTTGCGATAGTGAGTCTGATTGCACCGCTGTCAATAGGTATAATGGTTTGCACAGAACCTTTTCCAAATGACTTTATACCCATAATTACTGCTCTATCATGATCTTGTAATGCACCAGCAACAATTTCAGATGCCGAAGCAGAACCCTCATTGATTAATATAATCAATGGTTTTCCATTAATTAGATCTCCTTTTTTAGCAGAGTAAACTTGAACATCTTTCTTTTCTCTTCCTCTGATTGAAACTATTTCTCCTTTATCAAGGAACATATCTGTAACTGATACAGACTCATTTAATAATCCCCCTGGATTATTTCTTAAATCCAGAACATAACCAATTGGAGCATCAGTACCATCTTCAAGTTCTTTTATACTTTTTTTTAATCCTGTTGTTGTTTGCTCATTAAATTGAATTATTCTTATGTATCCTACATCGTTAATCAAACGATGTTTAACAGATGCAACTTTAATTATATCTCTTTTAATATCGACATCGAATGGATCTTCGGAAGATCTAAAAATTGTTAAAGTTATAGTGGTCCCTGGTTCACCTTTCATAATATCAATTGCTTCCTTTAAAGTCATATCGACTACTGATGTGCCATCTAAATGCGTTATATAATCTCCAGCTAAAATTCCAGCCTTATAGGCAGGAGTATCGTCAATTGGAGAGACTACTTTTATGAAACCTTTATCTGTCGTGATTTCGATGCCTAATCCACCAAAAGAACCTGATGTGTCCATCTGCATTTCTTTATAAATTTCTTCACTCATAAAACTTGAATGAGGATCCAGAGCCTGTAGCATCCCATTCAAAGCTTTTTCTATTAACTCTTTATCAGTTACCTCTTCAACATATTGATTTTTTACTCGGTTATAAACTTCGTTGAAAATACTTAATTGTTTATAGGTTTCTTTAGTATCGGAAAAACTGACATTCACATTAAAGATTAAAATTAAAATAAAAAATATTTTGAGCATATTTGATTTTTTAAGAGGCAGTATTGATCGTGTTGAAGTCTTCAGACCATAGTTTTTCCAAATCGTATATTTCTCTAACTTCATTTCTAAAAATATGCACTAAAACATGTCCAGCATCAATGACCGTCCAGTCGCAAAGGGGCTTTCCTTCTGGTTTATTGCAATAAAGTTTATTTTTCTTAAGGTATCGGTAAACCTTATCTGAAACTGAGTCTACATGCTTATTTGATCGCCCGGATGCAACGATCATGAACTCAGCGAATTCTGCCTTTCCTTTGAGAGAAATAACTGAGATATTCTCAGCCTTATTGTCTTCAAGACTGTCGACTATAGCCTTAACAGAAGGGTCTTTATCGTGATTAAGAATTTCGTAACTCACTAGATGACATTTCTACACCTATATTATCAAGAATATGGAAACAAGGAGTAGAGCAGTTAATAAAACTATTTAAATTAGGCATAAATAAATGGGAGAATTGCTTTTGGACTGTTGAATTTTCAATAAATTCATCATATCTCGGTCTATAAATAACGCAAATACTAATATTTTTTAAAATCCACTCATATTCTTTCCATTTGTGAAAATGACCAAGCTGATCAAGCCCTATAATTAAATAAAAAGAGTTAAGGTCACATTTAGTCTTAATTTTTTGCAACACATCATAGGTACATTTCATTTTATAACGATGTTCAAAGTCAGAAACTTTTACTAACGGCTCTTTAATTTTTGATCGGATATTTGATAATTGAGAATTTATTGAGTTTAAATTTTGATTAGCTTTAAGAGGATTTTGATAAGTGGGAAGGATAAATAGTTTTTTCAGATTTAAACTTTTTATTGAACTTTCTATTACATGAACGTGTCCCTCGTGTAAGGGATTAAAAAATCCACCATACAGTCCAATCTTTCTATTCATCTATTTTCCTCAAAAATTTTTTAGAGACACCATTTTCCTCGAGGAATTTGTTTAGAATATCTATAAATTGTAATTGTAATTTTGAACTTGTATGAAATAAAATCGGCACTCTTTGTTTAAAAAAATAAAGTAAAGATATAATAAATTGCAAATCGTTTTCTTCCTCTATATAAACTACACCTTTGTTTATCAAACGCTCTTTGTTATATTTAAAGAAAAGGTTATTAAAGGGCTCACTTATAAGAGTCACTTTATTAATTTCATTTAATTCTTCTTCATTTAAATAATTTAAACTTTCTAACTCATATATTGAAGATTTGATTATATGAGTAACATCCTCTTTGTTCAAAGAGCTAAGATATTCGATCTGAGATTTTAATTCTTGAAAATTATTACGGAATTCCATTAAGGCCTAGTGGTGTGATTGCCTATTACTTGATATTTAAATGTTGTTAGGTGTTTTGCTCCTACTGGCCCTCTCACATGAAGCTTGTCAGTAGAAATACCTATTTCTGCTCCAAATCCGAATTCTCCACCATCAGCAAATTGAGTAGAAGCATTGTTCATTAAAATGGCACTTTTACAGTTTTGAAAGAAATACTCTATAGATTGTTGATTGTTACTTAAACAGCTCTCGGTATGTCCACTAGAATATTTGTTTATATGCTCTACACATTCTTCAACATTATCAACTAGTTTTACTGTAATTTTCTTATCTAGATATTCAGTTGACCAATCTTCTTCTGTTGCATCTCGATCGATTGAATAAATATCTTTGAGTCGACTACATCCAATAATTTCACATCCTTGTGATTTTAAATTATCTAAAACAGATGAAATATCTTCTGCTGAATTATTAGAGTGTATAAGTAAAGTCTCTGTTGCACCACAAATCTCTGGTCTTCTCAGCTTGGCATTTGCGATGACCTCAGTGGCTTTATCTTTATCATATCCTTCATCCCAAAAAGTATGACACAAACCTTCCAAATGTTTAATTGTAGGAACTCTTGAATTTTTAGAAATTGTTTCAATTAACGATTTTCCCCCACGAGGAATAATCACATCTACATCTCCTTCAGCTTTTAACAACTCTTCAACAAAACTACGATCAGTATTTTGAATAAAACAGACAAGATGAGTATCAAAATTTAAATCTTTTAAAGCATCTTGAATGCACTCATAAAGTTTTTTATTAGTTTCGATACACTCAGAGCCTCCTCTAAGAATAGAAATATTTCCAGATCTAAGGCAAAGACATGCAGCATCTATTGTGACATTAGGTCGAGACTCATAAATAATGCCAATCACACCAATAGGAACTGAGACTTTTGTAAATTGTAACCCATTAGTAGCATTGGTCCAACTTTCTAAAGTTTGATCAAGGGGATCTTGCATTTGGGCTATTTTCTCAACGTCACGAGAAAGTTGATCTATTTTCTCTGAAGTCAAAACTAATCTATTAATCATTGGTGCAGAAACATTATTAGATTTAGCTCTCTCTACATCTGCTTGATTAGCTTTTAGAATTTCATTTTTATTAGATAATAGATAACCACTAATATTCATTAATATTCTACTTCTATCCTCTGCAGATAGTTTGGACATGGCACTCGATGCCCTCTTCGAATGGTTTAAAATTTCTTGAAAATAGTCGCTCATCTCGATCTAACCAAGTTATCTTTATGGACTATCTCATCCTCTCGGACAAAGCCAAGAATTTCACTAAATTCTGATGATTTTTTACCTTTTATTTTATCCATTTCTTGAAAATCATAATTAATCATGCCTCTAGCTAACTCTTTTTTATTGTAATGGATCGAAACTGTATCACCACGATAAAACTTTCCATCGATTGACTTTACACCGATTGCCAACAGACTTGAATTTTTCTTGAGTGCTTTTGAGGCCCCTTCATCAATATGAACAATTGCTTTTTGTATTGGTCTATTCCAAATCCATTGCTGGCGGCTTGTCAGAATATTTTTGGAAGGGTGAAACCATGTTGAAGATTGAGGATCAATCTTACTCAATGGATTATTCACCAAACCATTTGATATGATCATGGTGGATCCAGATTGAATACACAGTTTTGCAGCATTGATTTTTGCCAACATTCCACCAGAACCAAACTCGCTTAAATCTTTATCAATATATTTTTCTATTTGTTGATCAACCTCTTCAACAGATGTAATCAGTTTAGCTTGCAATGATTTTTTAGGATTTGCAGTATACAGACCATTTACATCAGATAATAAAATTAATAACTCAGCTGACAGGGCATTGGCAATCATAGCAGAAAGTTTATCATTATCTCCAAAACGAATTTCTTCTGTCGAGGTAGTATCATTTTCATTAATTATTGGAACAACATCTAGATCCATGAGAGAGTAAATTGTATTTCTGATGTTCAAATATTTTCTTCTTTCGTTTAAATCTTCAGCTGTTATTAAAATTTGAGAACTTTGAATATTTAATTTTGCAAAAGCTTTTTGCCATTGTTGTGAGAGTTGTATTTGACCTATTGATGCAGCAGCCTGCTTTTCATGCAAATTAGTCAACTTTTTTTTCGAGAGTAAATTCCTACCTAAAGCGATTGCTCCAGATGAGACAATGATTATCCTAGAACCTCTCTTTTGGAGTTCTTTAACATCTTCAATTAGGGAGTTTAGCCATTTTTTCCTCAGCACATGCTTTTCGTTAACCAAAATATTTGAGCCAACTTTAATGACAATAACTTTTGATTTTTTAGCTAATTCTAAAAATTTTTTATTCATCTTGTAAGTATTCTAAACATAAATTTGTTAATTGATCTAATTGATGGCCTGTTGCAGCTGAAATCAATTTAACCTCTTGATTTAAAGCCTCAAATTCTTTTTTAATTTCCTCAACCCTTTTCTGATCAGTAATTTCAATCTTATTTAGTGCAATAATTTCTTTTTTTTGTTCTATTTTGCCTCCATAATTTAAAAGTTCTTGTCGAATAACTTTATAATTTTCAAATGGTTTTTCTTCAGTGATATCTACGACGTGAATTAAAATTTTACACCTTTCAACATGGGATAAGAAATCATGACCCAGTCCTTTCCCATCACTCGCATGCTCTATGAGTCCAGGTATATCTGCTAATACAAATTCAAGATCTTCTTTTTGAACCATTCCGATATGTGGATGAAGTGTTGTAAAGGCATAATCAGCAACTTTTGACTTTGCATTGGTTACAAAATTTAAAATTGAAGATTTACCTGCATTTGGCATTCCCACCAAACCAACATCAGCTAATATTTTCAGCTTTAATCTGACAGTTGACTCTTGTCCTTTTTCTCCTTGTTGGAACTTACGAGGTGCTCTATTGGTAGAACTTTTAAAGTGAGCATTGCCTTTGCCTCCCTGACCTCCTCTTAAAAAATGATAAGTTTCATCATCTTTTAAAATCTCATGAATTTTAATACTCATGTCTTCGGTGTATATCTCAGTTCCACAAGGGACGTCTAAAATAAGATCTTTACCGCTTGCGCCAGTTTTTAATTGACCAGCACCACCCATACCATTTTGCGCATTATGATGTTGGTTAAAACGATATCGTTGGAGAGTGTTGATTCCTTTATTCCCTCGAAAAATAACATCGCCACCTTTTCCACCATTTCCACCATTAGGGCCTCCGTACTCTACAAATTTTTCTCTTCGAAAACTAAGAGCGCCGTGCCCACCATTTCCAGATTTAATATATATTTTTGCTTTATCTATAAATGCCATAACAGTTTAATTTGAAGTTTTTTTTAAGTGGGTTTAGTTAACGCAAACAAACTGTCTGTTTCGAGATTTTTTAAACAGAACTTTGCCTTCAACTAAGGAGAAAAGAGTATGATCTTTTCCAATCCCAACATTTTCGCCCGGGTAAAATTTTGTACCGCGCTGACGAACAATAATGTTTCCAGGAATTACGTGTTCTCCACCAAACTTTTTAACTCCAAGCCTTCTACCAGCCGAGTCTCTTCCGTTTTTGGAACTTCCACCTGCTTTTTTAGTTGCCATATTTCTACTTTTTTACCTCAGTTGTTTCTTTTTTCACAGTCTTTTTTTCTTTAGCTTCAACCTTTTTAGGTTTTTCAGCTTTAGCTTCAACTTTTTTGAAGTTTCAGCCTTTTTTTCAACTTTTTTTGGAGTTTCTGCTTTTGGCGCAGCTTTCTTAGCCGGCTCTTTAAAGCTTTCTTCTCCAATGGCGGACTTGATTGCCATGACCTTTAATATAGAGATATATTGACGATGACCTTTAGTTCTTTGAAAATGTTTTCTTCTATTTTTTCTAAAAACTCTAATCTTATCGTCCCTTGTCTGGTACAGTAATTTTGCAGATACTTCTGCGCCTTTTACAGCTGGAGAACCAAGTTCAAACTTGTCGCCATTTCCTACTGCAACGATATCTTTAAAAGATATGGTATCACCAACGTTACCCTCTATTTTATCAATCTTTAAAACATCTCCTGGAGACACTTTAAATTGCTTACCAACTGATTTAAGAACTGCG
>CACIBB010000003.1:0-108253 GCA_902584795.1 uncultured Alphaproteobacteria bacterium
ATCCTTACCAGCACTCTCTGTTTTCATATCAAAAAGTTTTTTTGCAACAGCTAGAATGTCAGATTTGCTTAAAATTCTAGATTTATTATTCTTATCCATAGACAAGTAAGTGTTTAATTTAACTCTACCGACCTCAGATAAGTCATATCTGTCTTCGCTAAAAAACATGTTTTGAAATAAAAAATTACTTGCTTCTAGTGTAGGAGGCTCGCCTGGTCTTAAAATTTTAAAAATATCAAAAAGAGCCTCTTCTCGTGAATTATTTTTATCAGCTACAAGTGAGTTAATAACCCCTAAATTACCGGTAGCTTGATTAGCATTGATTACAGAAAATTGATTAATTGATAGCTCGTCTAATCTATTAAAAAACTCTTCGCTTAATAAAGTTCCAGCTTCCGCGTAAACTAGTCCATTGTCATAATTAACAATATCATTAGATAAATAAAAACCATATAAATCCTCTTGTTTAAAAAAGAATTTATTAATTTTTTTATCTTTAATTTCTTTTAATAATTTTAGAGATAATTTTACATCTTTATATGCAACTACTTCGTTATTACTTGGGTCTACCAGGTTAAATGGTAAGTTTTTATATTTAAATTTATTTAAATCTAAATTAACAATCCAACCATCTTTGTTTTTTTTGAAGTTAAAAGTTTCATAAAAGTAGGTTAGGATTTCTTCAGAGGTCATTCCTGATACTTTATAAATATCTGGTTCTACTTTATTTTGAATACACTCCTCTAAATACTTTTCTGAAGCCTTAGATGGCAAGGCTTGAAAAATAGTAGTAGATATCATTTTCTTTTTTCGATCGATTCTGAAGAATAAGTTATCTTTATGATCAAATTCAAAATCCAACCAAGAACCTCTGTAAGGAATTATTCTAGCGTTATACAAGACCTTACCACTTGCATGAGTTTTACCCTCATCATGGTCAAAAAATACGCCAGGTGATCTGTGTAATTGACTTACAACAACTCTTTCGGTTCCGTTAACAACAAACGTACCGTTATTCGTCATCAAGGGTAAATCACCTAAATATACTACTTGCTCTTTTATATCTCTTAGTGATTTTTCTTCAGTTTCTTCATTAATATCCCATATTATTAGTCTAAATGTAACCATGAGAGAGGCAGAAAAAGTTAAACCCTTCCTTCTGCACTCATCAACATCGTACTTAGGATTATCAAGATAATAATCTATATAGTGAAGTTCAGATTTACCTGCATAGTCTTTTATGGGAAAGACAGAGTTAAAGACTTCCTGCAAGCCTGTATTTGAACGGTTCTCTACTGATTTTCCTAATTGAAGAAACTTATCGTAGGAAATTTTTTGAATATCTACTAAATTTGGAACTTCAATCGTTTTACCGATCTTGCCAAAAGAATAGCGAATTCGTTTTTTTTCTGTAAAGCTAAGTGGCATATTATATAGAACCTATAATAATTAATTATTTAAGTTCTACTTTTGCGCCAGCGGCTTCTAGCTGAGTCTTCATAGCTTCCGCCTCTTCTTTCTTAGCTCCTTCTTTTAAAGTTTTCGGAGCACCTTCAACCATGTCTTTAGCTTCTTTTAAACCAAGGCCTGTAATAGCTCTTACTTCTTTAATAACATTAATTTTTTGATCTCCAGCTGCTGTAAGCACAACATCAAAAGCATCTTTTTCTTCTGCTGCATCCGCTGCAGGAGCTGCTCCACCTGCTGCTACTGCTACAGGTGCCGCTGCGGTTACACCCCATTTTTCTTCTAAAAGTTTTGAAAGTTCTGCTGCTTCCATTACTGTTAGTGTTGATAGCTCATCAACAATTTTATTTAAATCTGCCATTTTTTTGTCTCTCCCTAATTAGTCTTTTTTGTTTTGTAGTATTGAAATGATATCCTGATCTGGTCTTTGTAATAATCTTACAAGCTTTGAAGCAGGTGCATTAATCAATCCAACTATTTTTCCTCTTATTTCTTCAAGAGAAGGTAAAGTTGCAACCTTTGCTATATCCTCTTTAGAATATAACTGGTTATCAAAAAAAGCTGCCTCTGCAGATAGCTTTTTTAAATCTTTTTCAAATTTTTTACAAACTTTTGCAGTTCCAACAGGATTATTTGTAAAAATTAATAATTTTTGATTAGATAAAAAATCAATTAGACCTTTTTTTTCATCATCTTTGTTAACAAATATTTTAACGATATTATTTTTGGAAACTTTAGTTACTCCATCATTATTTCTAATTTCAGTTCGAAATTCGATCATTTCTTTTACTGACATCTTTGAAAATGATGCAACGAATATAGCAGAATAATCCTTTGACATTTGATCAAGGTTTTCAATATATAGTTGTTTTTCAGCTTTATTCATTAAATTTCAACTCTTAAACCAAAACCCATAGAAGAAGATAGATAAACAGAATTAACAAAGTTACCTTTCAGTCCTGACGGTTTTATTTTTTTTATTTCATCAATAAAAGAGGTTACGTTTTCAGTTAATTTAGTTTCGTCAAAACTAACTTTACCTAAAGCAGCATGTATTGTTCCTGCTTTATCATTTTTATATGCTACAAGTCCTTTATTGATATTTTCAATTGTACTTTTTATATCATTTGTCACGGTGCCTGTTTTAGGATTAGGCATTAAACCCTTTGGACCTAAAATTTTAGCAATTTTACTTACAACAGACATCATGTCTGGAGTAGCTACAATTACATCTACATCAATCTTTTTTTCAAGAGTAGCAACCAAATCATCTGCCCCAACATGTTTAGCACCAGCTGCTTTAGCCTCCTCTGCAGCTTTTCCTTGAGCGAAAACAGCTATTTGAACTTTTTTACCCAAACCATGAGGAGGTATAAAACTACCTCTGACATTTTGATCAGACTGCTTAGAGTCAATACCTGTATTAATTGATACTTCTAATGACTCATCAAATTTAACATATTTTTTTTCTTTAATAATTTTAACTGCATCAGATATTTTGTATGACTTTGAAAAGTCTACACCTTCAATTTGTTTTTTTCTATTTTTAGTTAAATTCATTATACAACTTCCATACCCATTGACCTTGCTGATCCAAGTATTATTTTTGATGCTTGATCAACATCATAGGCATTAAGATCTTCTAATTTTTCTTTTGCTATCTCTTCTACCTGTTTCATTGTAACCTTACCTAGTTTTGCTCTACCAGGCGTTTGACAGCCTTTTTTTATTTTTGCAGCTTTTTTTAAATAAAAGGTAACGGGTGGTTTTTTTGTGACAAAATCAAATGATCTATCTTTGTATGCTGTAATTATAGTTGGGATAGGTGCACCTTTTTCCAAATCTTTTGTCTTATCATTAAACTGTTTACAAAAATCTTGAATGTTTAATCCCTTTTGACCCAAAGCAGGGCCAACAGGAGGTGCAGGATTAGCTGAACCAGCTGGAATTTGTAATTTTATGTATCCTAAAACTTCTTTAGCCATGCTATTAGCCCTTAACCACTTGTGAATAATCTAATTCTAAAGGTGTCGGTCTCCCAAAAATTGAAACGGACACTTTAAGCTTTTGTCTTGAACTGTCAACCTCTTCTATAATACCACTAAATGAAGCAAATGGACCATCAGACACCTTAATCTGTTCACCAACTTCATACTCAAACTTAGGTTTAGGATTATCAACACCTTCAGTAATGTCTTGTAATAATTTAGATACCTCGCGCTCAGATATGGCAATTGGCTTATCTTTCGTGCCAAGAAAATTTGAAACTTTTGGTATATCTCTAACTAAATGCCAGGTGTCATCGTTCATTATCATCTTGATTAAAACATATCCTGGAAAAAATTTTTTTTCAGAGTTAACTCTTACACCTCTTCTTACCTCCACTACTGCTTGAGTAGGGACAGATACTTCAGAAATAGAGTCTTCTAAGTTGACTTTTTTTGCCTCATCTAAAATTGAGTCTGCAACTTTTTTCTCAAAACCAGAGTGGCAGTGTACAACATACCACTTTGATGTATCAGTATTTTCAACCATTAAGTTATCCTAGAACTATTCTCACAATAAAAGAAAAAAATTGGTCTAAGAGCATTAAAATAATTGCAGCAATACTAATTACAACCAAAACGATACCTGCTGATGTGAAAGTCTCTCTCTTGGAGGGCCAGGTAACTTTAGATACCTCCTGTCGAACTTCTCTTAGATATTTAGCAGGATTAAATTTCATATTTTTATTTATATTTTTGGCAGGAGTGGCAGGCATCGAACCCGCAACCTCCGGTTTTGGAGACCGGCGCTCTACCAGTTGAGCTACACTCCTTCATATTAGTATTACTGCAGAGAATATTTTTTATTCGATAATCTCTGAAACAACTCCTGAGCCAACAGTTCTACCACCTTCACGAATAGCAAAACGTAAATTGTTATTCATTGCGATAGGAGCAAGTAACTCAACTTCAAGTGTAATATTATCTCCAGGCATTACCATTTCAGTACCTTCAGGTAATTTAATTGAACCAGTAACATCAGTGGTTCTAAAATAAAACTGAGGTCTGTAATTTGCAAAGAAAGGAGTGTGTCTTCCACCCTCTTCTTTGCTTAAAGCGTAAATCTCTGCTTTAAATTTTTTGTGAGGTTTAATACTACCAGGTGCTGCCAAAACTTGACCTCTTTCAACCTCTTCCTTCTTAGTTCCACGAAGTAGGGCACCAATATTATCTCCAGCTTCACCTGAGTCTAAAAGTTTTCTAAACATCTCAACTCCAGTACAAACTGTTTTGGTTGTATCTTTTAAACCAATAATTTCAATTTCTTCACCTGGTTTAATAACACCTTGTTCAACTCTTCCAGTAACAACAGTACCTCTTCCAGAGATAGAAAATACGTCTTCAACTGGCATCAAGAAAGGTTTATCTAATTCTCTTGTAGGAGCAGGAATATACTCATCAATTTTTGACATTAATTCAATGATTGAATTTTTACCGATATTTTCATCTCTGTCTTCTACAGCCGCAAGAGCTGATCCTTTGACGATTGGAATATCATCACCAGGGAAATCATATTTTGACAATAGCTCTCTTATTTCAACTTCTACAAGTTCTAATAATTCTTGATCATCTACTTGATCAACTTTATTTAGGTAAACAACTAGTGCTGGTACACCAACCTGTCTAGCTAAAAGAATGTGTTCACGTGTTTGAGGCATTGGACCATCAGCTGCGTTAACAACTAAAATACCTCCGTCCATCTGAGCAGCACCTGTAATCATATTTTTTACATAGTCTGCGTGACCTGGACAGTCGACGTGTGCATAGTGTCTTTTATCAGTTGAATACTCGACGTGCGCTGTTGAAATTGTTATACCCCTCTCTTTTTCTTCAGGTGCCTTATCAATTTCATCATACGCTGTAAACTCTGCACCACCTTTTTCTGCCAAAACTTTTGTTATTGCTGCAGTAAGTGTAGTTTTACCATGGTCGACGTGACCGATAGTTCCGATGTTGACGTGTTCTTTCGATCTGTCAAATTTTTCTTTAGTCATTTTAAGTTGTTACCTCTTTTTAATATCTATTACTTAATTTTTTCAATGCACTTGGAGCGGGTGAAGGGAATCGAACCCTCGTAGCCAGCTTGGAAGGCTGGAGCTTTACCATTAAGCTACACCCGCGATTTAGCGGGTAACCACTTCAAAACATCCACAAAATCAAATCCTTGTGAGTTCCGATAAACTACTAATTTTTCTTTAAAATTCAATAAGAAAAGTGAAAAAAAGTGGTGGAGGGAGTAGGATTCGAACCTACGTACACTTGCGTGAACAGATTTACAGTCTGCCGCCTTTAACCACTCGGCCATCCCTCCAAAGTGTTTAAAATCAGGTGTTGATTAATAGATAATTGTCTTTGAAAGTCAATAGACTTCCTTAATTTTTACTGTTATTTAAAACAATGCTTATTTCAGGGGCTAATTCTTGCACTAGTTGTATAATTCATAATCCTGATAAAATTATTGAAATTTTCATAAATATTGAGAGACAATCAGCTTTTGCTAAGTTGATAGAGCAAAATAAACTTAATAATAAGACAAAGTTTCTTAAGAAAAACGATTTTAATAGACTCGGTATAAAAAATGATAGATTTATCAGTGATATAGTTATAAAAAGAGAAAAGTATAAACCCTTCAATTTAGAGGAGATTATCATAAACAACAAAAAATCCCTTATTATCATAGCCGATCAGATTACAGACCAAAATAACTTAGGAAACATAATAAGAACGGCTCTGTTGATGGGAGCTGATGGTTTATTATTATCAGAGCATTCTTCGGCAGATATTAACGATGTAACGTCAATAACCTCGTCTGGAGCTGTTGAAGTGTTGAAATATCACGTTTCTAAAAATATTAACAGAACAATAGAAGTTCTAAAAAAATCTGGCTATTGGACTTATTCCCTAGACATGAGTGGTAAGGAAATGAATAGAGAATTTAATTTTGATAAAAAATCTGTCATCATTGTAGGAAATGAAGGAAAAGGGATTAGAAGAAATATATTAGCAAAGAGTGACTTTAAAATAAGTATCCCTCAAATAAATATAGATGGTATTGATAGTTATAATGCAGCAAATTCTCTAGCAATTGCTGCATATCATTTCAAAATTAGTACTTTTTAAATATTGTTTATTCTAGATTTTAATATAAATAATAACACAATGCCGGCTTAGCTCAGTTGGTAGAGCAGTTGATTTGTAATCATCAGGTCGGGAGTTCGAGTCCCCCAGCCGGCACCATTTACTTTCAGTAAAAACAACCCTTAAACACATATAATTGATTATTCTCAATACTTACATTAAGTTTAAAATCTATGGTTTCGGATATTGATCAATTTGGGAGAGATACTACAAGAAATAATAATCAAAGTTTTAACGAAGAAAAATCAAAGAAAATTTTAGACTCATTAGCTGAAATAAAAAATCAATTAGAAAATAAAGACTATAATCCAAATGTTGATGACTCATCACCAAGAATAAGAGCTAGTAATTTAAAAAATAAATCTGATTTTGATGAACTGAAATTAAAAATTGAGTCTTTAGAAAAAAAAATTAATACCATTGATACATTCCTAAATAATAAATCAAATATCAAGGAAATTCATGAACCGACGTCTAAGAAACTTGATGGGGGCTTAAGTATTTTTCATAAATTAAATAATCAATCATCAATACAACAGAACAAATCATTACTAGTTCTTGAAGATGATGGTGATTTTAATAAATCAAATTTTAATTTATTTCGTTTTATAATGACAATAAATTTTCTAACAATAGTTCTTATAGGTTTAATTGTTTATATAAAAAATATACCGATCAAAGATATAATAAGTATTTTTTAAATTAGTTAACTGAAGGTTGAATTTTTTCAACACTTGCTGCGCTAAACTTAAACTCAGGAATTTTACCAATCGGATCTAACTGCGGGTTTGTAAGTACGTTTGCAGCAGCCTCAGCAAAACAAAATGGCATGAAAACCATACCTTCAGGAATTTCTCTGTCGCTTCTGACCTTAATAGCCAGCGAACCTCTTTTTGTTTTAACTAAAACTTGATCTCCAGGATTAATTGTCATCCTTTTCATGTCCCACCTATTCATACTAACTATTGCTTCAGGTTCTAGATGATCCAAAACATTTGCTCTTCTTGTCATAGATCCAGTGTGCCAATGTTCTAATAATCTTCCTGTTGTCAATATCATCGGAAAGTCGTCATCTGGTAGTTCCGCTGGTGGTATTAATTTAGCAGGTACTATTTTTCCTCTTCCATTTGCGGTAGGAAAATTTTCATTGAATATAATCTCATTTCCTGGTTTGTTTGGATCATCACAAGGATATGTAACAGAATTTTCATTTTCTAGTCGTTCATAAGTAATATTTTTTAATGAAGGCATTACTTGTGCCATCTCATTAAAAATATCTCTCGGATGTAAATAACTCCAATCTAAACCCATACCTTGGGCTATGGCTTGAGTAATCCACCAATCTTGTCTCGCTAAACCAGGAGGCGGAACTGCTTGACGACCTAATTGAACTTGTCTGTTAGTATTTGTATAAGTTCCAGTTTTTTCAGCATGGGCTGATGAGGGTAAGATTACATCTGCATGCCAGGCAGTTTCAGTCATGAAAATGTCTTGAACAACTAAATGTTCTAATTTAGCTAATGCTGCTCTAGCATGATTTTGATCAGGATCTGACATTGCAGGGTTTTCGCCCATAATATACATACCTTTAATTTCATCTTCTAAAATTTTGTTAATAACTTCAACGACAGTTAAACCTTTTTTATCATCAAGACCTGTCTTCCAAAAATTTTCATATTTTTGATGGATACTCCCATCTTCAACTGACTGGTAATCAGGAAAGACCATTGGAATTAATCCGGCATCAGATGCACCTTGAACATTATTTTGTCCTCTAAGAGGATGTAAACCTGTGCCTTCTCTTCCAATCTGTCCTGTGGTTAAAGCCAAAGCAATTAGACATCTAGCATTGTCTGTTCCATGCACATGTTGAGATACTCCCATGCCCCAAAAGATAATGGATCTCTCTGATTTAGCATAAAGTCTGGCAACTTCTCGTAACTCTTGAGCTTTGATGCCACAAATAGCTTCCATTTTTTCAGGTGAAAAATCTTTTATCTCTTCTTGTAATTTTTCAAAGCCCTCTGTTTGTCCTTGAATATATTGTTCATCATAAAGTTTCTCTTCAACAATGGTAAATAAAAGCGCGTTGAGCATTGCAACATCAGTGCCCGCTTTAAATTGCAAGTTATATGTGGCATGTTTTGTTAAGCCTTGTTTTCTTGGATCCATAACAACTAACTTGGATCCTCTTTTTGCTGCACGTTTTAGATATGTTGCTGCAACCGGATGGTTTTCAGTAGGCCTTGCACCTATAACAATGACACAGTCAGCATCAGATGCTGACATAAAAGGAGCTGATACAGCTCCAGAGTTTACACATTCCATCAGTGCTGCAACAGAAGATGCGTGACAAAGTCTAGTACAGTGATCTACATTATTTGATCCAAAACCAACTCTTACCAATTTTTGAAATAAATAAGCTTCTTCATTAGAGCACTTTGCTGAACCAAAACCAGCCAAACTTTTTGGTCCATGATCTTCTTTCAAATTTAAAAGACCAGATGAAGCTCTTTCGATTGCGTCTTCCCAAGTAGTCTCTTCAAAATAATCATAGATATCAGCATCTTTAATTTCAAGATTTGGGTCTTTTTTAACACCAGCTTTTCTCACTAATGGTTTAGTGAGTCTTCCATCATGATTGATATAGTCAAAACCAAATCTACCTTTTACGCATAATCTATTTTCATTGGCAGGTCCGTTTTTACCATCAACGTACAATATTTTATCGTCTTTTACGTGTACTTCAGTTTGACATCCTACACCACAATAAGGACAAACACTCTCTACTACTTTATCTGAATAAGAGTCTCTTTTCCCCTCATTATCAACTAAGGAGGACTCCATTAATGCTCCTGTTGGACAAGCTTGAACACACTCTCCACAAGCAACACAAGTACTATTACCCATTGGGTCATCTAAATCAAATATTACCTTCGCTGTTGACCCTCTGTATGCCATTCCGATTACGTCGTTTACTTGTACTTCACGGCAAGCTCTAACACATAAATTACAATTTATACATGCATCTAAATTAACACTCATCGCTTTATGAGATCTGTCTAACTCTATTTTATCTTTACTAGGAAAACGACTATCACTAACACCTAATTTTTCAGACCAATTCCAAAACTTTGACTCAGGGTCAGGAGAATTATTTTTTTCTGGTTGATCAGACACAAGAAGTTCAAAAACCATAGATCGTGATTTTTCTGCTCTTGAAGAGTTAACTGTAACCTCCATGCCTTCAGTAGGTTTACGAATACATGACGCTGCAAGAGTTCTCTCTCCTTTAATTTCAACCATACATGCTCTACAATTTCCGTCTGCTCGATAACCTGGCTCAGGTGAGTAACAGAGATGAGGGATATCTATGTTATTTTTTTTTGCGACGTCCCAAATCGACTCGTCATTATTAGCTACATATTCGTTGCCATCAATTTTAAATTTAATATTTTCTGACATTAGTTGGTTACCTCCTCTGGGAAGTGTTTAATAACAGAAAGCATTGGATTTGGAGCAGCTTGTCCTAAACCACATATAGAAGCGTCCATCATTGCTGAGGATAATTCTTTTAAAAGGTCTACATCCCAAGATGATTGGTTCATAAGTTTAAGAGCTTTTTCAGTTCCGTTTCTGCATGGAGTACATTGACCACAACTTTCATCATGGAAAAAGAACATTAAATTTTTGGCAATATCTTTCATGTTATCTTTGTCAGATAAAACGACTACAGCAGCTGAACCTATAAAACATCCATGCTCTTGTAACGTGTCAAAATCAAGTGGAATATTATCTAATTTTGCAGGAAGTATTCCACCAGAGGCTCCTCCAGGCAAGTATGCTTTAAATGTATGACCCTCTTGAATACCACCACAATACTCATCAATAAGTTGTTTTATTGTGATCCCTGCTGGAGCTAACTTAACACCAGGGTTTTTTACTCTTCCCGACACAGAGAACGTTCTTAGACCTTTCCTACCATTGAGACCATGACTACTAAACCAGACAGCGCCTTTTTCCAAAATCTCTCTTACCCAAAAAACTGTTTCAACATTGTGTATTAATGTTGGTCTACCAAAAAGTCCTACTTGAGATGGAAATGGAGGTTTATGTCTAGGTAAGCCTCTTTTACCCTCTAAACTCTCTAACATTGATGACTCTTCGCCACAAATGTAGGCGCCAGCACCTCTTCTAAAATGAATTCTTGTTTTAATATTTAAATTTTTTTCTTCTAAAATTTTAATTTCTTTCTTTAAAAACTTTATTACATCAGGGTACTCATCTCGCATGTATATATATACATCTGTTGCCTCAACAACCCATGCAGCTATTAACATTCCCTCAAGGAATCTATGAGGATCTCTTGTAAGATAATGATGGTCTTTAAAAGTTCCTGGTTCACCCTCATCTCCATTAATTGCCATTAATCTGGGTTTATTTTCTGCTCTGACAAATCTCCATTTTCTACCAGTTGGAAATCCTGCACCACCAAGACCTCTCAAACCTGATTGCTCCATTTCTTCTATTAGCTTCATTGGGTCTTTTTTATTTTCAATACAATCATTTAGAATTTTATATCCACCATTTTTTACGTAATCGTCATAGCTAATGTAATTTGGTATAACTGGTTTTGTATCTTGCTCCTCTAAGGCTTTTTGAACTACACTTACATCTGCGTTTACAAAATGTTTTTTTCCTACCTCAACTACTGGTGCTTGATGACACCTTCCCATGCAAGGTGCTCTAACTACTCTCACATTAGAGGATACGCTATCACTTAAATTTTTTTCTAAAGTTTTGCATCCGTTCATCTCACATGTAATACCATCACAAACTCTAATTGTTGTTTCAGGTGGGCTGATATCATCCTCTTTATAAATATCAAAGTGAGCATAGAATGATGCAGTCTCGTAAATTTCAGTTAAAGGTAAATTTGTTAATTCGGACAGTGCTGTTAAATGTTTTGGTTTAAGACATTTATAATGGTCTTGAATTAAGTGAAGGCTTTCAATAAGCATATCCCTTTGTCTAAAATATTCATTAGGTATAAGGTTTTTAAGATCATCAATTGACTGGTCATCACTTTGGCGACCCTTGTTGAACTCTAATGCTTTTCTTCTACCAGAACCTGGATGAATCTTACTTTGTGAGTCTTTCATTTGATTTAATTTAGTAATTTTTTATTAAGTTTCAATTATCAAAAAGTAATTAATTGATAAGTATTACTTATTAAAGCTTTTTAAGAATTTTAAAAAGTTATTTTTAATAGGTGATGGGCGATTATCATCAATATGAACTATACCTACCTTATGAGATATTTCAGGAGAAATTAATTGAATAAAATTTGTATTCTCATCGTAGTTAAATGACTGAGTAAATATATATGGCATAATTGTTGAAAATTCCGAACTATTTACATGAGAGTAAATATGAGTCATAGAGTTTGACTCAATTAATACCCGCGGATTAATATTATTTTCTTTAAAAACAGCATCTAATATTCTTCTAAATTGATTTTCTTTAGAAATTAAACATAGATCTAAATTACCAATTTCTTGCCATTTTAATTTCTTTTTATTTTTTAAAATCTTTTTTTTAGATATGAGAAAATATGTTTCTTTATATAAAGGTATCTTCTCAACTCCTAATATTGGTTCATTTTCTAAATAACTTATCCCTAAATCTAATTTGAAATCATGAAGATTTTTATCAATTTCATTAGAGGACATAGAAATTACTTGCAATTTGACATTTGTAAATTTTTTAACAAAACTATTTAATAAAAAAGAAACTTCCAATAAAGCGGTAGGAATAACACCTATTCTTAAATTTCCAGTTAAATTGTTTTTTAACTCGGAGCTTAACTGTTTTATATTAGTGTACTCTTTGACAATATTTTTAAATCGTTCCTTTAAAATTTCCCCCTCAGAAGTTAATCCAATATAGTTCTTTCCTCTTTTTACTAATCTAACCCCTATTTCATTTTCAAGAGCTTTTAGCTTCATAGATAAAGCAGGTTGTGATATTTTTAATTTTTGTGCTGCTCTATTGAAATGTTTTTCACTATCTAGAGCTAAAATAATTTCTAAATTCTTTATTTCCATGTATTTTTAAAATAAATATATATGTAAATGGATTATTATCTAGATACTAAAGGCTTTGAATGCCCTATACCTGTCTTAAAAGCTGAAAAATTTATAAAAAAGTTAAAAAAAAATGATGTTCTTACAATAGAAAGTGATGACCCATTATCGCAATTTGACTTTAAAAATTTTTGTGAAGAAAAAAAATATGAGATCATTTCACTAAAAAAAAATGGGAATTTAGTAAATATCAAATTTAAAATTCAATAAATCTAATCTTTTCGCCTTTTTTAATTTTATCATTTCCTTCAGGGACAAATGCTAGACCATCTGCCTCAGAAAGAGAAATTAGTTTTGCAGAACCTTTTGAGTTATGAGTATAAAGTATATTTTTAGATAATTTCACACGATAAAATTTTGTTAAATTAGATTTTTTATTTTCTGAAAATCCAGATTGGTAAAATTTGGTGATGCTAGAATTATCTTTGCGAGAAGGATCTATAAATAAACTTACTAAAAAAAATAAATTAGTGAAAACAGCTAATGGATTTCCTGGAAGTGAAAAATAATAATTGAATTTTAGTTTTGAAAAAATTACAGGTCGACCTGGTTGAATTCTTACATATTTAAAAAGAAGTTCAGTGTTTTGACTTAGAAATGACGATATGTAATCTTTAGAGCTAAATGAGGAGCCACCTGAACTAATTATAATATCAAATTTATTTTGATTTTTTTTATAAAATTTATCAACTTTTATTTCATCGTCTTTTAAAATACCTAAGTCATGAACACTTATATTAAATTTCTTTAAAAAATGAATTATTTGATATTTGTTTGAGTCATATACTTGATGATCTTTTATTTTTTTGCCAGATTTTATTAATTCATTTCCTGATGATACGACAGCAACTCTCAAAGTTTTATATACCCATAAATTTGTTATCCCTACTGATGAAAGTAATGCAATTTTTATGAAATCAATTTTTTCATTTTTTTTTATCAATATTTTATTTTTTTTTAAATCCTCACCTTTTTTTTTTATATCTTTATTAGATATTTTTGAATATTGGACTAATAGATTTTTTCCCTCAACTTTTGCGTTTTCTAATGAAATAAAATTTTTAAAGTTTTGTGGAATAATACCTCCTGTATTTATTTTATAGGCTAAATTGGGATTTAATCTTTTATGTGAATGTCCAGCATTTAGGAGCTTATTAGATATTGACAATTTGTTGAGATTTTTATTAGAAATAATATAACCATCTAATCCTGCAATATTTTGTAAGGGTAGATTTATTGGTGAAGTAATTGTTCTTGATGCTACTGTATTATGTGCTTCCTTTAATTTAATCTTAGACTCTTGAAATAACTTCTTTTTTTCCTGAATAATTATTTTTTGCGCAAGTTTGAAAGATATTAGCCTAGGAGTTTTCATAATATATTTTAGAGGCAATTTCTTCTAATTGACTGTGATTAAAGGTCTGAATTGGATGATCGATATTATCGTCTGTAACGATATATTTAACATTATTTATAGATTTGTAGAGGTAGTCTTTGTTATTTTTTTGTAAGCTTACTTCTAACTTTATCAAATCATCAAATCTCTTAAATCCCTCAAATATTAGCAAATCACAATCTTTGTTAATTTCTACTAAACGTTCTAAATTAATATCTGACTCAGCTTTCTCTTCTATGAATGCAAGTCTTTTATCTGATACTAGTGTAGTTTTATATGCTCCGGATTTTCTAATTTTATAGCTATCAGTATTAGGATGATCAATGTCAAAAGAATGATGAGCATGTTTTACCACACCAACTTTTATTTTATTTTCTTTAAAAAATTTTACTAAATTACTCACTAAAGTAGTTTTGCCACTATTTTTCCATCCAATAACAGCTATTGTTTTCACCTTGTCACCATAATACAATCAAGAAAAAAATGACAGATTTTTTAATCAAACCAAGTGTAAATAATAGATCTTTATTTAAATTAAAAAAATCAATTAATGAAAAAGGCGAAATAACAAAAATTCCAATCATTGAAGAAAAACCGCTCACGCTATACTTAAACAACCAAGAAATAGTGACAATAATGACTATAGGAGATTATCCAAAATATTTAGCTATAGGTTATTTGTTCAATCAGGGAATGCTAAATAATATAGACGATGTAAAAAAGATTGAGTTTCATAAAGACCTAAAGACAGTTGTTGTGAGAACAAAGAGTAAAACTAATTATGAAGAAAAATTAAAGAAGAAAGTAAATACTTCTGGTTGTGCACAAGGGACTGTATTTGGAGACTTATTTGAAGAAATAAACACCATTTCCTTGAATAAAAAAATAAGAATAGATCATCAACAGCTTATGAATTTATCCAAAAAAATTAATACTGAGCCAAGTTTATATTTATCTGTAGGTGCAATACACGGTTGCGTCTTATGTCAGGGAGATAAACCTTTGTATTATTTTGAAGATGTGGGGAGACATAATGCTGTTGATAAAATTGCCGGATTGATACTTGATAAGAAAATAGACGCAAAAGAAATGTCTTTTTACACTACTGGCAGGCTGACAAGTGAAATGGTATTGAAATGTATCAAAATGGAAATACCAATACTATTATCTCGATCAGGTTTCACTGCTTGGGCAGTTGAAATTGCTAGAAAGAAAAATTTAACAATGATTGGAAGAATTAGAGGTAAACGGTTAAATATTTTATCTGGAGAATTCAGATATACCAAAGATGAGTAAGCTTGTATCTGTAATACTAACGGGTGGTAAATCCTCCAGAATGGGTTATGAAAATAAAAGTTTTTTAAAAATTAAAGATAAGTATTTCATTGAAATTTTAATAGAAAGTCTTCAAGGAAAGTCTAATGACATTATTATTAATGCTAATAGAGATATCAGTAAGTACAAAATATTTGGTTATAAAGTTGTAAGTGATAAAATTGGCGGTTACAAAGGGCCACTAGCTGGGTTACATAGCGCTCTTGATCTATATAAAAACTCAAAAGAGGATTTATGGTTTGCACTTTTTCCCACTGATGCCCCAATAATAAACACAGGTATCATAGATAATTTTATCTCAATTACAGAAAAACAGAGTAAAGTTTATATTTGTAAGATTGATAATATTATCGAACCAATGTTTTCTTTTTGGTCATCAAAAATATTTATGGAATTAAATGAAGTCCTTTTAAAAAATAATGGTTATAAAATTATGAAATTTGCTGAAGAAATTGGATTTGATTATATAAATTTTAAAAAAAATAAAAAAATTGAATTTTTTAATGTAAACGACAAAAATGATTATACAGAACTTCTAAGTTTTTGAAAAATTAACTAACAAAGAGCCCTTATCATTAATTTTTTTTTCAGAATGACGATATCCTCTCTCATTTAAGTAAGGAACTAAGTCCCTAAAATTTATGTAAGTAAAAGCTGGTAAGCCTTTTCCAAATTTTAAAGGCTCTATAGTTATAAAAATTTCATCAATTAAATCAGCATATAAGAAATAATCATGAACACTTGTTCCCCCTAAAATTAAAACACTTTCTTTGCAAAGACTTTCAAATTCATCCCACTGATTAATATCTGGATTAAAATAATATTGATTTATTGAATTTTTAATTTGTTTGATTTTTTGGTATTTTCTAGAAAAAATAATTCTTGATCTAGACTCGTTTGGATTTAATTCATGAGTCTTTCTGCCCATAACTTGCCATTTATGATTCTTTATTAGTTTGTCTAAATGTTTTTTGTCTTCCAAGCTAGTCCATTCAAATGGATTATCTCCAGAATATTTTGCGATAAAACCATCGCTTGAACAAGCAAATGCTAAAGTGTATTTAATCATTAATTTATTTTATTAATTTTAAGTATAATATTTTATTTCAATATATGAATTTTTACCTACCTATTGCTGAAATATCCATAAATATTTATATATTAATTTCCCTTGGAGTTGGAATTGGTTTTATATCTGGGCTCTTTGGCATAGGTGGAGGTTTTATATCCTCTCCTCTTTTGATACTAGTTGGCATTCCTCCAGCTGTTGCAGTTGGAACTACAACTGTTCAAGTATTCGCCTCAACATCAACTGGTGTTGTAAGTCATTTTCAAAGAAAAAATATTGACTATCAGATGGGCTTAACAATGGTTATTGGTGGATTAGTGGGGACACTTTTTGGTGTATTAATTCTAAATAATTTAAAAAATATTGGTTTAATTGATAACTATTTAAATAGTATCTATATAATTCTTTTAATTATTACTGCTGTATTTATTCTTTATGAAACAGCTAAAGTTAATATCGTACATAAAAATAAAAAATTTAAATTACACCAGCATTCTTGGATACATGGACTTCCTTTTAAAATTAAGTATAGAAAATCTAAATTATATATAAGTGTACTAGCACCACTTTTAATTGGTTTTTTTATAGGTGTATTGACAGGGCTAACTGGTATTGGTGGTGGCTTTATACTTATTCCATGTATGATTTATTTTTTAGGTATGAAAACTATTTCAGTAATAGGGACATCTCTATTTAACATCACGATAGTATCCTTTGTATCTTTATTTTTGCAAATATACATAAATCAAAATATAGATTTTGTATTGGCTTTAGGATTAATAGTAAGTAGCTCTATTGGAGCTGCGCTAGCTGCAAGGATAGTTGATATACTTGATCAAGAAAATTTAAAGGTTACATTTGGTATGTTATTATTAATTATTTCATCATTTTTAGCTTATGATTTATTTAGAACACCTGAGAACTTATTCATTATAAATTATGTATAAATATATTTTAATAATCATATTTTTTTTTAAAATTGGTTTCGCATCTAATTTTTCCTTAGATCAATTTGAAATTGAAATAAACTCAAATTTTTTAGGAAAAGAAGTAGTTTTATTTGGAAATAAAGATAAAGACAGTGATGTAATCTTCATTTTCGAAGGAGAGAATAAAAAAGCTAAATTGACGACAAAAGTAAAAGAGGGTTTTTTATGGATTAATGCAACAAAAGAGTTGAATAATCAACCTAGTTTTTTTGCGATCTTCACGTCTCCTAAAAAGACATTGAATGAAATATTTTTATATTCTAGTTTAAAGGATAGGCATTTATTAATAAGTAATCACTCTCTTGAACTCCATAAAATAAGAAAAGCAATGAAAGTAAAAAATTTGTATATAGAAGAGGAGCTTGAAAGTTTAAGTGGAAATCTATTTTTAAAAAAATTTTTAATACCAGATAATATCTCACCTGGAAATATAAAAGTTTATATGTACGAGATTAAAAACAATGAAATTATTAAGATGGTATCTAAAAACTTGCAAATAAAAAAAGGAGGAATTTCATTTAAGTTGGAAAAGTTGTTAAAAACTGAGTCTTTTATTTATATTATAATTTTGATTGCTATATCATTATTACTCAGTTTAGTTACAAATTTAATATTTAGAAAAAAATGAAAAAAAATAATAATAGAAATTATTTTGTAGTTATTGATCAAAGTGCTGAAATGTGGACTGCAGTTAAATTTGCTATAAGGAGAGCAAAAATAACTAAATCTAATATTACTACTATTAGCTTTATTCAAAGCGCAAGCAAAGGTATGATGCTTACATCAGGGGCTGAACAAATTTTGGATATAGATCAGATTACAACTGAAAAATTAAAACATAAAGAAGTGCATAACTTCATCTTAGATAAATCTAAAATTAAAGCAAAATCTGAAATATTTAAATATAATGAGATCGATGAGTTTATAAGTTTCTTAAATAAATATTCATCTAATTCAACTATTATTCTTGCTACAAGTAAAGATATAGGCAAGCCTGGGCCTTTAATTGACAAACTTATATATGAAAAATCTAACTCGTTACATTGCCCTCTTGTTATAATTAATGGTAATCTCGAAGATAAAGAGATTGAGAAGATTATTTAGCTGAATAAAAAAGATTTCAAAATTTGTGTGGTATGCCAAAGACCATTTAATTGGAGAAAAAAATGGGAAAAAGTATGGAATGATGTTAAATATTGTTCAGAAAAATGTCGAAGGTCAAAATCAATAATAATAAAGAAAAGATAGCAAACTTACTGTTAAGTATTGGATGTGTTAATATAGACTTCAAAAAACAATTTACTCTTACATCCGGCAAAAAAAGCCCTGTTTATGTTGATTGTAGAAAATTAATTTCATTTCCAAAAGAAAGAGAATTAATTATTGATGAAATGAGCAAACAGATTAAATCGAAGTATAAAGATAATTCGACTATTATTGCTGGAGGAGAAACTGCTGGCATTCCCTACTCTTCCTTTCTATGTCAAAAGATGAAATATCCAATGATATATATAAGAAAGAGTCCCAAAGGGTTTGGAAAAGGTAAGCTAATAGAAGGAGAGTTTAAAAAGAACACTCATTCAGTATTAGTAGAGGACATGGCAACTGATGGAGGAAGTAAATTACACTTCATAAAGGCTTTAAGACAAAATAAACTTAAAGTTAAAGATATTTATGTAGTTTTTTACTACGGTATTTACCCCCAAGCTAAAAAAAATATATCTAAAATGAAGGTGAATTTAAATTATCTAACATCATGGAGAGACATATTAACTATTTCTCCAAATTACATTTCAGATAAAGATTACAAAAATTTAAAAAATTATTTAGAGTCTATTTCAAATGGAAAATAAAATTATTAGTGTTGTTTCAGGAGGTTTTGACCCCATCCATCCCGGACATATTATGATGATGAAAGAATGTTTAGAGTTTTCTAATTTTTTAATTGTAGGTGTAAATTCTAATAAATGGTTAATTGATAAAAAAGGAAATTTTTTTATGGATATTCAACATAGAATGTATGTTGTTGATAGCTTAAAAGTGGTAAATGAGGCTATGGAATTTGAAGATGATGAAATGGGAAGTGCAAATAATTTATTAATTCAAGTAAGAAATAAATATCCAAATGAAAAAATTATTTTTGCTAATGGAGGTGACAGATCAGACGCATCTAAAATTTTAGAATATGAAATAGCAAAGAAATATAATATTGAATTAAAGTTTGGTGTAGGTGGTAATCACAAAGAGTCCTCTAGTTCTGATTTGTTAAAACGATGGAGTGAATATTCTAATTAAGGGCTGAGGGTATATGATACCCAATCATTATCTTTAAACTCAAATACTTCTCTTTTATGAATTCTATGAGGCATATCCTCCCAAAACTCGATTTTGGAGTATTTTACTATAAAACCTCCCCAGTAATCGGGTCGAGGGAAATCTCTTTTTTCAGGAAATTTATTTTTATAAAATTCAATTTTATCCTCTAAATCATCTCTTGAATTCAATACCTTTGATTGATTTGAGGCCCATGCCCCTATTCGACTAAGATAATGTCTTGAATTAAAATATTTATCTGATGTTTCTTTTGAAACTTTTTCGACCTTACCCTCTATTCTTATTTGCCTTAACAATGACTTCCAATGAAAATTTAAGCAAACATTAGGATTTTTTAAAATATCATTCCCTTTATTACTTTCATAATTTGTATAAAAAATAAAACCTTCATCGTTATAATCTTTTAATAGAACCATCCTTGAATGAGGGGTGTTTTTATGGTCAACTGTTGATAGACACATCGCATTAGGATCGTTGATCTCTTTTTCAGTGGCTAAATCAAACCATTCTTTAAACTTAATAATTGGATTTAATTTATCTGACATGGTATGAGTATTATATTAATTTTAGCAAAAAATGGATTTAAAAAATAAAAAAGGACTAATAATGGGAGTGGCTAATGATAAGTCCATTGCCTGGGGTATTGCTCAACAATGTGCAAATTTTGGTGCTGAATTAGCTTTTACTTATCAAAATGATCTTCTATTGAAGAGAATAGATCCTTTAGCTAAATCTGTAAGTTCTAATTTATTGATACAATGTGATGTTAGTGATGAAGGATCAGTAAAAAATGCTTTTGAAAAAATTAAAGATAAATGGGGAAAATTGGATTTTTTTGTTCACGCCGTTGCGTTTGCAGATAAAAATGAGCTAAGAGGTAAGTATGTTGATACTTCAAAAGAGAATTTCTTAAATAGTTTAAATATTTCTTGTTATTCCTTCACTGAGTCTTGCAAATATTGCTATGATTTAATGGATAATGGCGGGAGTATTTTAACTTTAACTTACTATGGAGCAGAACAGGTTATGCCACATTATAATGTAATGGGAGTTGCAAAATCAGCGCTTGAGTCTTCAGTTAAGTATCTTGCTGTAGATATGGGAGATAAAAATATAAGAGTTAACGCAATATCTGCAGGACCAATTAAAACTCTTGCGGCTTCTGGTATTGGTGATTTTAGATTTATTTTAAAATGGAATGAGCTAAATTCTCCATTAAAGAGAAATGTTACACTTGAAGATGTTGGCAACACAGGAGCATACCTTTTAAGCGACCTTTCATCTGGTGTAACTGGTGAAATTCACCATGTTGATTGCGGGTATCATACAGTTGGAATGGTAGCAGTAGATGAAGCTGAAGGTGTAGCAGGCTTATTAAATGAGTTTAGAAAAAAATAATTAATTCATGTCACATAATTCTTTTGGAAATTTACTAAAGTTTACAACTTGGGGAGAAAGTCATGGAGATGCTATAGGTTGTGTCGTTGATGGTTTTCCAGCAGGAATACCTATTGACACAAAATATATTCAAACAAGACTAGATTTAAGAAAACCGGGTCAGTCAAAATTTACAACACAAAGAAAAGAGAAAGATGAAGTTAGTGTACTCTCTGGAGTTTTTAATGGTAAAAGCACGGGCGCTCCGATATCAATGATAATTTACAACTCTGACCAAAGAAGCAAGGACTATTCAGAAATAAAAAATAAATTTCGACCTGGTCATGCCGATTACACCTATTTTATGAAATATATAAATTATGATTATAGAGGTGGGGGAAGGTCTAGTGCTAGGGAAACTGCCATGAGAGTTGCTGCAGGTGCTCTTTCGGAATTACTTCTTAAAAAAATTTCAAAAAATAAAATAAAAGTTACAAGTGCTGTTATACAAATTGGTAATGAGAAGATAGAAAACTCATCTTGGAATAATAACTTTATTAACAAAAATCCTTTTTTCTCACCGGATAAGTCAATCCTTAAAAAATGGGAAGAACTAATTCTTACTCATCGAAAAAAAGGTTCATCACTAGGTGCTGTAATTGAAGTTAGAGTCTCAAATTGTCCTGTAGGTATAGGAGAGCCAATATATCAAAAACTTGACTCTGAGTTATCAAAAGCAATTATGAGCATAAATGCTGTAAAAGGTATAGAGTTTGGTACTGGTTTTGATTTAGTAAACTATGATGGCACTAATGGATCTGATCAAATTAACTTTGAAAATAAAAAAATTAAATTTCACACTAATCATGCTGGAGGAATATTAGGTGGTATTTCTTCAGGACAAGATATTATTTTTAGATATATTGTTAAACCTACAAGCTCAGTTTTAAGTGAAAAAAATACTGTTACAAAGAATTTTAAAAATACTAAAATCAAAACTAAAGGACGTCATGATCCTTGCGTAGGCATTAGAGCTGTACCAGTGGGAATAGCCATGACCAATTTTGTTATTGCAGATTTGTTACTAATTCACAAATCAAAATCACTTTAAAAAATTAGTTAGTTTTTCATATATTTTTTTTGAAGAAATACCTGATAAAGTGTATTGGTCCTCAATATCAGATTGATCAATAAATTTGTCTTTCATGAAAAAATTTAAAATTTTTGGTGATTTAGATGACTCATTTAATAAATAGTTGTTTACTTGACTTGAAAATCCTCCAATTGCGTTCTCCTCTATAGTTACAAAAATTTCGTGATTTTTTATCAGAGAATTAATAGATTTCTTATCTATCGGTTTAGCAAATCTCATATCCAACACACTGCATTGAAATTTATAATTTTTTTTAATTAATTCAGAAACCTCCAAGATTTTTTGTAGCCGAGTGCCTAAACTGAGAAAAGCAATTCTTTTTCCTTTTTTTACCAGTTTTGCTTCACCCAATTTAATTTTATTAAACTTAGCTTTTTCATTGTAATCATTGGCTAAATTTCTTGGATATCTGATTGCAGATGGTTTGTCATTAATAGTCATAGATAATTTAATCATATTCTTTAATTCCTCTCCACTTGAAGGAGCCATAACTATGAAATTTGGTAAGCAACATAAATAACTCAAATCGAAAGATCCTGCATGAGTAGCTCCATCAGCACCAACAAAACCTGATCTATCTATTAAAAATCTAACTGGCAAAGACTGAATTGCAATATCATGTATTATTTGATCATATGCCCTTTGCAAAAAAGTAGAATATATTGCCACAAAAGGCTTAACTTTTTCAGTCGCCATACCTCCAGCAAAGGTTACAGCATGTTGTTCTGCTATTCCTACATCAAAGAAACGATTTGGGAAAATTTCTTTGAATTTATCTAAACCTGTTCCTGAGGGCATAGCAGCTGTGATAGCAACTATTTTATTATCCTTTTTTGCTAATTTTAAGAGAGTGTCACTTACAACATTAGTGAACGTTTTTTCTTTAGATTTATTTTGAACACCAGTTTTTAAGTTGAAAGAAGATACTCCATGAAATTTATCTTTTGAACTTTCTGCAGGTTTGTAACCTTTTCCTTTTTTAGTAATTAAATGTAAAAAAACAGGACCATGTAATTCCTTATTTTTGTATTTTTTAAATAATTGAACCAATAATTTTAGATTGTGTCCGTCAATAGGGCCTAAATAGTTCAAACCAAGTTCTTCAAATAATGTATTTCCAGTTAAATATCCTTTTAAATAACCCTCAGTTTTTTTTGCAAAATCCCCTACTTCGTTGGGTAATCTTTTAGTAAAATTTTTTATGATATCTCTAAAGCTTTCATATGATTTTGAACTTAATAGTTTTACAAGATATTTGCTCATTGCACCTACTGGTTCTGCTATAGACATTTCATTATCATTTAAAATAATCAGGGAATTTTTATTTAAATGCCCTAAATTGTTAAGACCTTCATAAGCCAATCCTGCACTAATAGCACCATCACCAATAATACTAATAACATCAAAATTTTGATTAAGCATATCTCTGGCAGCGGTAATCCCTAAATTGGCTGAAATAGAAGTAGAGCTATGTGCGGCTCCAAAAGGATCATAAATGCTCTCAGATCTTTTAGTAAAACCTGATAAACCATTTTTTTTTCTTAATGTATGAATTTTGTTTTTTCTACCAGTTAATATTTTATGGGGGTAAGTTTGATGACCTACATCCCAAATAATTTTATCTCTTGGAGTATCAAAGACATAATGTAAAGCTGATGTTAATTCTATTACTCCCAAACTAGCTCCTAAATGACCTCCTGTTTTCGATACTACTTGAATTGTATAATCTCTTAACTCATCATTAAGTTTTCGTAATTGATTAAATGATAATTTCTTTAAATCTTTAGGTAGATTAATTTTACTTAAAATTGACATTAGAATTTTAAGTTATTTGAATTCGGTTGAAGTTAAAGATTTATTTCTCTTCACAATTTTATCTATTTTAAGTTTTGCAGATTTTAGTTTGTCTTCGCAAAATTCTTTTAGCTCTATTCCCTCTTCAAATAGCTTTATACTATCCTCAAGGGGAGTGTCTTCATTCTCTAATAAATCAGATATTTCCTCCAATCTTTTTAGTGCACTTTCAAAGTTATTTTCTTTTTTTTTATTCATTTGAGTACTCAACTAATCTTTTAAGATGGTTATTTAAACCATTACGCAAACCTATCATATCGTATCCGCCCTCTAAGACAGATATTATTGGAACATTATTTGCAAATTTTTCCAATATAATTTTTGTCACCCAGTAAAAGTCATCATCCTCTAATTTTATAGATGCTAGAGGATCTAATTTATGTGCATCAAAACCAGCAGAGAAATATATCAAATCAAATTTTGTATCAATTTTATCAACTATATTTTTTCTAAATAAGGATCTAAAAGTGCTAGTATCACAATCACTAGGTAATGGACAATTAAATATATTCCCAACACCAACTTCGTCAAGTGATCCAGTCCCTGGATAATAAGGGTATTGATGACTTGATGCGTAGTAAATATTAGTGTTATTTTCAAAAATATGTTGAGTACCATTTCCATGATGCACATCAAAATCTACAATTAATATTTTTTTAAATTTACCAGTATTTAATGCATATTGGGCTGAAATGGCGACGTTGTTAAATACCCCAAATCCCATAGCTTTATTGCTCTCAGCATGATGACCTGGCGGTCTATGTGCACAAAAGAAAACACCGTTATTTTTATTATTTATAATATAATTAACTGCATCAACACTACCGCCAACAGCTAAAAGATAACTATTTAAACTATTTGGACAAGCAATTGTATCAGGATCAAGATGAGTAAAACCGGAAGTAGGAATAGAATCAAAGATATAATTAACATAATTAATATCATGCACCAAAGATATAATTTGTTTTGCAGCAATAGTCGGTTCAATAAAATTATGTTTTGAATACTCTTCTTTTATTAAATTATTTACAACCTCTATCCTTTTGATTGACTCAGGATGATTTCCTGTATCATGATTTTTGTATTCTTCTGAAAATATAATATTTATCATTTTAAAAGCTTTAACAAAAAACTTTGAAACCAATCATAATTTTTAAACTGGTATTTTTTAAAGTCTTTCATTATTTTATTTAAATTATCTATGTATGGATATTTTATTTTAACTATATCGTGCCATCTTTTAATAGTATTAGATGTTACCTCTGGGTGGAATTGAAAACCATATATATCTTTTCTTTTTATTTTAAAAGAGTCTACTTCATACAAAATACCCTTAGATAATAATATCATATTTTTATTATAGGAAATACCCTCTGTGTGAAATTGTAAAAAAGATAAATTATTTTTAAAAAATTTATTATTTTTTTTTAAATTTTTCTTATAACCACACTCAAATAATTTAGTTTTTGATTTAGATATTTTTGAACCAAAAATTTTTGCGATTAATTGAGCACCTAAACAAATACCGACAATCTGTTTATTTTTTTTTATTATATAATTCAGAAATTTATATTCATAAGAAATAGCCTTTGATTTACTATTTGCACTCTGTTTACCACCGTGAAAAATAAATAAATCAAATTGATCGATATCTTTTTTTTTTAAAAAATGTAAATTTTTATAAAAGATTGTAGAGGTTTTATGTTTTTTTTGAAAAAATTTTGATACTACGCTTACGTCAGCAACTTCACTATGAATTATTTGTAGTACTCTCTTCATTCTTACTAAAGTTGATGACTGTACCAAATATTATAGCATAAGAAAGCATTGATGATCCTCCGTAGCTAATAAATGGCAATGTCATTCCAGTAGGTGGTATAAGTTTAATAGAAGAACCTATATTCACAAATGCTTGCAAACACATCAAAAAGCATAAACTGAAAATCGTATTAGTAATAAATAAATTTGATGGACTCAAAATAGATCTTCTTACCATTATGAAAAATACTGGATACAAAAAGGCAACAAATAGACCAAATAAGACACCAAATTCCTCAATTAAAATAGCAAATATAAAGTCATTATGGGACTCAGGGATTGAGTATTTAAGTTGACCTTCACCCAAACCTACACCAAATAACCCACCAGTTTTAATTGCTGATAAACTTTTCGAAACTTGAGAATTGTCGCCATTTAGGAAATTATCAATTCTATATGCAACATGATCAAACGAAAAATAGGCAATTAACAGAAAAAATAATCCTATAAAGACTAATAAAATAAATAGTTTTAAATTTCTAAAATATAAAATTAAAATTAAAGAAAAAATTGAAATATAAACCAATAATGTTCCTATATCTGGTTGGAGAAGTAGAAGTATTATAACTGTACTTAATATTGCAAAACTTAATAATAAATAAAAATTATTTTTCGTTTTAGTATATAAATAACAAAACCAAGAAAACATACAAATAAGAGGACCTTTTAGTAATTCAGAAGGCTGAATAGAAATAAAATTAAAACTTAACCATCTCGTTGCACCTTTAATTTCATATCCAAAAATTGGCACAATTAATAAAAGTAAAATAAAAAAAATACTCAAGATATTTAGAAATTTTCTTAAATTATTTTTAGGTAATAAAGATATAAAAATTAAAACACCCAAAGATATAGATAAAAAAATAATATGTTTTAGTATTAATAAAATAGAATATTCAGTACCTATTAAAGAATAAATAGCAAGTATGCCAATGAATGATAAAATAAATGGAATTATAAAAAGTTTTTTTGATAATATATACCAATTAGATCCTAATAAACTTTTGTCATCTCTAAAAAGTATATTTTTCAAGATATGGCTTTTTTTATAAGTCGATTAAAATAATTTCCACGATCTATATAATTTTTAAAGGAGTCAAAAGACTCACCACCAGGAGAAAAAAGTATATATTCATATTTACGTAATTTAACTATTAATTTGAGAAAGTTTATTAATTCAATAAGTTTATTAAATTTAAAATAATTAGAGTTAATAAGGTTTAATTGATTAATAAACAAATCTCTTTGATTACCAAATGTTAGCACTAATGTATTTTTAATATTAAATTTTAAATTTTTATCTTGTTTCTTAAGTATGCCTCCAAGAATTAAAATTTTTTTTGAACTATTTATTAAATTATTTTTATAAGCAGCGTTATTTAAGTTAGTGCACTTACTATCATTATAAATTTTTAGAGAATTTTTATTATAAATTAGCTGAATTCTATGACTTAAATCATCAGAAACATTAATATTTTTTAGTTTTATTCGTGAGTCGATAAAATGAATCAAATTTTTAATAGAGTATAAATTTAATTCTCTAATATGGTTGGGAAGTTCTTTTTTATGTATTATTTTTTCATCATTCAAAATTAATCTATTTTTCTCGATTTTTATATGACATCGATGTTTTAGAAATAAGTAATTTGATAAAAATAAAGGTGAATTTTTAAGTAAAAAATCTTGTATTCGAAATTTAGATCTAATGTAATTTTTAATATTTCTATGGTAATCTAAATGATCACTAAATATATTTGTAATCAAAGCATAATGTAATTTTAAAAATTTCAATTTATCTAATTGATATGAACTTAATTCAATAATTAAAATATCTATTTTTGATAAATATTTGTTTAAGTTTGTTTTGTCCAAAATAGTATTTCCAAAATTGCCAATAATTTTAGTTTTATATTTTTTTGAAAGTATTTGATTAATATAACTACAAGTTGAAGATTTACCCTCTGTTCCTGTTACGCCTAATATTTTTTGCGAGGATATTTCTAAACTTAAAAAATCTAAATCGATTAAGATTTTATTTTTATGTTTATATAAAAAATGATTTTTTTCAATCTTGATCGATGGAGATACTACGAAATAACTATATTGACTAATTTTACTTTTTAAATACTTTTTGCTAATTACTCTTTTATTTATAATTTTTTTAAAATCATCATATATATTAAAATTACAATTATTATTTATAAGATATTTTTCTACTGATTTCCCGCTTACACCATAACCATAAATTAAAAATTTTTTATTTAATTTTATCAATTATCTAATTTTTAAAAGTGATAAAGCTAACAAACAAAAAAGGAAACTTAATATCCAAAATCTAATTACTATTTTTTGTTCTGATAGTCCTTTTTTTTCATAATGATGATGAAGTGGGGCCATCAAAAATACTCTTTTTCCTTTTGATAATCTAAAATATGTAACTTGTATCATGACAGATAAAGTTTCAATTACAAATAGACCTCCAGCAACAGCTAATACAATTTCTTGTTTTAGAAGGATGGACGTTACGGCTAATGAAGCGCCTAAAGATTGTGATCCTGTATCTCCCATAAATATAGATGCGGGACTTGAGTTAAACCATAAGAAACCTAGTAATGCTCCAATTGCTGAGGTACAAAAAATTACAATTTCTCCTGATCCGTTTATATAATTAACTAAAAGATAATCAGAAAAATTCATGTTACCCAAAACATATGCAAATACAGCAAATGTAAGAAATACAAATATCAAAGGCATTGTTACTAATCCATCTAATCCATCAGTCAAATTGGTTGCATTTGTTGAACCAATTACAATAAATAGAATTAGAACAAAGTAAAAATAGCCAAGTTCAATTGAAACATTTTTTAAAAAAGGAATGCTAAATTGGTTTAAATCAAATCCATTATATTTAATAGTAAAATAGATAATTAATGTAGCTGATAATTGACATAAAAATTTAATTTTAGATGTTATTCCCTTACCTAATTTAACTTTTTGGAAGTCATCAAAAAAACCTATCAATCCAAATAAAATTAATGTCAATATCAATATATAGTTAAAACTTGAGAAATTGGAAGTCCACAATATTGAACTTAAAATTATTGAAAAAAGAATGAGCACCCCACCTAAAGTTGGAGTACCTTTTTTAAAGTAATGTGTATCCGGACCATCATTCCTTATAGGTTGTCCACTAGGAAAAGCACTTTTTTGAAATCTAACCCAATGAGGCATAAGCACTAAGACTATTAAAAATGAGGTGACCAAGGATAAGCCCGACCTAAAAGAAATATAACCAAATAAATTAAATAAAAATTCTATATCTCTTAAAGAATATAATAAATCACCTAACATATTGTTTTATTATCTTATCTAGTTTGTTTAATCTTGAACCCATTACGAATATATTTTTTATACTATTAATTTCTGTATTCAAATAATTGATAGCTGGCATATAGTTTTTATAAAAAATAAATTTATCAAATTTTTTTTTAAACTTATAGAATTCATCTCCTATAAAAATTATTTTTCTTAAATTTAATTTAGTTGCTAATTCAATAATTTGCATATGAAAAAAATCTGATTGATCTCCTAATTCCTTCATAGAACCTAAAATATATGCTTTTTGTTTAATATTTCTCTTACTAAAGAATAAAATTTGTTTATTTAGTGAATATGGACTTGCATTATAACTATGATCATAGAATTTAATTTTTTTACTTCCTATATAAGTCAGAACTTCTTTACCCCTGGACTCAATAATTGACTCATCATAAAAAAAATTTTTAATTTTTATTGTCTTTATAAATTTTTTAATAAATAAAAAAGATATTATAGCTATGTTTATATAAAACTCCCCTCTAGATGACTCTATAGAGTATTTTCTTTTATTATAAATAAAATTTACTTTGTATATTTTTTTGTTTGAAATAATAAATTTTTTCAAACTTTCAGAATTTATAAGATCTACTTTAAGGTTCAGTTTATTACTAATATAATTAGGTTCGTAATTGTAATTGACTAACCCACTAATAAGTCTCTTAGATTTAAATATTTTTAGTTTGTTATCTACAAGATGCCTAAAATTTCTAAAATTACCAATATGAGAATTTTCAATACCTGTCACTAAGCAATAATGTGGTTTTAAAGTATTAACTAATTTAAGCATCTCTTTAGGATTATTAATTCCTAATTCGAATATAGAATATTTACTTTTTAAATTCATATTCATTATAGAAAACTGCAAACCCTGGATATTGTTAAAATTTTTATAAGATCTATATGCGCTAATATTATTATTTTTTAGAATGTGAAAAATATTCTCTTTAAATGTTGTTTTGCCTACTGATCCAGTTACAGCAATAATTTTACCTTTATAGGAGTCTAGAATAAATTTGCAAAACTTTTTTATAAACAGATGAGTATCTCTAACATATAATAATTTTGGGTGAGTGATGTAAATATTTACAATTACCAACGCTGCTTTTTTTTTTATTGCTTCGTTATAATACAAGCTACCATCATTATTTTTTGTTTTTAAACCAATAAAAATATCATTTTTTTTTATTAATCTTGTGTCAAAAACAATGTCAGATTTATATTTCGATTTTAAATCTTCAATAATTTTATAAATTTTTAGCATAATTTGATGAAATTACTTTATCATTAAATAAGTAGGATTTATTTTTGTATGTTTGTATATCTTCATGACCTTTTCCAGCAATAATTAAAATACCATCATTTTTTTTTATGTAATCTATTCCAAATTTTATAGCCTTTCTTCTACTAGGGATCTCAATTGGGTTTGAGGAATGCTTCATAAGAGTTTTTCTGATTATTGCTGCGTCTTCATATCTTGGGTTATCATCAGTAATTATCTGTATTTTTGTATACTGTGAGATTACCTTGGCTATTTGTGGTCTTTTAATTTTATCTCTGTCACCGCCACAGCCATAAATAATTATTACACTTTTATTAAGTAGAGGAAATTTGTTTAACAAATTTTCGTATGCATCTTTTGAATGAGCATAATCAATTATTATTACTTTATTTTTTTTATTATAAATGATTTCAGATCTACCAGGTGGAAATAATGATTTAGTAATTTTTAATGGAAATTTATTTGTAATTTTATTATAAACCATCAATATAGTAATAATATTTTTGACCATAAAATCATTATATGTGTTTATTTTATAAGATTTGTCTTTTAAAGTTATTTGGTATTGGTTAAAACTTTTATTAATTACAGATATTTTATTTTTAGATATAAAACTATCCTGTGAAAGTAAGTTCTTATCAAAGCTTTTAAATTTATTTTTTAAATTATAATCCTGTAGAAATAAAATTGAGTTTTTCAATCTATGATCTTTAATAAGATTTATTTTAGCTAAATGATAATTATTTATATTTTTATGGTAATCAAGGTGATCGGACTCTAAATTTGTTAAAATACAATAATTATAATTTAAATTTCCAATTCTTCCTTCACAGTATCCAATACTGGAAACTTCTATAAAAACAAATTTTATGTAATTATCATTCGCTAATTGAAGTAAATTAAGAATTTCAAAATATGAAGGTGTAGTATTGCTCAGTTTTTTTATTCTTTTTGAATTAATAAAAAAACCTAAAGTACCTATATAACAAGATCTTAGTCCATTTTTATTAAATAATTTATTTGCACCATAAGCAACGGAGGTTTTGCCATTAGTACCTGTAACAAAAATTAATTTAAGACGTTTAAATCTATAAAATATTTTTACTATTTTTTCTAAATCTTTGTTATTATTATAGAAATAAAAATTAATTGATTTTTGTTTAATTATCCCCTTTAACTTAATATTACAAATAAAAAAATTACATTTTTTTTTGATAGCTAAATTTATATACTTAATAAATTTTGTTTGATTTTTACTATCAAATAGAAAAATAGTATTTTTGTTACATTCTTGCCAATTTGTAACAATTTTAAAACCCCTTTTTTTTAAGTCAGTTAAGTTCATTGAATATCTGTACTTTTAGTATTAACAATAGATAAGTCCAGATATATGTATATTTCTTTCAAAAGGTTATAAAAAGTTGGTTTTACTGTATTTCCAGCAGTCATGTATTTTCCATAGGATTCCTTGGGGTTTTGCATAAATGTTAAATTTAAATATTTTGGGTTATTGTAAGGAAAAAAACTTATATAAGTAACATTTTGAAATTTTTCATCATTTAATGCAACTTGATCCGCGGTTCCAGTTTTACCTGCTACTAAAAAGTTTTTGTATAATTCATTATCAGTCTCATTTGCATAAAATAATAGTTTATTAACAGAATTTGATATTTTGTTATATTTATTTTTATTTTGTTTTTCATTTTTCTCAAATGAAGCATTAAAATTATCTCTACCTGTTATTATTTTTCCATAAGCATTAATTAACTGAATTGGAGAAATTGACAATCCATAACCAAAAGGGATATTGTCACAATATATTCCTCTAAAATTATTCACTGTTGGTTCAACCGAAGTCATTCCAAATCCAATTTGAGTAGATTTTAAAAGACCTATGTGATCTAAATCAGCTTTGAATTCATTTTGACAATCTAAATTTCTTCTAATTAAGATCGCCCCTCTATTTGAGGATTTTTTTAATATATCTCCTACTTGCATGGGTATTTCGCTATTTCTTGGATAGTCATTGATCATTTTATTACCAATGTATACTGGTTGATCTACATCAAAGTACTCATTAATATCAATTTTCTGATTTTTTAATGCTGAAAAAACTGTAAATGTCTTGAAAACAGATCCAAAATCAAATTTAAGATCTTTTAAAGGCAATAAAGACTGATCATATCTATCATCAACATTTCTATTATCTAAAAAAACGTTACTAACAATCTCTTCTCTACTTAAGTCAACTAAAACATTCAAAGAATAATCTGGATTTAAATTTAATGTATCCTTAAACAAGGAGTCATATATTTTCTTTTGTATCTTAATATCTATAGATAAATCAATATCTTTATTGTTTTGATCAATAAATTTTTCAATTAAAGATATTCCTTTATGTTCAATATTTGTATTTCCGATCATATTATTTAATATGGCACTGTGTGGGTATTTTCTTGTTAAAATTTTTTCAAATTTGATGTAAGGATCACCTTTATAGATTGGTTCTAGAATTACACTGATTGGAACGTTTCTTTTTAAATACTTAACTTTGTTCTTAATGTTTTTAATTGAATAATTATAGTCAGAATATGCTAAAGTATTTTTATTTAAATCATAAATGGTGGGTAAAGATTTAAGACTTGTAGCTCGTTCATTAGAGCTAGAAACGCTCTTATTATCAAAACTTAGAAATAAAAGCCTAATAAAGACAGCAGTAAAAAGAAATAGGACTGCTAAAATAAAAAAATTATAATAATTCTTTGTTTTCGATAATAATTTATAATCTGTTTCATTACTCAGATTGAACATAATTGACCTTTATTATTGTAAAGTCATCAAACTCATTTCTATTAAATTGAATAATTTTTCTATTTTCATTGAATTCAAAATTGTTTAATTCATTTATCTGTAATTGATTTATTTGTTTTGAAAGTAATATTTCTTTATTTATATATTTTTGATAATCATTGGTGTAATTTATTTTTAAAAAAGTTAGCTTATTTTCAAGTATTTTGGTTTGATTTTTAAAACTTAAAAATAAAATAATGAAAATAAATATTATACAAAACTTAGAAATTTGATTAATCAATTAATAAATCTCCCTACTCTTAATTTTGCAGATCTAGCTCTGTTATTTTCTAAAACTTCGGTTTTTGAAGCTGTAAGAGGTTTTTTAGTAAGAACTTCAAAACCCCAGTTTTTATTATTTTGAAAGTTTTTATTTTTTTTAATTCTGTTAGCTCTGAAATAATTCTTTACTATTCTGTCCTCTAAACTATGAAAAGAAATTACCGCTAAATAAGCATTAATCTCCAAAAAAATATGAATTTTTTTTAAAAATATTATTAAATTTTCTAATTCACTATTCGACTCTATTCTCAATGCCTGAAAAGCTTGTGTAGCAAAATGTATTTTTTTTGATCTAAAATTTACTCCGCTATCTCTCAAAACATTAATAAGATCAAAATTTGTATTAATTTTTTTTAAGGATCTTTGTTTAATAATATATTTAGCTAATTTTTCGGCTTGATTAATTTCACCATATAGTTTGAAGACTCTTTGTAATTCTTCTTTTTCATAGTAATTAATAATCTTATATGCATTTAGGTCACCTCCCAAATAATTCATATTTAATTTTGAATTTTCCTTAAATGACAAACCAATATCACTATCAACTAATTGATTTGATGAAAATCCCAGATCTAATAGAATTAAATTGAACTTTTTTTTATTCAGATTTAATAAATCAAAATTTTTAAAATTTGATTTGTAAAAAGATATATTAGTGAAATTTTTTTTTAACTTTTTAGCAATAATAGTTGCATTGTCATCTAGATCTATCGCAGTAACGTGATGTCCTTTTTCTAAAAATTTTTTTGAATGTCCTCCACCACCAAATGTACAATCTAAAATAGATAAATTTTTTTTATTATCAATAAGTGATAAAACTTCGTTTGCCATAATGGGTATATGCAAGTTATTAATCATTTAAATTTTGCTCTTGAAATTTTTTTGTGCTTTTCACCTAATTTTTTTTCCCAAATTTCAAAATGATTTCCTTTACCTATAAATATTATTTCTTTGGATATTTTTGAAAATTTTTGTAGTTGTTCTTTTACTATCAATCGACCATCTTTATCTATGGATATTTCCTCTAAATCAGAGAGTATTGCTGTTTTGAAAAGATCATTTTTTTTTGAAAAAAAATCTTTTTCATCAAAACTTTTTACTAAAGAATTTATCTTAGAAGACAAATGAACCTCTAGACATTCATATTTTAAACTTTTAAATATAAATGTTTTTTCCTTTGAATTTTTTATTGTTGATCTAAATGAAGACGGTATGGCAATCCTATTTTTAGAGTCAATAATTCCGTAAAAAGAGGATAAAAACATTAACATGGTATTTTATGGGATTATATGGGATTTTAAAAAAATAGCAAATAGCATTGGGTAGCTATAAGCTGAGTTCTGTATTAAAAAAATTGCAGTCATTTATCTAGATTAACTATTACTAGTTAATTCAAGCGATCAACCCTGACCAACTGTAGAAAAAGTTTCGGTCTCTATTCGATCTTACTCGTGATAGGGTTTGCATATTGCGATACTATTTAAGCACCCGGTAAGCTCTTACCTTACCTTTTCACCCTTACCTTACGGCGGTTTATTTCTGCTGCACTTTCCCTAAGGTTACCCTCGACGGATGTTATCCGTTATCACTTTCTACGCGAGCTCAGACTTTCCTCTTTGTAAAACAAAGCGACTGCTTGCTACCCAAATAGATTATATATAATATTAATTAAATAATAAATTGTAAAAATCTCTTAGAAATTGTTTTGATTGATTTTTATTAATATAATTATAATTTAAAGATCTTTTTACGGCCTTAATACAATCTATTTTATAACTTTTAATATATGATCTATGAAAACCATATAAATTTAACAACTCATCTATGTTATAATTTTTTTTAATTTTTTTATTCTTAAATCTATTAATTCCTATTTTTTTTAGGTAAAATTTTTCCCCAGGATCTTTTTTTCTATTTGGTGCAATATCTGAATGATAAATTATATCTTTATCTAAAATAAAAAAATTTTTTTTTAAAAAAAAAATTAATTTACTTAATGACCTATATTGGTTTAATGAAAAATTTGAATAACCAAAATCATGGCCTTTATTTTCAAGCTCAATTCCAATTGAATAGTCATTAATATTTATGTTATTTTGCCATTTTGATTTACCTGCATGCCAAGCTTTAAATTTTGGACATAATAAATTAAGAATAGTCCCATTTTTTGATATTAGATAGTGTGCACTGACATTTGAATTTTTATTGGATAACTTTTTATAAGCTATTTTAATATTTTTCATACCCGTATAGTGAATGACTATATATTTGACTATTTTATTTTTTTTTCTAAAGCTATAATTCATTTGTGAAAGAACTGATTCTCATATTATTATTTTTTTTTATAATTTCTTGTTCATCTAATGATAAAGATGAATATAAAAATGATCAAAGTTTTTATGAAAATAATTCATTAAAAGATTACGAGCTATTTGAAATAGCAAATGAATATATTAGGTCTAATCAATTAGATTTAGCTTTAAATGAATTAGACAAGATAGAAGTAATATATCCAAGTAGTACATATGCTAATAAGAGTATGCTCTTAACAGCTTACATACACTTTTTGAAAAAAGAATATGAAAGAACAAGAGCTCTAGCAGAGACCTATAAAAACTATTACCCCGGAAGTAAAGATATTGTTTATGCTAATTATTTAGAGGCTATGACATATTACGTTCTAATGAAAAAATCTGATTACAGTCAAGAAAACACCAATCTGGCACTAGAAAAGTTTAATTTTATATTAAACGCTTATCCAAATAGCAAATATGAGATTGATATATTAATGAAAATAAAGCTTATAAACAATAATTTAGCTTCAGAAAAGCTGAATGTAGCAAAATTTTATTTGGAAAAAGGAAACAATAATGGTTCTTTAGTTTATTTAAAAGATATATTTAATAACCATAGTTCAAGTCTGTCTATAGAAGAAACTTTATTTTTACTAACTAAAATCTATTACTCTTTAGAAGAATATGATTTAGCAAAAAATTATGCTTCAATTTTAGCATATAACTTTCCCAAAAGTGAATGGTATCAAAAATCATATAATCTTATAAACGACTTAAATGATGTAAGTGATAATGAAAAATGGTATGAAAAATTTAATCCAATTAAAATATTCATAACAGATGAAGAAAATAATCCTAATAATTCACTAATACAATCTATAGAATAATATAAATGTTAGTTTCTTTGGAAATTAAAAATTTTCTTCTTATAAAAAAAATATCTATTAATTTTATAAGTGGATTTAATGCATTTACAGGTGAAACAGGTGCAGGTAAATCAATTATTATTGAAGGTCTAAAATTAGCACTTGGAGGAAAAAATCAAAAAAGTCTAAATTTAAAAAATAAAGAAATTTCATCAATTAAAGCAGTATTTGAAATTAATAGTTTAATTAAAAAAAATCTTAATGAATTAAATATTAATATTGATGATGATTATTTAATAATAGAAAGAGAAATTAATGCAAATCAAAAGTCAAAACTATTAATCAATGGTGAAATAAAACCTTTATCTAATGCGAAAGAAATTTTAAAAAATGTTATTGAATTTCAGGAGAATTTTGAACAGCAAGAACTATTTGACAACAAATATTTTCTAAAATTTATTGATAGCTTAGGTAGTATTGAAAAAAAAGATTTAAACTCTAAATTTGAAATGCTTAAAAAATCGAGAAGCATTTATCAGGGCCATTTAGATAATGAAAAAAATATAAAAGAAAAACTAGAAATATTAGAAATAAAATATAAAAAAATTAAAGTCTTAAATCCAATTAAAAATGAATACGAAGAACTTATCAATAAAAGAAATTTGAATAAAAATATTAAAAAATATAATGAAATTTCATACGAAATTAAAAAATCAATATCAAATTTAAATTCAAATGATTATCTAAATATTATTGAAAAAAATTTAATAAAATTAGAAGATATTAATCAAAAATATGTAGATATTTCAAAAAAATTTTCTTCTATAATTTTAGATATAAATGAATTAACTAACGAATTAGAAAATAAATTTGATTCTGAAAATTTTGATGAAATTAATTTTGATGAAATAGATGAAAAGATTTATCAATATCAACAGTTATCTAAATATTTTGAATTAGAACCTAAAGATTTATATTCAATTAAAGATAAAATATTAAATGAAATAGACTCTCTTAAAAATTTTAATAGGGAGAAAGATGCTCTTTTTAATAAATATAATAATGATCTTAATTATTATAGAAAAGAGGCATTAAAAGTATCAAATTTAAGACAAGCAGAGTCAAAAAAAATATCAGAAAATATTAATAAACAACTTCCAATCGTAAATATCGAACAAGGTGAGATTATTTTTAATTTTTCCGAAAAAGATGAAAAAGATTACGACTCTAATGGATATGATGAATTAGACGTCTTGTTCAGAACAAATAAAAATTCTGAGTTTAGCTCAATAAAAAAAGTAGCTTCGGGAGGAGAGTTGTCACGATTACTTTTGATAATTAAGTCATTATCAGCAAATAATGATAACAATCTAACTCTTATTTTCGATGAAGTAGATAGTGGTTTAAGTGGTAAAATTGCGTCTAATGTATCTGAAAAAATTAAAAATATTTCAAAGAAAAATCAGGTAATTGCTATAACGCATTCACCTCAAGTTGCCTCAAAAGCTCACAAACACTGGAAAATTGAGAAAATTATTAAAAATGACGAAATGACAAGTCAAATTGTAGAATTGAATGATGAGTCAAGAGTAAATGAAATAGCAAGTTTAATAAGTGGGACTAAAATTACAGATACTGCAAAAAAAGTAGCTTCTGATTTACTTCAAAATTAATAAAATGAAAAAAAAAGAGAGTTTTATTAAACTTAGAGATAAGTTAAAGAAATATAATAAAGAATATTATAACTCAAATCCATCAATTGACGACTCAGAGTATGATGATTTAAAGAAAAGGTATGATTATTTATTGTTAAATAATCCTGAATTAAAAGAATTTGATAACATAGGTATAGGCACATCACCTTCATCGAAGTTTAAAAAATTTAAGCACTATGAGCCGATGCTTTCACTTTCAAATAGTTTTAATTTAAGCAACTCGGAAGATTTTTTTGAAAAAGCTACTAATTATTTAAAGAAGCTAGACTCAAATTATATATTTTATGTAGATTGCAAAATAGATGGAGTCTCATTATCTCTAATTTACAAAAAAAAAAAGTTATTTAAAGCTATAACTAGAGGAGATGGTTTAATAGGAGAAGAGATTACAGAAAATGTAATGGGTATAATGGGCATACCAAAAGTTTTAAAAAATTGTCAATCCGATCTTATTGAAATAAGAGGTGAGGTATTTTTTTTTAGAAAAGATTTTGAAAAATTAAATAAACAATTTGAAAATAAAAATCAATTTTCAAATCCGAGAAATGCTGCCTCGGGATCTCTTCGCCAAATTAATAGTAAAATCACTAAAGATCGACCTTTGAGATTTATACCACATGGATATGGTAAATTTTCTTATGAAAAAGAGTTTTTAAATTTTGAAGAATTTATAGGTTTTTGTAAAAAAAATAATTTTGATCAAACAGGTTATGCTAAAAAATATACTAATTTAAAAGACATCTATAGTTACGTTTATGAAATAGAGAAAAAAAGATCCTCAATAAAATTTGATATTGATGGGATGGTAATAAAAATTAATGATTTGGATCTACAAAGAATGTTAGGAAACACCAACAAATTCCCTAGATGGGCAATAGCTGCAAAATTTAGTTCTGAGGAAGCATTGACACAAATTGAAAAAATAGAACTACAAATTGGAAGAACTGGGGCAATTACACCTGTTGCTAGATTAAAACCAATTAATATAGGAGGTGTAATCGTATCAAATGCAACTCTTCATAATTTTGATGAAATTATCAGAAAAGACATAAGAATTAATGATTTCGTTTGGGTTAAAAGGGCTGGGGACGTAATTCCATATGTTTCAAAAGTGGACATTGGGAAAAGGAAAAAATCTAGTATAAAATTTGTCGAACCAAAAAAATGTTTATGTGGATCAAAAATAATAAAAATTGAAGATGAAGCCGTACAAAGGTGTAGCGCCAGAAAAAATCAATGTAAATATCAAAACTTAGAGAGCTTCAAACACTTTGTTTCTAAAAAAGCTATGAATATAGATGGTCTTGGTGAAAGATTGATTGAAAAATTTATTAATCTTAAATTAATATCAAATAAATTTGATATTTATAGATTAGAAAATCATAGAGATAAAATTATAAAACTTGAAGGATTTGGTGAAAAGTCCTTTCAAAATCTCATTGAATCAATAAATAGATCTAAAGTTACATCTCTATCAAGATATTTATTTTCTTTAGGTCTTAGATACTTAGGTGAAAACAATTCTGAACTTATATCTTTGTATTTTAAAAATAAAACTAGATTTAAAAATATTATTCAATCAAAAAAACTTAGAGATGAACTTGAAAATATTGATGGGTTGGGAGAAAAAGCTATTAGTTCTTTTATTAATTATTTTTCTGATAAAAGTAACCTTGAAGAGTCATTTATGATCCTTGATATAATTGAAATTAGGGAAACTCAGGATGATATATTGAGTCTTAATAAGAGTATACTATTTACTGGAACTCTTCAAAAAATGTCTAGAGACAGAGCAAAAGAGTTAGCTAAAAAAAAAGGATATAAAATTGCCTCAAATGTTTCAAAAAATTTAGACATACTTGTATTTGGAGAGAAATCAGGTTCAAAATTAAAAAAAGCTAAGGATTTGAATATTAATATTCTAAATGAAAAGGATTTTTTAAATCTTATTAATTAAATTTTTTAAAAAATATTTTTTGTGTTCACTACTTAATCTTGATTGAAGAAGTTTATAAATTTTCTGGTGATATTTTTTAATAAATTTCCTCTCAATGTTTGTAATTAATCTGAAATCAACTAATTCTAAATCGTAAGGCACTAATGTAATATTTTTTAACTCCGTACCTTTATTTGATATTATTGTATAATACAAATTTTCAAGTCTTAGACCAAATTGACCTTCAACATAATATCCCGGTTCAATGGAAAATAAATTATTATTAGTTAGGACGTCCTTAGATCTAGATGAAATGATGGGGTATTTTTCATGCACATCACCAAAATTACCAACTCCATGACCAGTGCCGTGACTATAAAATATTTTAAATTTAGATAGATAATTTCTGATATATAAATCTATTTTTGATGATCTTACATTTCTTGGAAATATATTGTTTTCTATTTTTATTAAAGACTTTAGTAAATAGGTATAAAAATATTTTATTTTAGAAAAATTTTTTTTTCCAACTTTAATAACCCTGGTTATGTCTGTAGTGCCCTCTAAATATTGAGCACCAGAGTCAATTAATAATACATTTCTATTATTATAGGATAAGGATTTTTTGGGTAGTGGTTTGTAGTGAACAATAGCAGCATTTGAGTCAAATGCACTAATGTAATCAAATGAATTTCTAAAAAAATTTATACCCTCTTTTCTTTTATTATATAAACACTCTGAAATGTCATATTCATTTTTAGGATTTATATTTTTTTGTTTTAAATCAATAATAAATTTTAAAACAGCTAAACCATCTTCAATATGACAAGTTTTTATATTTTTTAATTCCTTAGAGGTTTTAACGCCCAGATATTTAGAAATATTAATTCTAGTCTCAGAAAAGTTTAAAAATTTAGATAAACGCATATAGATATTTAAATTTAAAAGGTCATATGATGTTTCAATACTTTTTAAATTTGATAATTTAAGAAATTGAATTAATTTTTCTTCCCGAAAAATATTAAAACTATTTCTTATTTTGCTTATTTTATTTAAGCTTGAATTATTAGTAATCAAAATAGGTTTGATATTTTTTTTTGGAATAAATAAACCTGCAAATGGTTTAGTAGAATTCCATAACTCAAACGATCTCAAATTTAATAGATAAGCTACATGTGCATTATTCCAAATTAATATACCTTCAGTTTTTAAATTATTTTTTATTTTTTTTAAATTATCGTTAAATTTTCTTGGAATTAAATATTTCGGCATACTTAACGGATAAGAAATATTAAAGTTTGGATAATATTTTTTTTTAAAAAAGTTATTAAATTGTGGATAAATAATAATTTTATTTATTTCTAATTTTGAATTTAACTCTCTAAATTCTTTAACAGAAATTGCCTTAGAGTCTAATGCGCCAGATAATTTCTTATTTTGCATAATTAGGTAATCAACAATGGTTATTTCACTTAAATTATAAATTTCACAATTGTTCTTAAAAAATTTTTTAGCTGCTAATGTATAGCGAGAGTCTGTAAAAAAAATAAATTTATCTTTAAAAAAAAGTATATATCCTCTTGTACAATCAAACTTAAATAAATTATATATATCTTTTAAATCTAAATTTGGACTTTCATTGAGGTGTAAATCATTATTAGTAATAATGTAAAAATCTAATTTTTTATCTTTTAAAAATTTTTTAATTAAATTAGGCTTCATTTGTTATTTTTTTTTAAAAATTCTAGCATTCTTTTTTTTCCAGGACTTAATTGTTCATTATCAGATGTAATCTTTTTATTAATGTTGGATATATGATATTCATCAATTGTGTTTGTTTTATTTTTATCAACATTTGAAATTTCATTTAAAAATCTTGATGGTAATGAATAGTTATTCATACCATATGTATATCTAGAAGTGGCGTAGCTTAGATTTAAATCAAACTTTGCTCTAGTAATTCCAACATAAGCAAGTCGTCTCTCTTCCTCTAGTGATTTTGATGAATTTTGCTCTAATGCTCGAGAACTTGGAAAAATTCCCTCTTCCCAACCTGGTAAGTAAACATGATCAAATTCTAGTCCTTTAGCTGCATGTAGTGTCATTAGTTTTACAGAATTAGATTTTATTTTTTTTTGATTTTCATTAACCAGACCTACGTGTTCTAAAAAATCATCTAAATTCTCAAATTCAGAGAGAGCATTGACAAATTCTTTTAAATTGTCAATCCTTGACTCATTTTCTAATTGTTTCAATTTATTTTTTTCATTTTCTAACATTTTTAAATACCCCGACTCTTCAATAATAAAAATACCTATATCCTCTAAAGATGTTCTATTTATAAGATCAGATGTTTTTTTTATTATATCAATGAATGGTTTAGTTTTTACCATAAGAGATCCAGGCAATTTGTTTTCAAAAGATAATGACATTAAAGACTCAAAAAATGATACTTTTTTCTCTCTTGCATTATCAATAATCAATTTTACTGATTGCTCGCCTACTCCTCTTTTAGGTAAATTGATTACTCTTTCAAAAGATAGATCATCTTGTAAACCGTTTGCAAGTTTTAGGTATGCAAGAATATCTTTTATTTCTTTTCTCTCAAAAAATCTAGGCCCTCCAATTATTTCATAAGGTAAGGCATATTTTATTAATTTGTCCTCTATACTTCTCATTTGAGAAGTCAGTCTTACTAAAATGCCAATACTATTATTTTCTTGAAACTTATTTGATATGTTATTAGATATCCACAATGACTCCTCCTCTTGAGAGTAAAATGAATTTAAATTTATTTTTTGATCAGGTATTTTTTTGTTAAAACTTACTAGGTCTTTACCTAACCTATTCTTATTGTTACTAATTATAGACGCTGCCGCCTCTAAAATAGAACTATTTGAGCGATAATTTTTTGTTAACCTCACTACTGGAGAATTAAATTCTTTAGGAAAATTAATAATATTTTCTATATTGGCACCACGCCAAGCATAAATAGATTGATCGTCATCTCCAACACAAAATAAGTTTTTATTATAATTTAAAATTAATTTAATTAAATCATACTGGATTAAATTTGTATCCTGAAACTCATCGATAAGAATATGCTTTATGAAACGTTGATAAGATTTCTTTATTTCTGGATTATTAGATAATATTTGGTAACTATGTAAAAGTATATCGCCAAAGTCTACTGCGTTTATTTCAATTAATCTTTGTTGATAATAAAAATATATATCATCAAGTCTCTCTAAAGATGAAAATTTAGATATTTTTTTATTTTCATTAAAAAGAATTTTATTATCTTTTAAATTTTGAATCTCGTTGTGATAAATACTCTCACTTATGTCTTTATCAATCTTACAGTAATCTAATACTTGTTTTATTAGTTTTTTTTGGTCCTCAATATCAAGTATTGTATAATTAGATTTTAAATTAACTAGACCCGAATGCTTCCTCAAAAATTTTGCAAAAATTGAATGGAAAGTGCCTATCCATGGAGTCTCAATACTACTTTGTAGTTCTTTGTTAACTCTTTCCTTGATTTCGTTAGCAGCCTTATTTGTAAAGGTTACAGCAATTATTTCATTAAACTTAACATTAAGTTTTTTAACAATATAAACAAATCTAGAAGTTAAAACTCTAGTTTTACCAGTTCCTGCCCCAGAAAGTACTAAAAGAGGGCCATTTTTGTGCTCAACTGCAATTTTTTGTTCTTTATTTAATGTATTTAGATCCATAAATTGAATGTAATATAATGAATCAAGATTTTACGTAATGAAAAAACATTTGAAAGTAATTCTTTTAATAATTTCTATAAGTTTTTTACAAATAAGCTCAACTTTTTCCGATGATGAAGTTTCAGTATCAAATATTTCATACGATGAAATATATGATCCTATTGAACCAATAAATAGAGCTGTTTTAAATTTTAATTTTTTTATAGATGATATTGCTATTAGACCTATAGTAAAAACATATAAATTTATAGCTCCAGAACCAGTTGAAAAAGGTGTATCTAATTTCTTCAGCAATTTAAAAGAGCCAATTAGAACTGTATCATTTATATTTCAGGGAGAGTTCTATAAATCTTTTAATTCACTTGGCAGATTTACAATTAATACTTTAACTAGCTTGGGCACTTTTGATCTAGCTTCAAGAGTAGGAATGGAAAAAAATGAAACTGACTTTGGAATAACTCTTGCTAAAGGAGGCGTTTCAAGTGGGCCTTACATAGTAATACCAATTATCGGTCCTAGTAATTTAAGAGATTTTAGTGGAGATGTAGTTGAATATTTCGTTGATCCAATATCAAATAATGTTCCGAATAGAGAGTATATAGCAATAGGAAATGGTTTGACTGAAAGAGTCGAAATTGACGAACAGCTTGATAGAGTAAGAGAAGCCTCTTCAGATAGATATGAAATGATAAAATCAATATATTATCAAAATAGAAATGCTCAACTTGAAGAGGAATATATACAAAACTTACCTGTGCCAAAAATTTATATTGAATAGTTGGGTAAACCATATTTAATTTAAACATGAAAAATTTACTAATTTTACTTAGCATTATTTTTTCCTTTTCGACAGTTGAAGCCTCAGAAGTTTCAGATTGGTTTAAGAAAGAGTCAAATCAATTTTTAGAAATTATTAATAATAAAGAAGGAACTGAAAATGAAAATTATGAAAAATATAAATATTTCGTAAATAAAAATTTTGCAGTAAAGTCAATTGCGTATGGCCTTATAGGAGAGAGTATAATTAACAAGAGTTCAGAAAATGAATTATCTATATATTTAAATGTTTTCACTGACTATCTGATTAAGACTATTTATAAACTTGCTAATTCAAGCACTTCAAGTTCAATAACCCTTAAAGATGTTGATATAAAAGATGATATTTACATAATTAAATCAGAAATATCAGATGAAAAATCCTCCGCAAATCTTTATTGGAAAGTTATTGACACAGGTTCTTCATATAAAATAATTGACGTAATAGTTGAAAATACCTCATATTTTGTGACCAAAAAATCAGAATTCAATAAAATATTAAGAAAAAATAGAGGGAGCTTAGAGGCACTAACAGTCGAAATAGGTAAGATATAATTTATTTTAATGTGGTGGGCCCGGCAGGACTCGAACCTGCGACAACGGCGTTATGAGCACCGCGTTCTAACCAACTGAACTACAGGCCCATGATTAGAATTGTTACTATTATAATCTTATAAAAAAAAAACAAGAATTTTAATTTTTGTATTTCTAAGAGTCCATAAAAGACTTTAGTTTTTTTGATCTTATTGGGTGTTTTAACTTTCTGAGGGCTTTTGCTTCAATTTGTCTAATTCTCTCTCTAGTAACACTGAATTGTTGTCCTACTTCTTCTAAAGTGTGGTCGGAGGACATTCCAATTCCAAACCTCATTCTTAAAACTCTTTCTTCTCTTGGAGTTAATGTTGATAGTATTTTAGTGGTGGTTTCTCTTAGGTTTAGTTGCATTACAGCATCTTCAGGAATAACAGCGTTTTTATCCTCAATAAAATCTCCAAGGAAACTATCATCATCATCACCAATAGGTGTTTCTAAACTTACTGGCTCTTTTGCTATCTTTAGAACCTTTCTGACTTTTTCTATAGGCATTTTTAATCTTACAGATAATTCCTCGGGTGTGGGTTCTCTTCCCAGCTCAAGAATAAGTTGTCTACTAGATCTAACAATTTTATTAATTGTTTCTATCATATGGACAGGGATACGAATTGTCCTAGCTTGATCTGCTATAGATCTAGTTATAGCTTGTCTAATCCACCAAGTTGCATATGTTGAAAATTTATAACCTCTTCTGTATTCAAACTTATCAACAGCTTTCATTAATCCAATATTACCCTCTTGAATAAGATCTAAAAATTGTAGACCTCTATTTGTATATTTTTTTGCAATAGATATGACCAAACGTAAATTAGCTTCAATCATTTCTTTTTTTGCTTGATTTGCAGTTCTTTGTCCAGATTGGATCTCTCTTACTTTTTCTTTAAATTCAATAATATTTTGATTTGCTATTTTTGATAAACTTAGAATTTCTTTATAAATTCCCTTTAGTTTAAGACTATTTTTGTTGAAAAAGGCTTTAAATGAGTCATCCATGGAAATCATATGTTTTTGGTAAAGAGTATAAGTATCCTTTAGGTTATGATATTTCAAAAATACATCTCTACTTATCTTGCTTTTATTTGCTAAAGATAAAAGAGAAACCTCTTTGGACTGTATCTGCTTATTTATTGAATAAAGGTAGGTAATTATTTCTTCTAGCTTATGTGGTTTAATTTTAATTTCGTTAAAATAATTAAGTATCTCGTCTTGATATTTTTTTAACTCTTTTAGTGATTTTGTATCAGATATTTTAGTGATATTTTTATTTTTTTTAATTTTAGTTATATTTTCTGATAAAACTAAAACTCTATCTAATTTTTTTAAAATTTCAGGCTTATAAAATTCTTCGATTATAGAGATAGAAAAACTCTCATTTTCAATTTCTTCATCATTTGAAGTCTCTTGTAATTTTTCTTTATCAATCTCTATTCCTTGTTCTTTCATCATTTGATGCTTTTCTTTTAAAAGAGCTTTTTTTCTATCGTTAATTATTTTTTGAATTTCTTTTCTTTTAGAAGAGTTAGAGTAAGGGTCGTTGTCTTCGTTAAAATATTCATCAAAGTCAACAATTTCTCTTAAGTTAATACCATTTTGTTTAACTAGATTTATCCATTTTTTTAAAATATCGATTGAGGCCGGGCACTCTAGGATTGAATTCATCATTCTATCTAATCCAGACTCAATTCTCTTTGCAATTGCTATTTCACCCTCTCTTGAGAGTAGTTCAACATTACCCATTTCTTTAAGATACATCCTAACAGGGTCATCACTTTTAACTCCAGTTGATTTTTCTTCTTCTTCAGTTTCTTCGCTCGATGAGGAAGAGTCTGAGTCTGTGGTTGAGGTATATGCATTAAATAGTTTAAAAAGATCTTCATCTAGATTTTCAATATAGTTAAGAAAATCATTTACAGTAATGATAGAGTCTTCAATTTTAGAGTAAGATTTGATATATGTTTTTGCCTTTGAGGCAATCTCTTTGTCAAATTCTTTAGTGATTAATGAAATTAGCTGGTTCTCATTTTCTTTAAAAACTAATTCAAGTGTATTTGAGATGTTATCTGATTTTTTTTTAGATACAGATAATTTAGGTTTTTTAACTAAACCTCCCTTTTTTTTTGTAACTTTTTTTTTTGTACTTTTATTTGTTATTGATTTTTTTTTTGCCATTTTTAACTATTTATAAAACTAACTGTTTTTTCAATTTCATTATAAGGATCTTCTTTATATTTAGGTGATGCAAATCTACACAGCCTTCGAACTTCATTAGAAAATAGTAAATTTTTGGTAAAATTCAATCCTTTAGAGTCTAATTCTCCGTAAATCTCGATAGCTGTTGATTTGAAAAGTGTTTTTTTAATTATCAAATCACGAATTTCTTTAAATTTGCCCTCAAATTTAGCTGTTGCTATCAAATCAAATACTCTTTCCCTATCCGACAGGTTTTCAATATAAAATATAATTAATGCTGCTGAAAATTTTGACTTCAAATCAAATTTGAGTTCGAATTTTTGGTTGTTTGATTTTGACTTATTATTTAACGTTGTCTGATTTAAACTTATTTTATTGAAGTGGTTAGTTAAAATTTTTTTTAAATCTATGTTTGAAATATTATTAAGTAAACTTTTTAAAACTTTTGACCCTTTAAACTGACTGTCAACATCATTACTTTTATGAAACTTTTCTAAATATTTTTCTATTAACTCCTCGATCGATAATGGTTGGTCTATGAGTTTATATAATTTATCAGACATATTTGACTCTATTAATTGATCGGGATCAATATTCCTAGGTAAAAGAACAAATTTTATTCCAAGCTCAAAATTTTTGTCGGCAAGTAAATTATTCATTAATCTTATAGTGGCATTTCTTCCAGCTATATCTCCATCAAGACATACAATTATCTCAAATCCTTTCTTTGTGATTTCAATTAATTTTTCATGATTTATTGATGTGCCAAGAGGAGCTAAACAATTTGAAAAACCAAACTGTTCTAATTTAATAACATCGAAATAACCTTCAACTATTATTATTTTTTTACTATTTTGTTTATTAAGTATTTTTTCATTGAATAAGATTTGTTTTTTTTTAAAAATTTTTGTCTCAGCTGTATTAATATATTTTGGTAAGCTATCATCAATTACTCTTCCCCCAAATCCTAGAGTTTTATTTTGCATATTAATTATTGGAACCATGATTCTGTTAGAAAAAAATAATTTAGTGTTGTTAGTTCTACTAAAAACCCCAGCTGCTACTAAGTTATTGACTTCAAAATTATTCAAGAGTTTTTTTTGAAGTTCTAATGAATTTACTGATGATCCTAACTCAAACTTATGAATAGTTTCTATATTAAACTTTCTTTTTTTAAGTAAATAATCTAAGTGTTTTTTAGAATTTAATAAATTCTTATAAAATAATTCTTTTGTTAAAGAATTAATTTCATAGATAATATTGTTTAATTTTGACGATTTATAACTTATTTCAATACCAGCCTTATCTGCTAATTCATACAGAGCATCCTTAAAGCTATATCCTTTAACTTTTATTAAAAAATCAATTACATTTCCATGTTCTCCGGTGCTAAAACAATGGAATATTTTTTTTTCTTCATTTACTGAAAAAGAAGGAGTTTTTTCTTTTTTAAAAGGACTTAAACCAAAATAATTACTGCCTTTTTTTTTTAAAGGCACAGTAGAGTTTATAATCTCAACAATAGAGGTTCTGTTTATAACTTCCTTAATATTATCATCTGTCATTCTTTGAAAATATTTTTGATAATTTTTGAAGCTAAATTCATATCAATTTTATTATTATATTTTTGTTTAAGAAAACCCATTATTTTTCCGAAGTCTTTATTTTCCAAGTTATTTTCTTTTATATGATTTGATATTATATCAATTGTATTTTTCTCATCTATCATTGTCGGAAGAAAGTCATTGAGGTAATTGATATCATATTCTAAGTCCTCTATTCTAACTTGATCATTAGCTTTTGTTGCGAAATCTAAAGACTCTTTCTTTTGTTTTAGTTGGGTCTTAATAATTTTGATTATATTTTCATCAGATAATTTAAGCACATCTCTATCTAGATTCTCTTTAATTAGAAAATTTTTTAACTCAGAATAGACATACCTTGCTATTGAAAGTTTTTTCTTATCTCCGCCTTTTAAAGCACTTTTGACGTCATCAGAAATTTTTTTTGCCAAACTCATTTGAAATTCCTCTCATATAATATACTAATACACATGATTTAATATGATCGTATTAGATAATAAAACTAAGCTTAATTATCAAAACGGTTATTTAATTTATAACAAAAAATATATTTTCAAAGGTAAGTTTCTATCAAATGATCAATTTAAGATAGCAGAAATTTGCTTCAATACTAGTATGACGGGGTATCAGGAAATATTAACTGATCCCTCATATAAATCTCAGTTTATTAATTTTACCTTTCCATTGATTGGTATTGTTGGGTGTAATAATGAAGATTACGAGTCATGGAAAATACATGCATCTGGTTTAATATGTAATGAATTATTTGAATTAAGTTCAAATTGGAGAGCACAAACAAATTTTACAAATTGGATCATAAGTCAAAATTCTTGTGCTTTTTTTGATTTAGATACAAGGGCCGTAACTAAAATTGTGAGAAATTTTGGACCAAAAAATATAATGCTATGTTCTGAGGAATATTTTGAAAACAAAGGAATAGAGCAAATTTGTTCACAAATAGATCAAAGTCTGTCTCTAGAAGAGAATGATGTAATCAAAGATTTTACATCTGAACTGAACATAGAAAAACATGAAACAGGTAAAAAAAAGTACTCAATAGCTTTTTTAAATTTTGGAGCAAAAGACAACATTAAGAAAAACTTATACTCTAGAAATTGTAAGATTGAGGAATTTGATATGAATTTTAAAGCTGAAGATATTATTAATAAGAATTTTGATGGTTTTTTTTTAAGTAATGGCCCAGGTGATCCTAAAAAAGTATATGAAAATATAAAGCCTGAATTAAATAAATTACTAAATAAAAAAATACCCACTTTTGGTATATGCCTAGGTCATCAAATATTGAGTTTAGCATTTAATGCCTCCACTGCTCGAATGGAAAAGGGCCATCGAGGTGGTAATCACCCAGTAAAAAACTTGGAAACAAACAAAGTTGAAATTACATCTCAAAATCACGGTTTTGTTGTTTTAGATGAAAATTTCCCCTCTAATCTTCAAATAACACATAAATCATTGTTTGATAAAACTATTGATGGCATGAAAGCAAATGATCAACCTTTGTTCTCTGTTCAATATCATCCAGAGTCTAGCCCTGGACCACATGACAGCAGATATCTTTTCGATGAATTTATAAATTTAATGGAAAAGAATGCCGGCTAGAAAAGATATATCTAAAATATTGGTTATTGGCTCTGGACCTATCATTATAGGTCAAGCATGTGAATTTGATTACTCTGGCAGTCAAGCATGTAAGGCACTTAAAAAAGAAGGTTATGAAGTTGTTTTAATTAACTCTAATCCAGCAACTATAATGACAGACCCAGAATTCGCTGATAAAACTTATATTGAGCCTATTGATAAAGAAATTGTAAAAAAAATAATTGATAAAGAAAAACCCGATGCAATTTTACCAACAATGGGAGGTCAAACAGCTCTAAATATTATCAGAGAATTAAACAAAGAGAATTATTTTAAAAATAGTTCAATCAAAATTTTAGGTGCTAGTCCAAGATCTATAGATGTAGCTGAAGATAGAAAATTATTTGCCGAAGCGATGTCTGAAATTGGACTCGAGACACCATTTAGTATAATAGTTGATGACAAGTCTGATCTAAATAAAATAGTTAATGAAGTAAGTTTTCCATTAATTTTAAGACCTTTTTATACTCTTGGAGGAACTGGTGGTGGTATTGTATACAACAAAGATGAATTTATATCAAAGGTCAAAAATGCTATCGATTTAAGTCCTGTATCAAAAACTCTTGTTGAAGAGTCCTTAATTGGATGGAAAGAATTTGAATTTGAGGTAGTTAGAGATAATTTAGATAACTCAATAATAGTTTGTTCAATAGAAAACTTAGATCCAATGGGAGTGCATACAGGGGATAGTATTACAATAGCTCCAGCACTTACATTAACTGATAAAGAATATCAAAAACTAAGAAATCAAAGTATCGCTATTCTAAGAAAAATTGGAGTAGAGACTGGTGGTTCAAATGTCCAATTTGCAGTAAATCAAGAAAATGGAAGGATATTGATTATTGAAATGAATCCTCGAGTTAGTAGGTCATCTGCATTAGCCTCTAAAGCTACAGGTTTCCCTATAGCTAAAATAGCAGCATTGTTAGCAGTTGGTTACACATTAGATGAATTAGAAAATGATATTACTAAGGTAACTCCGGCAAGTTTTGAACCAGTTATAGACTATATCGTAACCAAAATACCAAAATTTAATTTTGAAAAATTTCAAGGGACACCTAGTGAGTTAAATACTGCCATGAAATCTGTTGGTGAAATTATGTCTATAGGTAGAACTTTTAAAGAGTCTCTTTTAAAAGCTTTCTACTCAATAGAATCAGATAACTTTGGTTTAGATATAAGTCATGAATTATTAAATATTAAAGATGAAAATATAAAAAATTTACTCACAAAGCAAAGACCTGATAGATTATTAATAGTTGCAGAAGCTATAAGACGTAAGATACCTTTAGCAGAAATAAACGAATTAACATATATTGATATGTTTTTTTTGAGAGAAATAAATGAGATTATAAAAATTGAGCAACAATTAGTAAAGGAAGGAAGTAGTTTAGAAAAAAATTTATTTATTTTTGCCAAAAAAATTGGATTTTCTAATCATCATATAAGTAATTTAACAAAAATTAGTATAAATGAAATTTACGATCTTCAGGAAAAATATAACTTAAAAACAGTATTTAAAAGGGTAGACACTTGCGGAAATGAATTTGACTCTTCTACTGCATATCTTTATTCAACATTTATCTCTGAAACAAATGAATTTAGTTGTGAGTCTAGACCAACGAATAAGAAAAAGATAATTATTCTTGGCTCTGGTCCTAATAGAATAGGTCAAGGTATAGAATTTGATTATTGTTGTGTCCAAGCTGTAAAATCTTTTCAGAAACTTGGTTATGAAACAATTATGATTAATTGTAATCCTGAAACAGTCTCAACTGATTATGATACTTCAGATAAACTATATTTTGAGCCTTTGGACTTTGAATATGTTAAAAATATAATTGATAAAGAAAACGAGAAAGGTGTTGTTGAGGGTGTTGTTGTCCAATTTGGTGGGCAGACACCTTTGAGGATAGCTAATAAACTCAAAGAATATGGATATAAGATATTAGGTACATCTTTCGAAGCGATAGACATATCTGAAGACAGAGAGAGATTTCAGAAATTAATTCAAAAGGTAGGTTTAAAACAACCAAAGAGCGATATCTCTTTAGGAACAAAAGAACTTGTCATTAAATCCTCTAAGCTTAAGTTTCCTATTTTGTTGAGACCCTCATATGTCCTGGGAGGAAGAATGATGGAAAAAATGGCTAATTTAGATGATGTGCAAGATTATATTGATCAAAACTATTGGGCACTAGAAAATAATGTGATTCTAATCGATGAGTTTCTTCAGAATGCAAAAGAGGTAGACGTTGATGTATTAAGAGATAATCAGGGTAATACCATGATAGCTGGAATTATGGAACATATTGAAGAGGCTGGTATTCACTCAGGTGATAGTGCTTGCAGCATACCTCCCTTTTCTCTTAATGATAAGATTATATTAGATATAAAAAAATTTAGTATATCTCTTGTGAATGAATTAAAGATACTTGGTTTGATGAATATTCAATATGCTATCAAAGATGATGAAATTTTTATACTTGAAGCAAATCCTAGAGCTAGTAGAACGATTCCTTTTCTGGCTAAAGCAATAGGAATACCATTTATTAAAATTGCTGCTGAATTAATCGTAGGTAAAACTCTAACTGAAGAGCATCAGAATTTTGATAATAATACTTTACCTTACTTTGCAATCAAGGAGGCTGTATTTCCATTCAATAAATTCCCAAACACCGATGTAATACTTGGCCCAGAGATGAAAAGCACTGGTGAGGTTATGGGTATAGACGAGGATTTTTATTTGGCTTATTTCAAAAGTCAAATTGGTGCAGGACAAAAACTAAATGAGTTAAAAAATATATTCATCTCTGTTAAAAATGAAGATAAGCAAAGCATATCTGAAATAGCTAAGTCTTTCATAGAAAATGGTTATAATTTATATACTACAAAAGGAACTCACGACTTTTTATTAAAAGAGGGAATTTCCTCAAATTTAGTTAACAAGGTGGCTGAAGGATCACCGCATGTAGTAGAGTATATAAAACAAAATAAGATTGATTTAGTTATAAATACAACAGAAAAAAAACAGGCAATAATTGATAGTTTTACTATAAGGAGAACGTCTGTTGATCTTAATATTCCATATTACACTAACCTTAGAAGTGCAGAAATACTAATTAAATCACTGATTACATTGAAAAATAAGCCTATTTCCGTAAAACCTATACAAAATCATCATTCTTTTTAGTATAAAAATTTATTTGTAATAATACATAAAATTCAATATTTTCTACAACTTAATAAAAATACTAATAAAATGGAAAAGATACCAATGACAGAAGAGGGGCAAAAAAAACTCCTCGATGAACTAAAACATCTTAAAACAGTTGAAAGGCCAATTATTATTAAGGCCATAGCTGATGCTAGAAGTAATGGTGACCTTTCTGAGAACGCTGAATATCATGCAGCTAGAGAAAAACAAAGCTTCATTGAAGGACGAGTAGCTGAGATAGAGAGTATTATTGCTCAAGCAGAACTAATAGATGTATCAAAACTATCAGGAACGGTTGTAAAATTTGGAGCTACTGTTTCAATTATAAACTTAGATAATGATAAAGAGTCTAAGTATCAGTTAGTTGGAGAGGTGGAAGCTGACATTGAACAAAAAAAAATATCTGTAACTAGCCCTATTGCAAGAGCTTTAATTGGAAAGAAAAAGGGTGATTATATAGAGGTATCAACACCAAAAGGTATAACTTCATACGAAATTAAGTCAGTAAGATTTAAATAATAGAATTTGAATACCTACAAAGTAATTACCATCAGTGAAGGTGCTGCTGGTATGAGAAGTCAAATAGAGGGATTAGCTAATCTAATCTCTGACTCTTATGAAAATTATGATTTACAACTTAAATCTATTTTCAAAAATTTACCTATTGAGTTAATACCTACCAGTAGTTTTGCATATAATAATTTATCTTTATTAAAGATTGAAAAAAAAACAATTCTTATCAGTTGTGGTAAAAAAAGTGTCAAAGCTTCTGTTTATTTAAAAAGAAAGTTTAAGGATTTAATTTTCAATATACACATACAAGACCCGAAAATAAATTATAAGCTTTTTGATCTTATTGTTTGCCCAGAACATGATAATTTAAATTTTGATAATTGTATTTCAACTTTATTAGCCTTACATAATATTAAATTCGAAAAAAATATTAGAAATAAAAATACAATAAATTTTATTATTGGCGGACCAAACAAATATTTTAAATTTCAACAGCAAACACAAGAAAAAATTTTAAATGAAATAAAATTTTTAAGTAATAAGTTCAAAATTAATGTTATACCATCACGAAGAACACCAAGAGGGCTTATAGAAAAATTATCAAAAATTGATAATGAAAATATTATTACCTTCAATGATTTATTTAATCCAAAGAAGTATGGTGAGCTTCTATCAGAGGGTAATTTACAAGTTGTAACTTGGGACTCAATATCCATGATATCTGAAGCTATATCCTCTGAAGCTGGTACTTTTTTATTTAAGTTTGAAGAAAAATTTTGCCCAAAAAGATATCTTAAGTTTTTTAATAAAATTACAAAGCTTAATTTGGCACAATTTTATAATCAAAATTTAAAACCTTATGAAATCTCTATTGATGAGTATAACAAAAATCTTAAAACTAAGATCTTGAATAAGATACAATCTAATTTAAGGTTCAGATCTAATAATGCTTAAGGAATCAATATTAAATCGTTGTACAACATACTCAGACCCTTTCCCTCATTGGGAGCTAGACTCCCCTTTTACAGAAGGGCTCATTAAAGAACTTAATGATGTAGATATATCTGATGCACCTAGGTCTTTTGACGGAACAAGAGCAGCTGATGCAGGTGGAGATGGGATAGATGGCAAACTTAGAGTTTTTTTAGAGAGCGATAATTCTAATAACTTATCAAATGGTATGGGTTTAATTGATGATTTGAGGGATAAGGATGTTATTGAGTCAATACAAGAGAAAATCAAAAAAAATTTATCAAATAGTTTTATTAGAATTGAGTACATATCAGATCGTGAAGGTTTTTGGCTAAAACCACATCTGGATATCAAAGAGAAATTAATGACAATGATGTTATTTATAAACACCTACGATGAATCAGAAAAACTTGGAACAGATTTTTATGATACTGATATGAATCTTGTTAAAACAGTGCCATACAAACATAACACTGGTTATTTTTTTGCCTCTGGACATAATACTTGGCACGGACTCGAAAAAAAAGAAATTAAGGTTGAGAGAAGATGTATGCAGATAAATTATGTAACCTTCCCCACTAGTTGGCCAATAGATGGCTGATATTAATAATGTTATTATTATAGGTTCAGGACCTGCTGGATATACTGCTGCAATATATGCTGCTAGGGCTAATTTAAAGCCTATTTTAGTGAGTGGTTTTCAGCCTGGTGGTCAACTAACCATAACTACTGATGTGGAAAACTATCCAGGGTACGAAGATCCTATCCAAGGGCCATGGTTAATGGAACAAATGCAAAAGCAAGCAGCACATGTTGGTACTGAAATAATCAATTCACAAGTAACAGAAGTTTTTTTAAACGAAAAGATTAAAAAACTAAATTTAGATAATGGCACAACTCTAAATACCAAAACTGTAATAATTAGCACAGGAGCACAAGCGAGATGGCTTGGCTTAGAAAATGAGGCTAAATTTCAAGGTCATGGACTATCTGCTTGTGCAACTTGTGATGGTTTTTTCTTTAAAGATAAAGAGGTTGCTGTTATTGGTGGTGGAAATAGTGCAGCTGAGGAAGCATTATTTTTAACTAAATTTGCAACAAAAGTTTATCTTGTTCACAGAAGAGATAAACTAAGAGCTGAAAAAATATTACAAGATCGATTGAAAAAAAATTCTAAAATAGAGTTTATTTGGAATAGTGAAGTAACTAAGTTTAATGGAAATGATGATTTAGAGTCAATAGACTTATTAAATAAACAAGAAGATAAAATTTCAAATCTCAAAATAGATGGTGTTTTTATTGCGATAGGGCATGATCCAGCAACACAATTATTTAAAGGTCAAATAAAAATGGATGAGGGTGGATACATTATTACAGATCCAGATAGTACAAAAACCTCAATTGAAGGAGTATTTGCTGCAGGGGATGTTAAAGATAAGATTTACAGACAAGCTGTTACCGCCGCCGGCATGGGATGTATGGCAGCGTTAGAAGTTGAGAAGTATCTAGATTAATTTTAGCCTTGTCTGGCTTTCATTCTTGGGTTGGTTTTATTGATTACATATAGCCTACCCTTTCTTCTAACCAGTTGATTATTTTTATCTCTGGTTTTAGCTGTCTTAAGAGAACTTTTAATTTTCATAATTTAATGTATTAGTTATAAATATTAAGGCAAAAATTTATGTTAATTCATGAAAAAATCAACAAAATTAAAGAGGATTTCTCATTTTTTGATAATTGGGAAGATAAATATCAATACCTGATAGATTTAGGAAAAAAACTCCCTGATCTTGAGGATAAATATAAAACTGAAGAATATCGCGTTCAAGGATGTACATCAAATCTATGGATGGTACCAAAATTTATTGATGGAAAAATTAACCTTTCTGGTTCAAGTGACTCTGTAATTGTAAAAGGTTTATTTTATTTAGTTTATTTTTCTTATAATGAAGAAACTCCTGAAACTATAATAAATAACCCCTTATCTTTTTTTGAAGAAATAGGTCTTTCTAATCATCTAGGTCAGTCAAGATCTAATGGCCTTAATTCGCTAAGAAAAAAAATAAAATCAATAGCGACAGATTTATCAAATAAATAAATTTCATTGTCTGTAAACTATGTTAACTTTATTTAATGAGTTTGATTAAACTACTATTTTCAATTTCATTTTTACTATTTTCTAGCAATTTATATTCTAAGGAGGATGTTATTAATTTACAACTTAAAGACGGAATCGTCAAAATAAAGACCTTTGAAGATAAGGCTCCAAAACATGTTAAACAGATAACTGATCTAGTTGCCAAAGGCAGGTACGATGGGGTAGTTTTTCACAGAGTAATAGATGGTTTTATGGCCCAAACAGGAGATGTTCAGTTTGGTAATTCAAATTCAGATAAATATGATTTAAGAAGAGCTGGCACAGGTGGTTCTGGTAACAATATTGAAGCAGAATTTAATGACATGCCACATAAAAGAGGAACTTTAAGTATGGCACGTGCGCAAGATCCAAATAGTGCTGATAGTCAATTTTTCATTTGTTTCGGTGATACTCCACATCTAGACGGACAATATACTGTTTGGGGCGAAGTAATCGAAGGAATGGAGTTTGTTGATGCAATTAAAAAAGGCGATCCTATAAAAAATGGTCTGGTAGATGATCCAGATAAGATTATTAAAATGTGGATTGAGTAAATTTACTTTTGAGTAATTTTTAATTCAATTCTTCGATTTTCTTTAAGATCATCTCTAGTATCTCCTTTGTTAATAGGTTGATATTCACCATAACCATTTGCTGACAATTTGTTAGCAGGGATACCTTGTTGAATAAGAAACTTTACAACCTCAAGTGCTCTAGCGTGAGATAGTTCCCAATTTGATGGAAATTGAGAAGTAGAAATAGGAATTTTATCAGTGTGACCGTCTATTTGTAAAATCCAATTTAAGTCAGAGGGTATTGATTCCGCAACTTCTATAATTGTTTTTGTAATAAGAGACAGTGCAATTCTACCTTCTTCTTGAATATTTGCACTTCCAGAGTCAAATAAGATTTCAGATTGAAAAATAAATCTATCCCCTTTAATTTGGATATCGTCTCTATCAGCTAAAGCTTCAGATAACTTGCCAAAAAATTCTGATTTATACTTTTGTAATTTGAATAATTCACTTGTAAGTACTCTATTTAATCTATCTCCTAACTCTCCAAGTTCTATTTCATTTTGAGCTATTTCAGCCTCTTTAGACTCTAGTAAATTATTTAAGAGATTAATTTCATTACTAAGTATCTCAATATCCAAGGCTAAATTAGATATTAAATTTAGAGCCTCATTTAAATCATTTGATTGTATTTCTGACACCTCCTCTAAAGTAGATAATTTGTTTTGTAATTCTTGATTTACACTCTCTGAGGAACTTAATGATTCTAGAAGATTTTCGATTCTATTTTGTGACTCGCCAATTTGCCCAACTAGCTCACTGTTTTCTCCACCAAGTTTTATTAAATCTGATTTTAATATTTCTTGTTTTTTATTTAATTCAGAAAGATTTTGCTGAAGAGTTTCTCTGTCAGCTAAAGATAAAGATAATTCATCAGTAATTTTAGCAATTATCGTATTTAGTTTATCTATATCAAGTGCTTGGTCTTGAATAATCGTATCTTGAGCTAAAATTTGAGATTGTTTGATAGATATCTCTTCATCAAGTTTTTCTATAAGATTTTGTCTATCAATTAATTCAATCTCTTTATCTGTGAGTGTTACATCTTGTTCCACAATAGTTTCGTCTTGTATAACAATTGTTTTTTCCAAACTTTGTATTTGTTCATTTTTTCCTACTACAAGATCTCCCAAATAAACTTGAGCAACTGTGAATAGTAAAACTATAAAAATTATAACCATCAAAGTAGATGCCAATACATCTACAAATCCAGGCCAAATTATATTTCCATTATCTGAACTTTGAGTTTTAGAGAGATAGCTCACTTTTTGTCTAAGTCTTTGATAGACTTGCTTACAGACTTAAGTTCTGTAATAACTTCTTTCCTTAAATCGTCATTAGAATTTTTCATACCATCAACCAAATCATCAATCTTAGAAACAATATTTTGAGAGAAGTTGGTGCTATCGGAATACTGATTAAATTTATTTGTATTCGGGCTAGATCTATAAAAAAGTCGAATTTGATTTTCACAAAATTCATAATAATTCTGCTTAATGCCTCTAGTGATTATTTCATAAAGTCCTAAAATCAAAGAAGTTACCAAACCAAACAATGATGAGCTAAAGGCAATTGTCATACCAGATAAAGGTGATTTTAATCCATCTTTTAGATTGTTAAAAAATGCCCCAAAGTCCTGTTCTTCAATTGACAAACTATCAATAACATTTGAAACACTCCCTATAGTTAAAAGTAATCCATAAAAAGTTCCTATAAGCCCTAAAAAAATAGCTAGGTTGATAAGATATTTAGATATGTCACTGCCACTTTCAACTGTAGATAAAAGATCATCTAGTATCTCATCAAGTGTTTTAGTTATACTTTTGTTAGTGGTTGTTATACCAAGATTATTTGCAATAGATTTGGTAATTGGATAGTTGTTTAAAGATGAGTCGTTTAGTTTTAATTTTCCAAATGCAACAGAATTCATGAATCTAAACTCTGAGCTTAAAGTGAATATCTTAAAGGAGTAGAGAAGGAAACCAATTATGAGTGTAAGAAGTATTATTCCATTTATGTAAGGATTAGCATCAAAATAATATTTTATTTCCTCATATCCGATTACAAGAATTATTACAATTAAGATTGAGAATAATAAATAAGCTAAAAAGTTTTTAGTCATTAAGCTAAAAATAAACGAATTTTGCGAATTAACAATTGGATTATTATTGAAAGTTTTAGAAATTTCTATTGTAAATCAAGTAATAATTATTTGTGCCTGGATTTACTGAATTTAAGCCTGCATTTGAAATGTGATGAGATCCTATACCAAATCTAGATTCTTTAGATATGCTATAAAATAAATTTACTTCAGATTTAAATTGGAGAGCATTTCCTAAGTCTTTACCATCCCCATTACTATAAATACCAGCTGATGAAGAGAGGTTCAAATAAATTGACTCTGCTCCAATATTTGTTTCAAACCCGCCATAAAACATAGATGCATTCTCAGCTGTAATGAAACCACCAATAACTGGGTTGATGGTTAAAATATTAATCAAATCTATTTCACTATTAGATATATGATAATTTAGACCAAATAAATTCGTTGTGTTGTCATCATCGTAATCATAGGTGCCTCCAAAGATAGAATAACTATTTGCACTAATTGTTATATTTGAAGAAAGGGCAAAAATTATTAAGCTCAATAAATATTTTTTCATTTAGATTAATCATATATCATCAAGTTAAAAAGTAAATGGTGGGCGTGACAGGATTCGAACCTGTGACCCCTTGCGTGTCGAGCAAGTACTCTAACCAACTGAGCTACACGCCCATAAAATAGGGATTAATACTTTTAAATTAAATTAAAAATTAGTAAATAAAATTCCTAATTAAATTTATTTAATTGAAATACTAGTTTTATTTCATTTAATTTAAGCCAATTTAAAATCAAAAAATATATAATCAAACCAATAAGTATTTGAATGAATAAATCTACATAAATGTTCAAATTCAGAATTTTTTTAAATATTAGTATTGAAATCACCATGATAATTGCACTAAATAAAATCTTTAATAGTTTCTTAATATCAAAAATTAATAATTTTTCATAAAAACTTCTAAAATTTTTTCTTAAGTAAAAAATTTGAATAAATAAATTTAACCATATACTCACAGCACCTGATATTGCTAAACCCAAAACACCTAGAGGCCTATAAAGAAGAAAACATAAAATGAAATTACATATAAATGTTGGGACAGCTGCTTTAACAGGATACTCAACTTTTTCATAAGAGTAAAAAACTTGATTAAAAATTCTAGCGAGCATATATCCTGGCAATGAAAAAGAGTATACTAGTAAAATCTTAGATGTAATTAGCACATCCTCATTATTAAATTCACCCCTACCAAATAGTGCTCTTATTATATCTTCACTCAAAATAAAAATACCGAATGCGCTTGGGATAGCAAAAAGAAAGCAAAATATTACTGTTTCGTTGAAAGCTTTAGAATTTTTACTCTCATCTGAGATATTTTTACTCAAATAAGGCAAAAGTGTAAAAGACATAGCAACTGCAATAAGAGCAAATGGTAAGTCAATAATTCTATCAGCGTAGTAAATTTGGCTTATAGCACCCCCACCCACTAAAGAAGCAAATAACATTGAGATAAAAATATTTAACTGAACAATACCAGAGCCTAATAAAGAATACAGAAATCTTCCAAAAAATTTTTTAAGCTCTCTAGACAAGACTTTTATGCTCTTTAAACCAATACCCCAAAATATTTTTATTGTGCCTAAATTGATAAATAAAAGTATCAATTGAGTTAAACCAGCTATTATCATTGACCAAGCAAGTGCAAAATGAGAGTTAGACTTGAATGACACTAAAGTTACAATCATAAAAATGTTAAGAATTACTGATAAGAAGGAAGGTAAAAAAAATTTTCCTCTCACATTCAAAACTGAACTCAACACTGATGACAAAGTCACAAATATCAAAAAAGGAAAAGTTATAATCAATAACTGATTTGCCAATAAAAATTGACTTTTATTTAATAAAAATCCTGGTGCTAAAATTGATATGACTTGCTCAGTAAAAAAAAATATTAAGAAAGATAAAAATAAAGTAATAACAAAAAAAAAGTTGAAAACAATCCATATAAAATCATTTGCTGATTTTGAATTCATTTTTTCTTGGTTTACATACAAAGGAATAAATACACTATTCATTGAGCCCTCAGCAAAAATTCTTCTAAATAAATTTGGTAATCTATAAGCAAAAAGGAATGCATCTGACATCAAATTAGCACCTAAATAATTTGCAAAAAGTATGTCTCTAATAAATCCGGTTACACGAGATCCAAAAATATTTGATGAAATCTTTGAAAAATTACTGATTTTCATTGAGTTCAGGAAAATTCTTTTTCCAAAATCTCAGTAATTTTATCTGCATTGATAAAGCCTGGAATTATTTGATTACCAATTATAGTTGCAGGTGTTCCAGTAAATTTAAATTCATCAGCGTAACTTCTATGAATAGATAGAAAGTCTGATACCTCTTGCGAGTCCAAATCATTCTTTAGTATGTCAAGATCAACACCTTTTAGAAATAAGTCAGCCAAAATATCCTCCATTTTTGATTTTCTCTCATTAGAATATAAATAGTTATGGACAACCTTAAATTGACCTTGCAAGGAGGAAGCTAAAGCCAACTTAGTCAATTCCTCTGAAAAATTACCTAAAATTGGCATCTGTATAATAACAAGTTTTAGTGACTTATCGTTCATTACATTTATTAATTCTTGATGGAATTTTTGACAATAACCACAATTATAATCAACAAATTCATAAATAACTTTTGTGGAATTTGAGTCGCCCAAGTACATAGGATGATATGCAAGATTTAAATTGTTTATAATTGAGATATTTTTTTGATTAGTTTTTTCTTGTTCTAATTTATTCTTCTCTAATTGATATTCTCTAAGAACATCTAAGATATAATCTGGATTTTCATCTATAAATTTTTTAATATTTTGATCAAATTCCTTTTTTGTAAAATACATATCAAAATTTACATCTTCTTTTTTTAAATAAGAGCTGAGATCTGATACTGTAATTAGATTTGACTCTTCTTCAAACTGTGAGCCAATATTATTTGATATATCAAAATTACTTTTTTCTAAAAAAATTTTAAAAAAATATAAAGTTGTAAGAACTATAATTAAAAATAAAATAATCAAAAAAAGGTTTAAAATATTAAATTTCTTTTTTTTTACATAAATTCCCATGAGCAAAATATATTATTTAACTATTACTGTAGTGTAAATAATTTTAGTATTAAGACTGATCACTTTTACATATAGAGACAAATTTACTATTTAAGCTATCTTGTCTCATTAAGCTGATATTAGAGTAATTCAATGATTTAATTGAGTTATCAAATTTTATCTCTTTTGTGATATCTGATACTGAGATATGGTGATTACTAAACTCAAATAAATAGGGATATCCCCATATTAAATAATATTCCATCTCTAAAGAAGTTAAATTACTGAAACGCTTAATATCTTTTTGAACTTCTTGTTGGTTGAGGGTTTTTCTATACAAATCAAAATACCTCATTATATCATTGCATAGAAAATTAAATTCTTCATTAGAATTCATTTCTAGAGCAAAAACATTTTTTATTTTCTTTAAGCCTAAAACATTAAATACTTCTTTATAAGATTTATTCTGATTAGACAAAAAATATTCTTGAAATGAATTAATAAGTTCCTCTTCATCAAAAAGATGGCTTAAGTAAAAAGGAGCTTTGACAGTATAATGAAGGCCATACTTAGATATTTCTTGGTTGTCAAATTTTACATTATTTTTTAGAAGTAATTTCTCAACTTGATCAATAAATGATTTATTGGGTATTAAATAAATTGAATAACGAGGAAATTGAATATAATTATCCATCTGTAATTTTACTCAATATAAATTTTTGCATTTTTGTTTCTAATAATATTTTCATTATAAGAATTATAATAACGGTATAAATAAATCTAAAAAATAAAATACCAGAAATATGACTACCTAATAACATAATTAATATTGTATCTTCAATTATGCTATGACATAAACTTAAAAAAGACAAAGATAGCAAAATATCTTTTTTTGAAATATTATTTTTTCTAGACTCCTCTATTAAAAAACCCCCTCCAAACGAAATTCCTAATGTCAAGCCAATTAAAATTATATTAGCTACTTTCTCTGACATACCCAAATAGGACAAAGGAATTTTCAAAGTATTAATAATAAATTTCCAAATGCCAACTGCTTTGAGAATATTTATTGTCGATATAATAAAAAATATTATTAAGAAAATTAGGAAAAAATTTTGAAGTTGTGAAATAGCCCACTCTAAATTTGAGACATCTTTAATTGGGACTTGTAAGATTGAATTATTAGGTTCATTAAATAAATTATAATTAGTAAAAATTAAATTTAATATTTTTCCTGCAATTACAGCATTTACAAATCTAAAGGTTAAATTAAATATCCATGAAATTCTTGATTTTTGTGCTATAGCTACTTCAATTGGTAAGCTATGTGCTATAAGTATAATTAATCCTAAAATTGTAGTTTCGGCTATTGTATAATCGAATATTGCTTGTAGGGATGCAAAAGCAGCCAAACCTGCATATATGTTTACTAATATAGCAGCCATCCAGACTAGTCCTAGTGAACCATCAATGCCAATAAAGCTTGTTAATGGCTCTAGGAATTTAGCTAAAAAAGGGATTGCTCCAACAAGCTCGAGGATTCTAATAATTATGACAACGGGCAAAATAACTTTGAATAAAATCCAAAAAATTTTACTAGTTTCTTGAAATATATTTACTAGTATTTTTTTTGATTTATCCATTATGATAACAATCGAACAATTTTACTTCTTTATAAAGAAATAAATGGCAAGGACAAATAGTTTAACAATAAAAGCATCACTAACAAGTTTATTAGTTTTAATCAGCTTTTTTTGCTTTTATATAAGCTATTCTGATTTTGTAAAAATAAATAATGAATTTGCTTATATTTATGATGATGTAGATATTAACTATTTTGATAAAAAAAAATTTCAAAAATATTATGATATCATAAGCATTGAAAGTCTAGACGACCCAATATTTGATAAAGAAAAATCAAAAAATTATTTTGAAGATATAACACTTGAAAATTTATCAAATATTTTTGATAAAGACTTAACCCAAAAAGAAAATAAAATTAATCTAAAAACACCAGATGACTCCATAACAATTGAAAATAAGATAGATGATGAATTAAATGATAATTTTGATGAAATCATAGTCTCCAAGGGAGATAGTTTTGCAAAAGTTTTAAAAAAAGGAGGTCTAAAAGGTAGAGATATAGACTTAGTAATACTCAACGGAAAAGAATATTATGATTTTTCTAAATTATATATTGGAGATACTGTAAAAATATTAAGCGAATATGGTGCTGATAGTTTAAAAACTTTTGATCTAATTTATAAATATTCAGATACCAAAGAATTAATCATATCTTACCTAAATGATAATTTTATTTATGAAATAAATGAAATACCATTGAGTTCCAAAGAAATTTTTGTAGCTGGGAAAATTAAATCAAGTTTATACAAAGCTATGAAAGATCAGGGTTTATCTGAAATAGTAATTAATGAAATTATCAGGATTTACAGTTTTGATGTTGATTTTCAGAGAGATATTTATGAGGGTGATAATTTTGAAATGCTATTTGTCAAAAAGGTAAATAAAGACGGTAAGACAATTCAAATTGAAGATCCAAAATACCTAATGCTTTCATCAAGAGGCACTCCATTAATTTACTATCTTTATGATAATGGAGAATTCAGTGAATATTTTGATGAAAAGGGTAAAGGAATGACAAAAAGTTTAATGAAAACTCCAATTAATGGTGCAAGACTTAGTTCTAGCTATGGTATGAGAAAACATCCTATCTCTGGTTATAATAAAATGCATAAAGGAGTAGATTTTGCCGCTCCAACAGGAACTCCAATTTTTGCTGCTGGAAATGGTGTTGTAGAGTACGTAGGTAGAAATGGAGGATATGGAAAGTATATTAGAATTCGTCATGATAGCACTTATAAAACAGCTTACGCACATCTTAATGGTTATAAAAAAGGAATATCAAGTGGTGTAAGAGTTAAGCAAGGTGATGTCATTGGTTATGTGGGTTCAACTGGAAAATCAACTGGACCTCATTTACATTATGAAATTATTGTTAATGGAAAACAGATAAATCCAGCTACACTGAAATTACCTTCAGGAAGAAAACTTAACGAACAGCAACTAAGTGAGTTTCAAATATTAGTTTCTAAAATAGATGAAGAAGTTAATAGTTATAAAAATAAAATAAATTAAGCTAACTGACTAGCTAAATCATCAAAATCAGAGGTTGGGTTACTATCTGACTTATTGTCTTTGTTCAAATCGCTGTCGTTATTTTCAGTTTTATCTTTACTAATAATTTTTCTAGCAACAAAACCTCTATTTGAATTGTCTGTTTGTCTAAAGTAGTGTTCAGCGTGTTGAAGATAAAACTGCTCTAATACGTCGTCACCTTGTCCCTTAGCATCTTTTGCTTTGTTAAGATAATCGTTATATTGATCTTTTGGATTTTTTCCGTTTCTTTTAAATCCGTTCGAATTTCCATTAGCTTGTAGATATGGAGAGTCAGCAACACCAGATCTAGAGGAGTTTATTTTCCTTTGACCGCCGTAAGGCTTTCTTTTTACAAAATTTTTCATTAATTTTTATCGATTATCTCTAAAAAAGCCCATCAATTAAATAGTAGGGAATTTTATCTTTATCAGTCTGTCTAAATTAAGATAATCAGTTTTCTTATAAACTATTTTTACACCTTTTTCTAATAATAATTTATACATATTTTTGGTGATAATTGGATCAATTTCAAAATAAACAACACCTTTAAACTTTACACTAATTAAAAAATTAATAATTTTAACGTAATAATCCATGCCTAATTTTCCACCATCAAGTGAAATTCTTGGATCATGCAAAGTCTCCTTATTTAAATTTAAATAATTTCTTGTTGGTATATATGGTGGGTTACAAACAATAAAATCAATATATTTCAGTCTATTTATTGGATAATTTTCAAATAAATTTGAGTGGAATATTTTTGTTTTTTGTTGCTGTTTAAATTTTATTATATTTTTTTTGCAAGCATTAAGAGCATGTTTGGAAACATCAATAAAATCACAGAATGAATTATCTAGCTCATCTATAATAGAAATACCGAGGCACCCAGTCCCACAACACAAATCAAGCAACTTCAAGTGTTTTTGATTTATATTTTTTTTACAATCAATTAACACTTGTTCAACTAATATTTCAGAGTCAGCTCTTGGATCTAAAGTGTAATTATCTGTATAGAAAATTTTTTTCCAAAAACCTTTTTCATTGATTATTTTTGCTAATGGCTTTCCTTTTACTCTTTCATTTAGGATCTTATTAATTAATTCTTGATCAACTTCACTATTATTAATATCTAAATTATTTTCACAATTAGATGAATAAGAAATCATTATTTGGGACTCTTGCTCAGCTTGAGATCCCGTAATTGAGTTTAAATTTTCAAGTAATATTTTTTTTATATCTAATTTACTTAAATAATTATTAATTAGCATTAAGTTGACTTAATTTTTCGGCTTGTTCGCTGGCTGACAAAGCTGATATCATTTCATCTAATGCCTCGCCAGTTAAAAACTGGTCTAATTTATAGAGCGTTAAGTTAATTCTATGATCTGATACTCTGCCCTGTGGAAAATTATATGTTCTAATTCTTTCAGATCTATCTCCTGAACCAACTTGATTTTTTCTATTGGATGAAACCTCTTCTTGTTTCTTAATTCTTTCAACTTCATATAACCTAGATCGTAGAATTTTTAATGCTTTAGCTTTATTTTTATGTTGAGATCTTTCGTCTTGTTGAGTTACTACTATGTTTGTAGGTAAATGTGTAATTCTTACAGCACTATCTGTTGTATTTACAGATTGGCCTCCAGCCCCCCCTGATCTATAAACGTCTATTCTTAAATCAGTATCTTTTATCTCTAAGTCAACATCCTCAGCTTCTGGCAAAACAGCAACAGTTGCAGCAGAGGTATGTATCCTACCCCCAGACTCAGTTTCTGGTATGCGTTGAACTCTGTGGACACCAGACTCATTTTTTAAAAATTTAAATACACCATCTCCTTTAATTTCTATTATTGCTTCTTTTATACCCTTCAATCCTGTTTCACTCTTCTCCATTGGCTGAAACTTCCAACTTTTTAATGAGGAATATCGCTCATACATTCTATATAAATCTCCAGCAAATAATGCAGCCTCGTCTCCTCCGGTACCAGCCCTTATTTCTAATATTACATTTTTATCATCAGCCTCATCTTTAGGCAGTAGAGCAATTAGTAATTCTTTATTTTTAATTTCTAAATCTTTTTCATACAAAGGTAATTCTTGTTTTGCTAAATTTCGTAGCTCTTCATCGCTTTCATTTTCAAGTATTTCTTTATAGTCTTTGATTTCCTTATCTAAATTTTTAATGGTGTCAGATAGAGCAATAATTGGCTCCAATTTTGATAAATCTTTATTTATTTGAATAATTTCCTCATTTTTTAAGTTTTGAGAATTTAAAAGTTTCTCATTTAATTGATTAAATTTGTTTTTTAAATCAATGATTTGTTTATCTAATTTCATTTTTAAGCTCGAATTTGGAAATTTCAAAAGATTTTTGATTTTTATTTTTTAAATCTTTTAAAATAATTTTTTTATTTTTGATCTCCTCTTCACCAATAAGAAGAATAAAACTGAAATTATTTTTATCTGCATAACTAAAAAGTTTTTTTATATTTTTACTTACTCTAACTTCATGATTATATCTTAACCTGTAAATTTGTTTTAAAATTCTATTATTATTTAAATAAGACTCATCTTGGACAGCAAATAATATCTTTTTATGTAATTCTGACTTTTGATCTTTTATAGATATCAAATCCATTAATCTTTCTATACCAGCTGCCCAGCCAACTCCTGGTATATCTCTTGAAGAAATCATACTAATTAAATTGTCGTACCTACCGCCAGCTAATATCGCATTTTGTCTTTTATCTTCATTTGTTTGAAACTCAAAAGCCGTATGTGAATAATAATCTAATCCTCTAACTAATTTTGGGTCTTCAAGAAATTTAATTTTATTATCGTTTAAAAGTTTTTTAACTTGATTGAAATAATTTTTACTCTCTTCAGATAAGTGTTCACTAATTTTTGGAGCATTTATTAATATTTCAGAGTCTTTTGGATCTTTACTATCCAAAATTCTAAGAGGATTTTTATCCAATCTAGATTGTGAGATTTCTGATAACTGTTTTTTAAATTCAGTTAAATATTTTTTTAATTCACAAGCATATTTGATTTGATCCTCTTTTGATCCTAAAGAATTAATTAATAACCTATGTTTATTTTCTTTAATTCCAAGGTCATCAAATAATAACTTTGCGATTAGAATTAATTCAAAATCTACATAAGGACTTTTTTCACCAATAGACTCAATATTTATTTGATGAAACTGTCTATATCTACCTTTTTGGGGTCTTTCTCTTCTAAACATTGGGCCGTGAGTAATTAATTTAAGTAAGCCCGATTGATAGTTTGAAGCAGCAAATCTAGCTAGGCTACTTGTGGCCTCAGGTCTTAAACAAATATAAGCTTCTCCTTTATCTAAAAAAGAATACATCTCTTTAGAAACAATATCGGTTTGCTCGCCTACGGTCCTAGAGAATAAATCTTGTTGTTCTAAAATAGGAGTTTGTATAGATTTAAAATTAAAATTCCTGCATACTGAATAAAATTTTTCAATAATAAATTCAAACTTCTCCATTTCAGCTCCATGAATATCATGTGTGCCTTTTACTAAACTAATATTTCTTTTCATTTTAAATGATGAATCTGATCAACTTTATTTTCTATAGTTTTAACTAAGTACTCAACTAAATCTTCGTCTTGAATTCGATGGCTTTTTTCTCCATCGACATATATCATATGAGTGTTATTTCCACCACCAGTTATGCCTATGTTTGTCATTGTAGCTTCACCAGGCCCATTAACAACACATCCAATTATTGAAACTGTTATAGGTTTTTTAATATGAGAAAGTTTTTTCTCAACATTTTTTACAGTCTCAATCACATCAAACTGTTGTCTTGCGCAAGATGGGCAAGATATAATTGTTACACCATAATCTCTTAAATTTAATGATTTTAGCATCTCAAACCCTACCTTAACTTCTTTAGTTGGATGATCTGAAAGTGAAACTCTCACTGTATCGCCAATACCATCATAAAGTAGCAATCCAAGGCCTATAGAAGATTTTATTGATCCACTAAAATAACTTCCTGCTTCAGTAATACCTAGATGAAGAGGATAATCACAAAAATTAGATAACATTCTATATGACTCTACTGCTGTAAAAACATTTGAAGCTTTCACACTTATTTTAAAATTATCAAAATTTAGATCCTCTAAAAGTTTTATATTTAGCTTAGCACTCTCAAATAATGCCTTAGAGGTTGGGCTTTTATATTTTTCTAATATTGATTTTTCTAAACTTCCAGCATTAACACCTATTCTAATAGGGATTTTGTTTTGCTTGGCAGCTTCAACAACCTCTTTTACTTTTTCCTTAGAGCCAATATTACCTGGATTTATTCGAAGACAATGTGCTCCATTTTCTGCGGCCTCAAGTGCTCTTTTGTAATGAAAGTGAATATCAGCTACTAAGGGAATTTTAATTTCAGGAATTATTTTTTTTAATGCTTTTGATGATTTCTCATCAGGAACTGAAACTCTGACTATATCGCATCCCTCTTGTTCAATAAGAGAGATCTGCTCAAGTGTTGCATCAATGTCATAGGTAAGGGTATTTGTCATTGTCTGAACAGTAATTGGAGAGTCTCCACCAACAAAAATATTTCCAATTTGAATTTTTTTTGTTTTTTTTCTCTTTATTGAATGAGAATATTTCATAATAAAGTCTCTAAATTTTTAATGTCAAAATTGAACAAATATGAATTTAATTGCTTATTTATTCTAATTTCTAAACCTCTGTAAATAATTTTATCAATATTGTTTATATTAGATAAATCGATAAAAAAATCATTGTCTAAATCGAGAATAAGCTCTTTAGATCTGGTAATTTCACCAAATTGTAAAGTATTTTTAATATTGTTTTGAATTTTGTAAAAAATAGTCTTACTTGGTTTTGCAAAAATTGATAATTTTTGTGAATAGTTTGCTCTATTAATCGAAACAAGGTTATTAATAAAATCCTCATGACTTAATTCATATAAATTGTATTGATTAGATATATTATAAACATCATTATAAACTTGATCTTTTTTTATTTCTTGAAATAAATTTTGTTTATTAAATTTATCATATGTATTGAATGATAATAAAATTAAAATTATAAAAACAAGCAATAATAAGAAATAAATTATTGAAATTTTTGTATTATCAATCGGGATATCACTAACTAAACTTTTATATTTAATTTCATAACCCAAATATCTGTATATAGATTTTTTATACGTTGATTGATAAGCTCGATATTTTTTAGGGAGCTTTAAATTATCATCTAATAAACGTATTATTTCTAAATCTAATTTAAGAGCTTTGGATAAATCATTGATTGATAATCCTTTCTTAATTCTTGCCTCTTTGATTGAAATTAATTTATCCAAAAAGTTATTTATGTAATTTGAAGGCTTGATGTAATTTTTGTACAGCTAAATCAGTTTGATCTTCATGAATTAATATACTTATTTTTATTTCTGAAGTAGTGATAACTTGAATATTTATTTTATTTTTTCCAAGAGTATCAAATAATGTTTGGGCAACTCCAGCATGAGATCTCATTCCTACTCCAACTACTGATATTTTTGAAATATTATTAGATGAAATAATTTTTTTATATCCAATTTTAGATTTCTCTTTTTTTAGTATTTTTAATGTTTTTTCTAAATCTAATCTTGGCAAAGTAAATGATAAATTTGCAAACTTTCCATCTTGTGAAATGTTTTGGAGTATCATATCAACATTTATATTACCTTTAGCCAATGGTCCAAAAATTTTTGAAGATACTCCTGGTTTATCTTGCACTCTTGATAGTGTAATTTTTGCCTCATCTTTGGAGTAGGTTATTCCGCTAACAGTATTGTTTTCTAAAACACTATTCTCATCAGTAATCATAGTTCCAATTTTTTTGGGTTTAAAAGAAGATCTTACACTTAATTTAGTATTCTTTCTCATAGCCAATTCAACAGAACGAGTTTGGAGAACCTTAGCCCCTTGTGAGGCTAATTCAAGCATTTCTTCATATGAAATTTTATTAATTTTTTTTGCTTTAGGTACTATGTTTGGATCGGTTGTAAATACTCCCTCAACATCAGTATAAATAATACATTCTGCTTCCACAGCTGCTGCTACAGCAACAGCACTAGTATCAGAACCACCCCTGCCTAAGGTAGTTATTTCTGCTTTGTTACTGATACCTTGAAAACCAGGAATTACTAAAACATCAAAATTTTTTAATTCATCAAATAAAAATTTTTTATTAATGGATAAAATCCTAGACTTCGTATGCTCTGATGATGTTATAATGGGTATTTGCCAACTAAGTAGCGATTTAGCTTTAATCTTTTGATTATTGAGGCATATAGACATTAATGCGCAGGATACATTCTCACCAGATGATACGGCATTATCAAAATCAATTGGATTTGGATTTTTTGAAAAAGATTTTGTTAAATTTATTAAACGATCAGTTTCACCTGACATAGCAGATAACACAGCTATAACTTTATATTTTTTCGACCAATCATGAATAATATCTGCTGATCTTTTTATAGCTTCAATACTCCCAACGGATGTGCCACCAAATTTTAAAACTTTAATTTTCATGAATTACGGTAATATACTCTTAACATTTATGATGTAAAGAACATGGACACCTATAATAGCAAATATTACGGACCATTAGAACAAATGATGGCTATAAGACATCAGTATATGTCAAAAATATTAAGAGATCATAGTGGCCAAGATATTTATGAATTCTTTAAGAATAAAAAGGTTTTAGATCTTGGATGTGGAACTGGCGAATTCCTTAATAATTATTATGGTATGGGTGCAGAGTGTTCAGGTATTGATATCGAGAATAATTTTAAAATAAAAAATAAAATAAATTTTAAACTCATTAATATAGAAGCTAATAAATTTTTAAAAAATTGTAAAAAAAAATTTGATGTTATTTTTTTGTTTGAATTCTTAGAACATTTAGAAGAACAAGATAAGTATCAACTTTTTGAAAACTTAACTAAAAATCTAAATAAAAATGCATATATATTTATATCTACACTTAATAAGAATTTATTATCAAAATATTTTGCAATTGATATTGCTGAGAATCTCTTAAAGCTACTTCCTAAAAAAACCCACGATTTTAATCTTTTTTTATCTCCCTCTAAATTACAATCAATTAGTCAAAAATATAATTTAAATTTAATGGATATAGAGGGCATGCAATACAATCCAATTTTTAAATCTTTCAAACTAAGTAGATTTGATTCAATAAATTACTTTGGTACTTTGAAATATTAATTTTTATTTTTTTCTTTTTTACTAAAAGGGAGCCTTACTAAACCTATACCCTCATCGACCAATTCTTGACTTTCTTTTTCAGTTGCCTCTCCATAAATAGGTTTATCTTTCGCTTCACCATAATGAATTTTTCTAGCCTCTTCTGGAAATTTTTTTCCAACATATGTAAAATTTTTTTCTATTTCAGATTTAATTTTATTTAATTGTTTATTATAATTTGAAAATAATTTCTTTTTTTCACGATTTATTTTAGCTGAACTAGTTGATTTACCAGAAATGTTTGGTGCCATAACTGATTTTGATATTGTTGATGAATTACAGAAAGGGCATTCAATTTGTTTTTTCCTTTTTTGTTTTTCAAAAGAGTTTGAGTCATCAAAACTAGCTTCAAATGTGTGTTGATTTTCACAAATTAAATCAAATTTTATCATTCTTTATATTTGGTCATTTAAAGATAATTTTCAATAATATTAATCAAAATTTCTATCATTATCTAATACGGGTATTGCGTTTTGACACTCTCTAACTCTATTTAAATCAAGTTCAGCAGCAATGATCATTTCACCATCTTCAGCTTCAGCTAATGTCTCTCCCCAAGGGTCTACTATTAAAGTATGCCCATAAGTTACTCTTTTTTCATTATTTACTCCCCATTGATTAGGTGCCAATATAAAAACTCCATTCTCAATAGCCCTTGCTTTAATAAGAGAATGCCAATGAGCCTTGCCTGTTGTGTGAGTAAATGCTGAAGGGACAACAATAATTTGTGAACCTTTTTTTGCCAAAGCTCTGTACAATTTAGGATACCTTAAATCATAACAAATAGTATGACCAACTGAGTGATCCAATACTTTAGTGATTTTTAATTCACTTCCAGGTGAGTAAAAATCACTTTCTTTGTATGACTCACCATTTTTTAATGTAATGTCAAACATATGAATTTTGTCATAAATTGAAATTATATCTCCATCAGGATTAATTAAAATTGATCTATTAAATAATTTATCATTTTCGGTTATGGGAATTGATCCCAAAAGTAAATATACTTTATTTATCTTTGAAAAATTTTTAAAATATTTTATAGAGTCATGATTCATTTCAATCAAAATTTTTGATTTACTTGATAAAAAGAGAAAGCACTCTGGTAATAAAATGAAATCTGGACTTGAGTTTAAACTATCTTGTAAAAATTTTTTTGATTTTTCGAAATTTTCATCAAAATTTGAACCGACTGTAATTTGAATCAGTGCAACCTTCATTTAATTATTTAGCTTATAAATAATGTAATTTGATACGTCTTTAATCGCTTTATGAATTTTTATTTTTTCTTGAGGTAAAATAGAAATACTATGGTTTGAAAATAATATATACTCTAATTCCTTTTTATCTTTTACTAGGGTTAATTTTAAAGTCTTATCTTTATTTAGAACTACAATTGGTTCTTCAGCAGAATACAAAAATTCATTATCATTATTTGAAGAAATTAATTCAGTAAATTCATTATGAAATAATTCTGGATTTTCATAAAATGTAAGCCTTTTTTGATCTAAATTAAATCTCGATATCATGGTAAGTTACCTTAGCACATTATGAATGAATTTAATTTAAAAAAGAGGGATATTAGAAGAAACGCATATTTTGACAAAAATAATTTAATTGCAAAAAATGGGTCAGATTTAATTAATGATAAATTAAAGTTCATGTCAAAAAAAATAGAAAACTGTCTAATTCTAGATGAGGATCTTTGCATAGAGGAGTCCAATTTTACTAATACAAAAATTATAAATATCAATGATATTAACCTAGTTGAAGGTAAGTTTGATGCTGCTATATCAAATTTTTCTCTACAAATACCATTGTTTTTGAATAGCAATGATATTTTTAATAAAATTATATCTAAATTAAACGATAACAGTTTATTTTGCTTCAATACCATAACATCAAATTCAATGAGAACACTTCAAAATATTTTTTTAGAAATTGATGAAAAGATTTTTGGTGGAGTTTATAGAAGATTTGGGCCATTTTTAGAAACCACGAAATTGATAGAAGATTTGAATAAAAGTAAATATAAAGATGTTGTAGTAGGTATAGATAACTTAGAAATAAACTATAGTTCTTTGATCAAAATTAGAAAAGATTTTAGAAAGTTTGGGATTTCAAATTTTTTTAATGAAAAACATAGATTTAAAAAAGATTTTTTAATATTAACAAATAATTTATTTTCAAAATTAATAGATAATCATAAATATATTCCATTAGAAATAGAGATTGCTACATTTACATCATGGAAATAATATAAATTTAGTATATTTGTAGTTAAATGTTCGAAAAAATAAATAATTTTTTTTCCTCAAAAAAAAATTCAAATTTAATTAAAGAAATTTCAGATAAATATTTAAATAATATAAATCAATTAGAGGCAGATATTTCAAATTTATCAAAAGAAGAAATGGCTCATAAAATTGAAAACTTAAAACAAAATTATATTTCTAATCAAAAAGAGGAGTTGTCAGATGAGGATATAAGTTTCGTATGTGCTCTATTGAGAGAAATATCGAAAAGAACTATTGAACTCAGACATTATGACTCTCAAATAATCGGAGGTATTGCTCTTTATCATGGATTTGTTGCTGAAATGAAAACAGGAGAAGGCAAAACACTTGCAGCAACAATTCCAATCATATTAAATTATGTCTTAAATAAAAAAGTTCATTTAATTACTGTTAATGATTATTTAGCAAAAAGAGACTCTCTTTGGATGGGACCAATTTTTGAATACTTAAACATAAGTTGTTCATACATTCAAAACAGCCAAACTGTTGAAGAAAAAGTAAATAGCTACCAATCTCATGTCGTATATGGAAATAATAATGAATTTTGCTTTGATTATCTGAGAGATAATTTAAGAGGTATCAATCAACCAAAAATGCAAAATGAGCATCATATAGCTTTAATTGATGAGGCTGACTCTGTACTAATCGATGAGTCTAGGTCACCTTTAGGTATTTCAGGGCCTGTGAAGACTCCCATTAAACTTTTTAAATTATGCTATGAAATTACTCAAGACCTCCTAAAAAGTGATGTTGAGATAAACGAAGAAAGAAAAAATGTTTTGCTTATAGACAGCGGTATTAAGAAAATAGAATTCAACCTAAAAAAAATTAATTTTTTAAAAGGAAATAGTTTGTTTGATAATGAAAATTTAGAGGCTTATCAAATTATAAATCAATCACTAAAAGCACGTTTTTTGTATGAAAGAGACAAAGATTATGTTGTAAAAGATGGTCAAATTATTGTAATAGATGAGTTTTCAGGTAGATTAGCAGAAGGAAGAAGGTTTGGTGAAGGTCTTCATCAATCTTTGGAAGCCAAAGAGAATCTTAAAATACAAGAAGAGAGTATTACTTTAGCAAGTATAACTTTTCAAAATTATTTTAAAAAATATCAAAAGTTATCTGGAATGACAGGTACCGCTCTTACTGAGTCAGAAGAGTTTTTGGAAATATATGGCTTGAGTGTAATAGAAATACCTACTCATAAACCTATGATCAGAATTGATCAAAATGATCAAATTTATAAAACTCCGGACGAAAAATACAAAGCTGTTTTAGACTTAGTTAAAGAAAAATATGAAAAAGGTCAACCAATATTAGTTGGCACAACTTCAATTGAAAAATCAAATTTTATTTCAGATATATTAAAAACTAACAATATTCCTCATAATGTTTTAAATGCAAAAAATCATGAGAATGAGGCTGAAATTATTGCTTTAGCAGGCAAACCATCACAAGTAACGGTTGCTACTAATATGGCAGGTAGAGGTACAGATATTAGATTAGGTGGTAATCCGGAAATAGATAAAAATTTTAATGAGAATGATTACCAAAAGGTAATTGATTTGGGTGGGTTATGTATTTTAGGCACTGAAAGGCACGAAAGTAGAAGAATAGATAACCAATTAAGAGGAAGGTCTGGAAGACAGGGAGATCCTGGACAAAGTATATTTTTTGTCTCTTTAGAAGATGACCTAATGAGAATTTTTGGATCAGAGAAACTTCAATCTATGCTTTCAACATTGGGTCTTAAAAAAGGAGAAGTTATTGAACATAAATGGTTAACTTCATCAATTGAAAGAGCACAAAAAAGAGTTGAGGGTCATAATTTTGACATTAGGAAACAATTATTAGAATTTGATAATATTATTGATAAACAAAGAAATATAATTTACTCCAAAAGAGAAACTATTATTAATGAAGATATAATAAATTTTATTCAAGAAACTGAGGATGAATTTATATCTAATTTGTTAGAAAGTGAAAAAGAAGAAATTAAGAATTTCTCAGACTTGTTGTCTTTTATTAAACCAGAAGAAAATGATAATAAAGACCACTATCTATCATCATTTAAAAAAATTAAAGATGAAAATTATGCAAAACATACAAATGCTTATATTTTTGTACTAAGACAAGTAAGCCTTTCTATTTTAGATAAAAATTGGCATAACCATATTCAAGAGCTTACAAATATACGCATGTCTGTAAGTCTTAGCGGATATGGAGGGAAAGATCCAGTTAATGAATTTCGTAAAGCTTCTTTAAGTGCATTCAATCAACTAATATATGAAATACAAAAGCAAATGGTGTTAGTCCTAAACAATATTAGGGTTGAAAAAAAAAGTGAAAATCAAGAGGACAAAAATATTGAACCCATTACTAAAAAAATTGGAAGGAATGATCCTTGTCCTTGTGGATCAGGAAAAAAATACAAACAATGTCACGGAAATAATTAATCAAACAATATAATTTAAATATCGATTATTTCTTTTCTTTATCAATTCATCTTTTGATAATAATTTAAGATCCTCAATACTTTTTATCAAAGCAACCTTGAGATCATTTGATACCCTATCAAAATGCCTATGAGCTCCTCCAACTGGCTCTTCAATAATTCGATCAATAATTTTTAATTCTAGGCAATCTTTTGCTGTAATTTTAAGAGAATTAGATGCTGTCTCAGCAAATTCAGAGGATTTCCATAGTATTGAAGAACAACCTTCAGGAGAGATAACAGAGTAGATCGAATTACTTAGCATTATGACAATATCGCTTGTAGCAAGAGCAATTGCGCCACCTGATCCACCTTCACCTATGACAATTGAAATACATGGTGTTTCACAATTTAGGGATACTTTCATTGATTGAGCAATTGCCTCAGCTTGTCCCCTTTCCTCGGCGTCCTTACCAGGGTAAGCTCCGGATGTATCCACGAAACAAATTAAAGGTAAATTTAATTTTGAGGCTAATTTCATAATTCTTTGGGATTTTCTATAACCTTCAGGTTTTGCCATACCAAAATTATGTTTTAATCTCGTGCTCATATCATTACCCTTTTCAGTGCCTAGTATGATGACAGGTAAGTTATCTAAAAAAGCAAAACCTGAGATAATGGCATTATCTTCAGAATAAAGTCTATCGCCATAAAGAGGTATAAATTTTGTAAAAATACTATTTATATAACCTTTTGTTTTAGGTCTATTTGGGTGTCTTGCAAGTTTGACAATTTGCCAAGGTGATAAATTAGAGTAAATTCTGTTTAACTCTGTTTGTTTTTTTTTCTCAATATCTTTAATTTTTCCTTCAACATCTATATCACTTTCTTTCGAAAGTTTAGTTAAAGATTGTATTTCGATATCAAATTTTTCTAATTTTTCTTCAAAATCTAAGTAAAACATTTTTAGGACTATAATTTATTTTTTAGTGGATGATAAGAGTCTAAAACTCTCTTTTTCATTGATTTTGCAACTTTAGTATAAATTTCTGTGGTCGAAATACTTGAGTGACCTAATAGTTTTTGTATATGCCTAATATCAGCGTTATTTTCTAACATAGTGGTAGCAAATGAGTGTCTAAAAACATGAGAAGATAATTTATAATTAATTATTGAGTCACTATAACAATTTTCAAGAAATTTATTTACAGATCTAGCAGAAATTTTTTTATTATTTAGCGTAAATAAAAATTTATTTTTTTTATCTGAATTTTTTAAATAGTCCAAAAAATCTTTGATTATGTAGACTTTTCTCTCTTTAGAGCCTTTTCCATAAACGTAAATAGAATTGTCTTGATAATTAATATCAGACCATTTTAAATTTAGTGCCTCTGATATTCTCAAACCTGATAAATAAATTAATTTTAGTACTGAAATATAAAGCTCTTTATTAGCCAGTTTTGAATTATACAAATTTATGAATATTTGCTCCATTTGTACCTTTGGTATGGCCTTTGGTATTTTTTTTAAATTTGATAGGCTTTCAAATTCTTTAAAATCAATTTGATCAATAATTTTTTCAGTATGAAGAAATTTCAAAAAATTTTTTAAAGATGAGATTTTTCTATTAATGCTAGATATTTTCAAATTTTTTTTTCTTAAATTAGTAATATATAATTTAATTTTTGCATTAAGATTGCCCACTTTAGTATCTTGAGTAAAAAAAAATTGGTCTAGATCAATTAAATAATTATTTACAGAGTTTCTTGAAAGATTTTTTTCAGAAATTAAAAATTGTGTATATAAATCTTTATATTTTTCATATTTCATAAATTAATTAAATGTGCTCTAAAGGCTAATTTTATTAATTCATTTTTTAGATATTCATTATCTATAATGTAATTATTTAAGAAGTATAAATCGAATTCATTTATCGAATAAAATTTCTCACTTAAATTTACATAATATATGTATGAGTCAATCAGATTTAAATTTTCAGCTAAACTCGCCAAGTAAACAGGATTAACTGAAATTGTATCTGTTTCTAATATTTTTAGATTATCGCTCTCTATAAAATTAATATTTCTATTTAAAAATAAAAATTTCATTAAAGGGCTATCTATATTCTCATTCTTATCTGCATAGTATTTATTATCAAAGTTTTTAATCAAATAGTTCTTTAATGCAGTCGCTATATCATTGTTTTCAATTAAACCGTTAGGCACATCCTTCAATAAAATTAACAAATTTTCTAAAAAACTTGAATTTTCGTAAAGCGATAAAAGCATTAAACCATTAATATAATTTAAGTTTCTAGAGGTGATTCTCATTTCACTAAATTGATCATTAATTAATCTAGATACATCATATAAATCTAGTTGTAATAAAGGAATATAGCTCTCTAAAATTTCAAGTTTTTTATTATAATTAATATTTTTTTGCATTTCTTCATACATTCTTAATTCACTAGGCTTATCTTTGAGCATTTCTAACATAGTTAAATATTGTGATTTGTTTATGACTCTATTTTTAAAAAGATAATTAATTTGATAAAGATCTATTGTATTTGATTTAAGATATATTTCTAATTCAAGAGTATTATTAATTTCATCTACATTAACTTTTATACCATCAGAAATTAAAGCAATATATTTATCAATTAATCCTAATTCACTTAAATTATAATTGATTTCAATTGTATTATTTTTGAGAAAGTCTAATAAAAATTTAGTATTTAGTTTATCAAACTCTTTTTGATCATAAATTTCTATTATAAAATTAATTTGCTCAAATTGATTATCTTTTATTAAGCATAGAATATTATAGATTAAAATATCATCAAATTTTTTTTGATTATTATCCAACACAAATAAATACTTACACAATTCATCAAATTGATTTGAGTCAAATAAGTAAGCTAAATATGATTCATTATTATTAGGATTTTGGAATTCTTCAAAAATAACTTTTTCAAATAAATTTGAGTTAATTTGGTATCTATAGTTTTTTTTATTGAATAAATTTATTTTTTCGAAAAAAAAATCATTTTCATTTGAATATTCAGGATAAATAATATTATTTGTTAAAGGATCAAATAAAGAGTAAAAAAAATTATTATTATTTTCTGTGGAGTTTATAAGTTTTAAAAGAGTTTCTTCTGATTTAATTGATGAAATTATATTGTTTTGCGAGAATGATTTTTCTTGAAATATGATTTCCTCATTAACTTCATCTGCCTTTAGTGGGAGAAATATTATTAACAAAAAAAAAATGAGATATTTCATGTGAACTGATCTATTGGAATGTCATATACCTTTTCTTTTGTTGGTGCTGGTATTTTTATGGAGTTAATTAAAATAAAACCTAATGAAATTAGTACAATTATCACTGATAGTATTGCTATTTTTCTCATAATTATTAATTTATTGGTTTTTCATATTATATATTTAAAACATATCAAATAACAATGGTGAAAAAAAAATTTGAAAAAATATGTGTAATTGGTATGCCAGGCTCAGGAAAATCTACAATTGGTCGGGCATTATCTGACTGCTTAAAATTTGATTTTTATGATACCGATGAACAAATTGAAATAGAAAGTCAATCTAAAATAAAGGACATATTTAACAAAAAGGGCGAAGAGCATTTTAGAAAATTAGAAAGATCTATATTCAAAAAATTGATATTGAAGAAAAAAATTGTTGTTTCTACTGGTGGAGGAATAATTTTAAAAAATAAAGACCTTTTAAATCAAACATTCAATATATATTTGAAATGTGATTTAGAAACTCTAATTAAAAGAACTTCTAGAAATAAAAATAGGCCCCTATTAAAAAATAATGTTGAGAAAAACATAAAAATACTTTTCAATGATAGAAAAGAAATTTACAATGAAACTTCTGATTTTACTATTAATGCAACTAGTAATACTCAAAAAACTATTAAAAATATATTAGAACATTTAAACCAATGAAGATAAGAAAGATAATTGATAAACGCATACATGAAATTGAATTTTTAAAAAAAGCTCAATTAGAAAAAAAATTAATTAATAATATTTCAAATCTCGATATTTTAATATTTGATAGAAATATTGTAAAAGATACATTAATTAAAAAACTTTTAAAAAAATTTCCTAAAAGATGTTTTGTTATTAAGGGCCATGAGAAAATTAAAAATTTACAGAACTATTCGATTTTAATTGAGAAAATGATTAAATTAGGAATTCAACGTAAAACTATAATTTACTCTTTTGGCGGTGGAACACTAGGAGATCTTTCTGGCTTTTTAGCATCCACTATATTAAGAGGTGTTGGGCACGTAATGATACCCACCTCTCTTTTAGCAATGGTAGATAGTTCAATTGGTGGTAAGACAGGGATTAATAGCAAATTTGGTAAAAATTTAATTGGAACCTTTTATCTACCAAAAAAAGTATTTATATGTTCAGATTTTCTAAAAAGTTTACCAAAAAGGGAAATTGCATGTGGATATGCAGAAATGATAAAATATAGCCTTATTCATTCAAAACAACTTAATAAGCTTCTTATTAAGGGATCCAAGGATGACCTGAATAAAATTATTAAACTCTCAATTAACTCAAAATTTAAATATATCAGTGATTTTAGAGAAAAATTAAAATCTAAAAATTCTAGAGCAATTCTGAATTTTGGACACACTATTGGTCATGCTATTGAAAATTCAAATTTTTATAAAGGTAATCTTAAACATGGAGAGGCGATATCATTAGGAATGATTTTAGAGTTAAAAATTTCTAGTTTATTAAATTACTATCCTAAAAGTGTTGATAGTTTAATTGAAATATTAAAAAAATACAATTTACCTATTAATTACAGCAAATATGTAAATAAAAAAACTATTCCATCATTAATAAAAAAAGTTGCTTTTGATAAAAAAGTTATAAACGAAAGTGTTAATATTGTTCTCATTGGAAAAAATGGAGGTTTTATTAAAAAGATTTTAATTAAAGATCTTAAATCTATTCTAAATCAAATAAAATAATGACTTTAATTGTTATTATAAAAATTTTAGCGATAATTATCTTACTCTTATTATCAGCCCTTTCCTCTGGTTCAGAAACTGCTTTAACTGCAGTATCGAAACAGCGAGCTCACAGACAAAAAGATAAAGGAGCTAAAAATGCGAATTTCATTTTAAAAATTAAAGAATTCAAAGATGAATTTATTACGGGAATCTTACTTGCTAATAACCTATTTAATATTTTAGCTACAGCTTTAATGACAGAATTACTTGTTTCAGAATTTGGTGGTTTAGGAGTTTCCGTTGCTACAATTTTTATGACATTAATGATTGTTATATTTTCAGAAGTTACTCCCAAAATTTTCGCAATTAACAAACCGATGACTTTTGCACTAAAAGTTTCCAAGTTTTTTTACTTTTACACGAAATTAATTAAACCAATTGTAAATCTCATTAATAAAGTTTCTAACAAAATTATTAAATTAATTGGATTAAATTTAAATGCAGACCAATCAAAAATTATAGAAGAGGAGTTTGAAGGAGCTGTTCAACTACAAAAACAATACTCAAAAGACGGTGAATATGAGGCTGATTACATGAGTAATATTCTTGAGTTAAAAAAATTAAAAGTTGATGAGCTAATGACTCACAGAAATGAAATTCTATTCATTAACCTAGATGATCCCTATAAACAAAATTTTAAAACTATAAGTTCATCAACATTCACAAGAATACCAGTTATAAAGGGAGATTTTAATAATTTGGTTGGAATTATTGATATCAGAGATTTTTTAAAAGACTCCTCTTTAGAGGAGTCAAATGAAAGTATCGAAAGAAATACTTTTCAGCCTGTTTTTATTCCCCAAAACAAACTTGCGATGAAACAACTTATTGATTTTAAATCTTCAAGAGAACATATGGCTTTAATAGTAGATGAATATGGGGAAATACAAGGCTTAATTACATTAGAGGATATTATCGAAGAAATAATTGGAGAAATTTTTGATGAAACTGACACTGATGAAACATATTTAGAGAAAATTGACTCTAATAATTATTTATTTAATGGAAATGCTAGTGTTAGAGAAATTAATAGAAGTCTAAGTATCAACTTACCTGATCAATTTGTGACATTATCAGGCTTAATTCATGATTTAGCAAAAGAAATCCCTAAAGTTGGAAAGGTTTTCTATATTGAGGATGTAAAATTGCAAATTATCTCTAGATCAATTAACAAAATCAATAAGGTTAAGCTATCTATTTGATATTTTTATTTCTAAGGAGTGTAAGCCAGATTTAAAAACTGGCTCTAATTTTTCATGAATTGTTCTATGAATATCTATTTTTTTCAGATTATTTATATTCAATATTCTGAGCTCTACATGAGTTAACATGGTTGATGTATTTTCTACACCAGTATGTCCCATATGTTTTTCACTGTTGTTAATAATTTCTAAAATTTCAAATTCATTAATATCTTGTAAAAGGATTTTAATATTATTTAAATTCATAATTAAATCTTAAATGAATAAAAAAAATAAAATAGAAAATTTATGCAATCATCCAGATTGTAAAGAGGAAGGTGTTTATAAAGCACCTTTAGACTATGATAATTTAGGTAATTATCAGTGGTTTTGTATTGAACATATTAAAGAGTTTAATAAAAAGTGGAATTACCATAAGAAAATGGATGCAAATGAAATTGAAAACGATATTCGTTTTGACACCATCTGGAGAAGACCCACAAGCTCTTTTGGATCGGGGAGAAATTTTTATAATTTTACGATCAATGGTGAGGATATGGGCACATTTGATAACCCTGCTGGATTTCAGCCTCAATCAAATAAATTGTTAAAATCCCTCAGTATTTTAAAATTAGATATAAATACAGACTTAAAATTGATAAAGAAAAGGTATAAAGAACTAGTCAAAGAGCATCATCCAGATGTAAAGGGTGATAGTAAAAAAGTTATTGATAAATTTAGAGAAATAGTAGAAGCATATAACTACTTAATTGAAAGATACAAAAAATGAATAAAATCGAGGCTCTTAAAAAAAATGATAATTTACAAATTTCTGATGTATCATCCAAAGAAGTCTTTGGCATTCAAACAGATATAAAAGTTCCAAAATTTAATGAAGCTAGTGAATATTGCCCTAAATTAGATACAAACTACGTATTTGATGAAAGTACAACGATTGCTATTTTGCTTGGTCTAAAATTTAATAAACGAGTTTTCTTACAAGGTTTGCATGGAACTGGTAAGTCCTCTCATATTGAACAAGTTTGTGCAAGATTAAACTGGCCGTGCATAAGAGTTAACTTAGATAGTCATGTATCTAGAATCGATCTTATTGGAAAAGATGCAATAGTTTTAAAAGATAACAAACAAGTAACAGAATTTCAGGAAGGTATCCTTCCTTGGGCATTTCAAAATAACGTTTCTTTAGTTTTTGACGAATACGATGCAGGTCGACCAGATGTAATGTTTGTTATTCAAAGAATACTTGAAGCAGACGGAAAGTTAACTCTTCTTGACCAAAGTAAGGTGCTCTCACCTCATCCTTATTTTAGGCTATTTGCTACTGCCAACACAGTAGGTCTTGGAGATACCTCTGGGATTTATCATGGAACAAATCAGATCAATCAAGGTCAAATGGATAGATGGAATATAGTTGCAAAATTAAACTACCTTGATGAGGATAAAGAAATAGAAATTATTTCAAAAAAAGTTTCTGCAAACAATGAAGAAAAGAAAATAATAGCTTCTATGGTTCAAATGGCAAATTTAACAAGAAAAGGTTTTGAACAAAAAGATATATCTATTGTCATGAGCCCTAGAACTGTAATTATGTGGGCAGAAAATTATAAAATTATTAAAGATATTAAAAACTCTTTGAAGTTTACTTTTTTAAATAAATGTGACGAAAGTGAAATAGATATATATAAAGAATTTTTCCAAAGAACCTTTGCAATTGATATCTAATTGTCCGAGAAACAACTAAATATTCCCAGGCAAATTTCAAATACACTCAATTCTGTTAATAAAACCATATCGGAAAACAAAGAGTTAAAAATAAATGTAAATTCAAATATCGTTTTAGAGAAAGATGATACTCTGAACCTTCCTTCAATCTCAAATATTTTCAATTACAGGGATATGCGTGGTGCAGCAGACTCATTTGCTCTTAAAAAAAAATACCATAATGAAAAACTGTTAAACCAAATAACATCTAAAAATATAGACATTAGAGAAGAAATTATTTTCTTAGAGCGTTTACGATATGAGACATATGGCTCAAAACCCTTCAAAGGTATTTTAAAAAATATTGAGAATAAATGGTTTAAAAGATTAGAGGTATTAAAATTAAAAAAACAAAAAGACTCTAAAGATTTATTTTATTTTACCTTAACGCATTTTTTCATTGATTTAGTAAACAGTAAAATGTGGAAATCAAATAATAATCATTTAAAAAATATAACTTCTAAAGACAACATTTCAAAATTTTATAACACACTTCAAAAATTATCTCAGAATATTCAAGACCAAAAAGAATATTTAAACTTATCGGTAAATTTACTAAGAATAATTTTTCCATCGGTTGAAGATGAAAACCAACCAGATGATAAAGATCTCGATGAGGGAAATGATGAAGAGGATTTTAATCAACAACAAAACCAAGAAGAAAATCAAGCCCAAAAACCTGAAGAGAGCCAATTAGAAGAAAATATGCATACTCCAGAAAATGACTCAGATAATAGTCAGTCTAGTGTTCAGGGAGAAGAAATTGATATTGAAATTTCAGACCAACAAATTGAAGATATATTTAAGTCAATTGATAGTTATAGAAACCTTAATCAAAATTATAAAGCAGCTACTAATCAATATGATGAAATCATAGAAGCAATTAAACTATGTGATCATGAAGAGTTAGTGGCTCTAAGAAGGCAACTTGATGAAAAATGTGATTTATATCAAAAGCAAATATCAAGATTAGCAAATAAATTGTATCGAAAACTTCAATCAAAACAAAATAGGTCATGGAATTTTGATTTAGATGAAGGTGTTTTAGATACTTCAAAACTTACCAGGGTTATAACAAATTCAAATAGTTCACTCTCTTTTAAAAAAGAAAAGGAAATTAAATTTGAAGATACAACCGTAACTTTGTTAATTGATAATTCAGGATCAATGAGAGGAAAACCTATTATGATAGCTGCTTTAACAACTGATATGATTGCCGCTACTTTAGAAAAATGCAAAATTAAGGTTGAAATTCTTGGTTTTACAACAAAAGCATGGAAAGGTGGAAAAACTCGAGAGCATTGGCTTAAAAATGGAAAGCAGAAAAATCCTGGAAGACTTAATGACCTAAGACATATTATTTATAAGTCTGCTGACCAAAACTCAAAAAAATCTAAAGTAAATTTAGGCCTAATGTTAAAAGAGGGTCTTTTGAAAGAAAATATTGATGGCGAAGCACTTCTTTGGGCTAGTTCTAGAATTTCGAAAAGGCCTGAAAGTAGAAAAATACTAATTGTTATATCTGATGGCGCACCTGTAGATGACTCAACACTGTCAGTAAACAACAGTAATTATTTAGAAAAACATCTAAAAAGCACTATTCTTGCGATTGAAGAGAAATCAAACATTGAACTATTGGCAATCGGTATAGGTCATAATGTAGGTCAGTATTACAGTAAAGCAATTACCATTCATGATGTAGAAGAGTTAGGTGGAATTATGTTTGAAAAAATAGAGTCATTATTCGACTAAATTAGATAAAATTTTATTCTTATACTCTTCAAATCTATCTTCATTTATAGATGATCTTATTTCTTCAAAAAACTTATTCATAAACCAAATATTATATATTGATAAAATGGTCATACCGAGCATCTCATTAGCTTTAAACAAATGATGTATATAAGATTTTGAAAATTTATTTATTTCCTGTAATTCACATCCTTCATCAATACTAGAATGATCGTCTTTAAATTTTGAGTTGTTTAAATTAATTCCTTTACTACATAATTTTGACATCATAATACCATGTCTAGCGATCCTTGTAGGCGATACACAATCAAATGTGTCATATCCAGAACTTACACCATGTAAAATATCATCTAGTCCTCCAATTCCTAGGATATGAATAGGTTTTGATTTATCTACATAATTTTCACAGATAGAAAAGATATCGTACATCTGATTTTTTGTACTCCCCAAAGACCCACCTATTGCAATTCCATCAAAATTTTTTGAGCATGTTTCTTCACAAGCAATCTTTCTTAAATCCTCATAAACACCGCCTTGTATTATACCATATAGTGACTGTTTTCCTGAGGAACCAAAGGTTGAGCTATACTTTTTAAATTTTGAGTCGAAAGAATTTATACATCTTTCTGCCCAGCGATGACTCATGTACATAGACTTTTCTGTATATTTTTTTGAGACATTAAAGGGCGTACATTCATCTAAGACAAAAATCAGATCAGCGCCAAAATCACGTTGTAATTCAATTGATCTCTCAGGTGATAAGAATACTTTATCTCCATTTATATAATTTCTAAATGATGCACCATCCTCAGTTATTTTTATGAGAGATTTTCTCTTTGCATTATTGTTTTTTCCTTTAATTTCCTCTGAAACTGACCCATATCCTAGTGAAAATATTTGGTATCCCCCACTATCAGTCATCATAGGTCCATTCCAATCAGTAAAACTTTGTAAACCCCCTTCTTTTGATATGATCTCTGGACCCGGTTGAAGCATTAAATGGTATGTGTTTGAAAGAATAATTTGTGTTCTTGCTAATTTTAATTGAGAGGGGAGTACAGATTTGACAGTGGCCTTTGTACCACAAAAAATAAATGAAGGTGTATTGATTTTACCATGTGCTGTGTTAATTAATCCAAGTCGAGCATTTGATAATTTTGACTTTTTTTTTACTTGAAAAAAATTAGTCAAGTTTAGATGGCAAAAAGATCTTCGCTAAATAAATAAATATTGTGTCAAATAGACTTAATAGAATTCTAAGTAAATAAATACCTATTCCATAAGAAATAATTAGGTCAAATAAAGGTACTGGGTTAGAGGATAAGATATTAAATGCAAGAACACTAAATATAATATTATCAATAAATTGCGATACAATTGTTGATGCATTATTTCTAAACCAAAGGTTAGTATTTTTATTTTTTAAATAAGAAAATATAAAAATATCAATTTTTTGACTTATAAAAAAAGCGCAAATACTTCCAACTATTATTGGGAACTGTGGAAGGAAGATAGTCATAATTGACTCATGCATACCATAGCTCCAAGACCATGCAGGATGCTCTTCAGGATTAATTGGAGCCATAGATATTGTTAAAAACATAAGCACGGTTGAAAATAAGTATGCTGCAATACCTAGGTATATACATTTAGTTGCAGATTTTTTATCAAAATACTCATTCAATATGTCAGTACAAAGAAATATAGAAATAAACAAAACAGTTCCTAGTGCCATAGGTTCAGGAAAGAAAGGAAAGTCTACAACTTTAAGAACTTGAATATTAGCTAATATGATTGCAATCGCTACATAAACATAAATACCTGTCTTTCCGAAGAACTTAAGTGAGAGTAAAATTGAAAGATAACAAAATATAATTTGAAATAACCAGATAATTACAACTGAAGAGTTATTTAAGTTATTTGATAAATTTAAAAATAATTCTTGAAACATTTAGCTAGCTTTTTTGCTAACGTTTTTTTCGATTTGTTTTTTGATTTTTAAGGCTTTATCAGTTAAAGATCGTGAGCTGGTTTTATTTAAATATTGATCTAAACCACCATGTTTATCTATGGTTCTAAGTGTAGATGAGGCTATTCTTAATCTAAATTTTCTTTGTAAAGACTCACTAAATAGAGTGACACTGTTTAAATTAACCATAAAACGCCTTTTAGACTTAATATTAGAATGGCTGACGTTATGACCAGTTTGGTGTTTTTTTCCAGTAATATCGCAAGATCTAGACATGAAATGAGTTTATAATACAAAAGTCCCTTTTTTACAATAAGTAATAGTTTCTTAGAGTTTTAGATGACTTATTGCATATTTTGGTCTGTACTTCTCTAAAAGTGGGTTGATCTCATCTTTTTTTTTCAATTTAGATTTATGAATTCCATTTTTAATCCAGAGCGAGTCTAATTTCATTTTTTTACCTCCTGCAATGTCATGCCACAATGAGTCACCAATAACTAATACCTTACTAAGATTTGTAATGCTCATTTTTTTAAAAATATCCTGATATATTGGTTCGTAAGGTTTTCCATATCTTAAGACAGTCCCTCCTAAATCAGAGTATAACTCTGCTACTGTACCACCACTCATAGAAAGAGTATTTTTATTATGGACTAAGTAATCTGGGTTTGCACATAGTAGTGGAAGTTTATACTTCATAATTTTATCTAGATGTTCAGCAAAATCTAAAATAGATAATCCATCTTTTAGATCTGCAATCATAGCAAAATTTGCACTTTCAACTTTTTTAGTGCAATCCAGATTGAAATACTTAATTTTTTGCTTTGATAGCTCTATAGGGTAACATTTTCTGCCAAACTTTTTATAAATATCTTTTTTGATGTTATTTAATGCTATTTGTCCACTAGTAATACAGTAATCAAATAGTTTTTCACTAAAACCCAATCTTTTTAAATTTGCCTCTGATTGAACAGTGGGGCTAGCTGAATTAGATATAAGAATGATTTTTTTATTTTCTAATTTAAGATACTCTAAACATTTTTCTGCTTCTATAAATTTTTTATGACCGTTATGAAGTACCCCCCACTGATCAAATAAAAAATAGTCGTATTTACTAACTACATTTTTAAAAGATGAAATATTTTTCAAGAGTACTGTCCAATTACCTCGGAGATACTTCTAAATCCTTGTTGTTGAATTAAATTCATCAAATCATAAGTCATTTTTTTTACATGGTAGGGACCTTCATATGTAAAGCTACTATAAATCTGAATTAATGAAGCTCCTAATTTCATTTTAGTTAAGATATCATTAGCATCAAAAATACCCCCTACTCCTATGATTTTAATTTTTCCTGATGTCAGAGTATAAAAATCTCTTATTAATTCATTTGATTTAAGGAATAATGGTCTACCACTTACCCCTCCCTCTAACTTTTCATTAACCATCGATTTATTAATTGTTGTGTTAGTCAGTATTAGCCCATCCACATCATTTGCCAGTGAAATCAATGAAATATCCTTTTTATCCTGATCAGAAATATCTGGTGATATTTTGAATAAAATAGGGATTTTTGAGTTATTCTCATCTCTTAGCCTATGGATATTTGTAACGATCTTTTCAAAATTTTGAGATTTAAGATTATCTCTCAATCCAGGTGTATTTGGTGAAGATAAATTGATCACAATGTAATCACCAAGTCTATACAGTCTATCGAAAAGCTTTTTGAGATCATCTAAAATTTCTACGGTATCCTTATTGTTACCTATGTTTATACCAATGATTTTATCTTGGAAATTTTCTTTAAGGTTTGAGTTATTGATATTTCTTTCAAATACATCCATGCCTTTGTTATTAAACCCTAAAGAATTTATTAATGCTTTTTGAGCAGGAAACCTATGAATTCTGGGTTTTGAGTTGCCTTTTTGAGGCAAAGGAGTCACTGTTCCCAACTCAGTAAAACTAAATCCTAAATTTAATATTGGATTTATCACCTCTGCATTTTTGTCAAAACCTGCCGATAACCCAATAGGAGTTTTGAAAGTTCTACCCCATATTGTTTGTTCAAGGATTTCTGTATTTTTACAAATAATTTTTGGATAAATGCCTAATTTGAGAGCTTTTATAGATATATTATGTGATAATTCTGGATCTAGCTTTTTGAGAATACGATGAGCTAAATTATACATTTAGCTTCGAGTTGAACAACTCCAGAGTTTTATCTTTTGTATAAATTTTAGTAAATGAGCCCAATCTTGGTCCATTCTCTTGACCAAAAACAACTTGATAAATGAGTTTAAAAAATTCCTTAATATTCTCTTTATAGACAGAATTTTTTCCGACACTAAAAATAGCAGTTTGAAATTCATCTGCATCAGCCGAAGACTCTACTTCTTTTAATTTGGACACAACTTCTTTAAGTATAATTAATTCTTCAGAATTTGGAATTTTAAAGTTTAAATTTGGTTGTATAAAATCCCTAAAATAATTAATACCACAATCAATCATTCTATTAATAAGATCAGTTTCCGCTTTGCTAAAATTAGATTGATAATTTTTTATTAAACCAAAAATCACATTAGGGTCCTCAGACTTGCAAACTGATATAATATTTAGGATTAAACTATAATTAATTTTTGATTTATATGATGGATTTTCAGCTTTATGAATATGCCAAGCAGGGTTATCTGGATTTAGATCATCGGACTCTAATTTATTAACGTGAGTTAAATATTCATCGGTGTTTTTAGGTATTACATCAAAATAGAGTTTCTTTGCAGTTGTTGGTCTCTGATACATAAACATGGCCAAACTCTCTTCAATAGAGTATTTAAGCCAATCATCGATACTTATACCATTGCCTTTTGACTTACTAATTTTTTCAGCACTTTCATCGAGAAATAGTTCATAAATTAAATTTTCAGGAGGCTTAGAACCGATTATCTTACATATCTTTGATGATAGGGTATAACTCTCTGTTAAATCTTTACCACACATTTCATAATCTACACCAAAAGCAGCCCACCTCATTGCCCAATCAACTTTCCATTGAAGTTTGCAATTGCCATCTAAAACTGATTTAGATTTCAATACGCCGTCCTCATAATATGAAACAGTAAATTCTTCATTATTAATTTCTTCAATTGGAACTTGCAATATTTTACCAGTTATTTCACTAATTGGAAAAAATGGACTATAAGATTTTCTTCTTTCTTCACCAAGTGTCGGAAGAACTACATTAATAATTTCATCATAATTTTTTATAATTTTCTTTATTGTTTCATTAAACAATCCTGATTTATAAGCATCTGTTGAACTTTGAAAAGAAAAAGGCAAATTAAATCTATTTAAAAAATCTTTAAGTTTTGAATTATTATGTTCACCAAAACTATTAAACAACTCAAAAGGATCTGGGACGGATGTCAAAGGGTAATCAAGGTAGTTAGATAATTTTTCTTTGTTTGGGATGTTATCAGGGACTTTTCTAAAGCCATCCATATCATCAGAAAATGCTATGAGGTCAGTCTCTTTATTAGTCAATTTTTCATAACAAAATCTTACCATATTTGTCCTTAGCACTTCCCCAAAAGTACCTATGTGAGGTAAGCCGGATGGGCCGTACCCAGTTTCAAAGATTATTTTGTCTTTGGTATTATTTTTTTCAAAGCGTTTTATAATTTTTTTTGCTTCATTAAATGGCCAGGATTTGTATGAGTTATAATCAGTCAAAATTTAGGTGCTAATGTTAGAGTAATACCATTGAGCTCTTCTGTAAATGGAATTTGACATGAGAGTCTTGAATTTTTTTTTATATCCATGGCTTGGTCAAGCATAGATTCCTCATCGTCATCAGCTTTTGATATTTTTTCTAACCAATTTTCATCGACATAACAATGACAGGTAGCACAAGCGCAACAACCCCCACATATAGCTTCAATATCTAATCCAGCGTCTCTAATAATCTCCATTATTGAAAAACCAACTGTTGCTTCAATTTTATGAGGTGAACCCTCATGATCTATAACGTTAATATGATATGTCATTTTGAAATTTTTAAATATTTAGACTATAAGATCTATCAGTTAGACAGGCTTAATGCGACTAAAATTAATATACTAAATATATTCTAAAAAATTATAAATTTAGATTAGATGTATAAATCCGAGAATTTTCAGATAAGTCTTTGGCTTGTAAGTCTCATGTCAATTATATTGCTGATGATCATTGTTGGTGGTTTGACAAGATTAACTGAGTCTGGTTTGTCCATGGTTGATTGGAGATTATTTATGGGAACAATACCTCCTTTATCCCATGGAGATTGGTTAAAAGTTTTTGAAGACTATAAGCAATATCCTGAATATCAAATAAAAAATATAAACATGACACTATCAGAGTTTAAATACATCTTTTGGTGGGAATATGGACATAGAGTATTGGGAAGGCTAATAGGAATTATTTTTATCATCCCTTTTATTTACTTTGCTTTGAAAAAATACTTTTCTAATGAAGAGTTATACTCATATTCATTCCTTCTTTTTCTTGGAGGGGCACAAGGTATTATCGGATGGTGGATGGTAAAAAGTGGATTAGATGTTAATCCATACGTTAGCCATTTAAGACTTGCCGTTCACTTAATTATAGCTCAAATAATTCTCTCTTTAATTGCTTATCTTTTCTTGAAAAGGCTTGATATTGGAATTTATAAAAATAATTTTAGCTCACATAAAACTTTTTTTATTTTTTTTAATATAATAATTTTTTTTACAGTAATTTACGGTGCTTTTATGGCTGGTTTAGATGCTGGAAAATCATTTAATACTTGGCCCAAAATGGGAGATAATTACATTCCTGAAAATTTAATTTTTATTGAGGATCGACTTTTTGGTTTTTTTGATAACAGTGTCTTCATACATTTTTTTCATAGAGCCTTAGCTTATTTATCATTTTTAACAATTCTTTATATGTGCTTTAAACATTTTAAGGGAATTGAAAATAAATATCAAAAAATCCATTTCCTTATTGTGCTATTTCTAGTTTTAATTCAGTTATTTATTGGTGTTTTTGTTGTTTTGAGTAATGTTCAAGTCTCTTTGGGTTCTATTCATCAAATAATAGGCACTTTATTGTTTGTATCAGCTACTTGTTATAGCCTTCAAATACTTAAGAATTAAATCTAATTAGGGTTACATTTTGTATAAACTGCATGGGTAAAATTCTAGTTATTGGTGCAAATGGTTCTGTTGGCAAATCATGTGTTAACAACCTAAAAGATGATAATGATTTAGTTCTAATATCAAGAAGTGAATTTGATAGTGATGTTGAAGGTAATTTTGAAAAAAATGTTCTGGATATTAATGATTACACGAATACAGAAAGTTTCATAAAATCAATTAACTACGAAATATCTGGCTTAATCTTTGCCATTGGCTCGATAAACTTAAAACCTTTCTCAAGCACCTCTGTTGATGATTTTAAAAAAATAATGGATGATAATTTTTATAATATCGTTCATTTCCTTAATCATTGTATAACTAAGATGTCGGATTCATCTTCAGTAGTATTTTTTTCATCAATAGCAGCTGTTAGAGGTTTTAAAAATCATACAGCAATCTCCTCTGCAAAAAGTGCATTAATTGGTTTATCAAATTCTTTAGCCGCAGACTATGCTCCGAAGATAAGATTTAATACAATATCTCCTAGCCTATCTTTTTCCAAAATGTCAAATTTTATGGTTTCTAATGAAAAGGTTGCTGAAGGAATTGGAAAACTTCACCCTATGTCAAGACTTGGAACAGGTGATGACATAGGTAATTTGGCTTCTTTCTTGGTATCTAAAAAATCATCATGGATTACAGGTCAAAACTTCCAACTAGATGGTGGAAGATCAACTTTAATCACAAAATAATAAAAACAAAATGAAGGAATGCTTTGTAGTTCTTGGAAATCAACTATTTGATAAGAAGTACTTAACAGAATTCAAAAACTCATGTGATTTTTTTATACAAGAGGATATGGGCCTTTGTAGTTATTTTAAACATCACAAACAAAAAATTTATTATTTTTTGGCATCAATGAGGGAATACAGGGACTATCTAAAAAAAAATAATTTTAAAGTAAATTATATTTCTCTTGATAAAAATATTTCTAATTTCAAAGACTATTTTGCTGGTCTAAAAAGCTTCTTAAGTAAAAAAAATATTTCTAAAATTAATATCTTCGAAATAGAAGACTTAGAATTCAGAATTAAATTTGAGCAATTTTGTAAAAATAGCAAAATTGAACTAATTTTTCATAAATCTCCTATGTTCCTTGTTAGTAGAACCGATTATAAAGATATGGTTACTACAAAAAAACCTCAACTAGCTAATTTTTATAGCAATGTGCGGAAAAGTTTTCAAATATTTGTAAAAGACAATAAACCTATTGGAGATAAGTGGAGTTTCGATGAGGATAATAGAAAAAGAGTTCCTAAAGGTTATCAAAGTCCTAAATCTTATACATTTGAGTCAAAATATTTTGAGGAAATAAAAAAATTAATTGATAAATTTTTTTCAAAACACTTTGGAAATTTGGAAAAGAAAATAATATTTCCAATGAATTTTAAAGACTCAACTAAAGTTCTTGATAATTTTATTAGCAGTAAACTTGAAAACTTTGGACATTACGAAGATTTTGTGAGCACCAGTGATCCATACATCAATCATAGTATAATTAGTGCACCATTAAATGTAGGTTTAATAACACCAGAACAAGTGCTCAATAAATTGAGCTCATTTTCATATACTAAAGTTGGCATCAATAATTACGAAGGGTTTATTAGACAAGTCTTTGGTTGGAGAGAATTTATGAGATACTTAAATATTCACTATTATAAAGATTTTAATAAAGGTAACTTTTTTGGAAATGACAGAAAATTAACAAAACATTGGTATGAGGGTACAACAAACATTCCTATTTTAAATGACATGATATTAAATTTAAAAAAAAGTGGATATGTTCACCATATCCCAAGATTGATGATAATTAGTAATATAATGAACTTAGCTGGATTAAAGCCATCTGAAGTTTATAAATGGTTTATGGAGACATTCATTGACTCATCTGATTGGGTTATGACACCAAATGTCTATGGAATGGGGATGTTTAGCGATGGAGGTATTTTTGCAACAAAACCATATTTATGCGGTTCAAATTACTTACTAAAGATGAGTAATTATAGTCGGGGGGATTGGACACAAACATTAGATGGTTTATATTGGAATTTTATATATAAAAATAAAAATTATTTTAAAACTAATCAGAGACTCTCTATGATGTACTATACTGTAAATAAAATGGACAAGTCTAAAATTAGTACTCATATATCTAATGCAAAAAAATTCATCAAAGAATACACAAGATAGAGTAGTTTTTATAACAGGTGCTAGTAGTGGGATTGGCTACGCACTATGTGAAGAGTATCTAAGACAAGGCTGGCATGTGATAGGCTTAGCAAGAGATGATACTAAAATACCAAATGAAACAATTGATAATCCAAAATTTGATTTTGTAAAAACAGATTTATCAAATTTTGACTCAAGTAAGCTAATTATAGATGAGGTATTTAAAAAAAATGCAAATATTAGTACATTTATTTTAAATGCAGGTATTTATATCCCCGATAGTCTAAATGATTTTAACTTTGAGAATGCAAAAGCAACTTTTGATACCAATGTTTTAAGTATTTATTTATCAATAGAGCTAATAAAAAAAAATTTCGAGCTAAATTCAAATTATACCTTGGCAATAATGTCCTCCACAGCTGGATATAAGGGTCTTCCAAAGTCTATTTTATACGGACCCTCAAAAGCGGCTTTAATTAATCTAGCCGAGGCTATAAAATCTGAAATGCATGATAATCTCAATGTAAAACTTATCTGTCCAGGATTTGTAGAAACTCCTGCTACAAAAGTAAATTCATTTAAAATGCCATATTTAATGTCACCTAAAGATGCAGCTAGGATTATTTATAGTAAAATATATAAAAAAGGTTTTGAAATATCCTTCCCTTTTCCTTTTAATTCTATAATGAAATTTGGTAAAGTATTGCCTTATAAACTTTACTTTAAAATCACTGAAAAAAAGTTTTCAAAAAAATGAAAATATCTATCCCTAAAATCTCAATAGTAATGGGAAGCCAAAGCGATTGGTCCACACTTAGGCATACGGGTAAAATTCTAAAAGAATTAAAGATTGTCCATGAAAAAAAAATAGTTTCAGCTCACAGAACTCCTAAAAGACTCTATGAGTATGCTGAACAAGCTTATGACAGAGGTATTAAGATTATTATTGCTGGAGCTGGTGGGTCTGCTCATTTACCAGGCATGATAGCAGCTATAACTCATATTCCAGTAATCGGGGTACCAATTGAGTCAAAAACACTAAAAGGCTTAGATAGTTTACTTTCAATAGCTCAGATGCCCTTTGGCATTCCAGTTGGAACTGTGGCTATTGGTGAAAATGGAGCCAAAAATGCTGCATTATATGCAGCTTCAATTATTAGTATTTATGACCCCAATATTGAAAGAAGTTTAGTAAAATGGAGACTGGCTCAAACAAAAAAAGTTAAAAAGACACCTAGATAATGATCATCGGTATCTTAGGTGGAGGTCAATTGGGTATGATGTTATGCCAAGTGGCTAGTAAATTAAATATTCAAACTTTTATATACTCTGATACTGATGACTCCCCAGCAATTAAATATGCAAATCACTTCTTAATAAAAAATTATGATGATTTTCACGAGATAGATAATTTTATTAAAAAATGTGATTTTGTGACTTATGAGTTTGAAAATATCCCTTTTAAAACTTTATCATATATTGAACAAAAGATTAAAATTTCACCTAGTTCTGAAATTAATAAAATTATTCAAGATCGATTAACTGAAAAAAATTATGTAAATAAGATTAATATCCCTACTGTTCCCTATATGGAAATAAACAATACATCAGATTTAAAATTAGTTGATCCTAAATTTTTTCCTGCCATATTGAAGACTCGCAAACTTGGATATGATGGTAAAGGCCAAATAATAATTAATAGTAATAAAGACATATCTAACATACCAAATAATGAGTATATTTTGGAAAAGAAAATTAATTTACAACAAGAAATCTCTATCATTGCTGTCAGGTATAAAGATGGTACTATTTTTACCTATCAACCAATTGAAAATATTCATAAAAATCAAATTCTTTTCAAATCATTTTCACCAGCTAACTCAGAGACATCGATTATTAAAGAAGCAACAAAACATGCTTATAATTTTGCAGAAAAAATAAGCTATGTTGGAACATTTTGTTTAGAATTTTTTATAACTGAAGAAAAAAAATTATTATTAAATGAAATAGCTCCTAGAGTTCATAACTCAGGGCATTTAACTATTGAATCATACAATGTTAGTCAATTTGAATCTCATATCAGATCTGTATGTGATCTCGAAAAGGTAGCACCCTCCTTAAAATCTAAATCTGAAATGATAAATATTCTTGGGGACGATATTTATAACTATCGTGAGAAATCATTCAAAGAAAATGAGTATTTTCATGATTATCACAAAAAAGACTCAAAAACTGGCAGAAAAATGGGCCATTTTACAAAAGTTCTAATCTAGTTTTTAGACCAGTAATTTTTAAAGTGATTATAGTTAATTAAACTATCGTTTTTGAATTTAGAGTATTTTTTAAATATGAAATCTTTTTTTCTAGAATATGAAATTAGCGTGTTATCAAACTTAAGGTTATAATGCTTACATCCATTTATTGTCAAAAATTTATTTAAATTATTTGACTTTTTTGAGGTGTAAAAGAGCTCCAATATATTTGAGACAGAATATTTAGTGGAATATACACCAGCACAACAAAATTCATTAAATTTGCGATTTTTAAGATGTGGGGCTGAGTCAGAACCAAAGAAAAATTTTGAATTACCAGAAAGGGCAGCATTTAATAATGATTTTTGGTGATTAACACTTTTAATTACAGGTTTACAAAATATTTCTGGTCTTAAAAAATTTCCAAGAAAAGTGTTTGTATTTTCAAGTAAATGATGTGTTGTTATAGTAGCTGCAAGGTTTTTGTGCGATTTTACAAAGTCTACAGAGTCTTTAGTTGTTATATGTTCTAAGGTTATCTTTAAACCTTTAAACTTTTTTACTAACCAAGATAACTCAAAATCAAGAAATCTTTTTTCACGCTCATACGGATCATCATTTTCATGAATGTGCTCACCATGTAAGCATAATGGTATTTTATTATTTTCTAAAAATTCGAAATATTTAGACATTTTTTTGATGTCTTTTACTCCTGATGAAGAATTAGTAGTGGCATGAAGAGGATATAATTTAGCTGCAAAAAATAATTTTTCTTTAACCATATTTTTTAGATCAATGATGGAGCAGTCTTGGTTTAAATAGATTGTAAAAAGAATTTCAGTATTTTTATTATTTTTTAAAACGAAGGATCTATACTTTGATAAAATATTTTTATTAGTGATTGGCTTTATTAAATTAGGCATAACTAAAATTTTTTGAAAATTTTTATTATTTTCTTTTAATACATATTTTAAAAGTTGGCCCTCTCTTAGATGAACGTGAAAATCGCAAGGCTTAAAAATTTTGAGCATTTAAAATATTATTAATTTTATCAATTACTTGATTATAAGACACATCATTCATTAAACAATTATTTAAAGTATAGTTTTGAGTTTTACTAATAAGGCTTTCATATGACTCTGATGACCTTACAAGATGACAATGATCAAAGATTTTAGGAAAATAAATATTATCATTTGTGGGACCAAAGAGACCAATGGTTGGAGTTTTACTCAATGAAGCCATGTGCATCATGGATGAGTCATTTCCAATAAATAACCTTGATTTTTGAAGTAAACCATAATCGTTGAGAATATGTTGCTTGCCACATCTGTTAATTACTTTATCGCCTAGTTCTGACTCAAAATGATGAAATTTTAAACTTTCATTTTCTGAGCCTAAAATAAATATTTTATCAATGCCTTTTTCAATTAGATATTTTGCTATTTTAACAAATTGTTCTGAAGGCCATTCTTTTGGTGGCCAATTTGTAAATGGGGCTAAACATGCATAATTTGAATTTGGAAAAATATTACGAACTCTGTCGATCAGTATTTTAAAATCTTTTTTTAGATCAGTATCAAATCTGCGATGGATTTGTTCATAAATATTTTTACCCTTTTTCATTTTGAATATATTTCTTTTTTTTACTCTCAAGAAATAACCAATGATCGAGGATCTAAAATCTACTATTTCATCGAATTTAAGTGGCGAAAGTTCTTTATAGAGTTTTAACCAATGTAAATTATATTTTTGTTTAGTAAGATTAATCCTTTTAGAAATCATAGAATAATCATCATAAATAGGCATTGGTAAAGGACCAGAAACTAAGGTTACCTCGATATTTTTCTTATATTTTCTGATGTATTTATTTAAAACTTGAAGGTTAATTAAGGAGTCACCTATTCTATTTGAAGAAATAAATAGTAAATGCATATATATACATATAGATAATATATTACATGCAAATTGAAACACTTAATCCAATAAAAATTAGAGTATTTGGGGAAGAAAGATTTGATTTCCTACAAAATATAATTACCAATGACTTAACTAAATTAAAGAAAGAGTTAAGGAGCTATATACTATCACCGCAAGGCAAGATTCTTTATGAAATAATAATTACTAAATCAGACGAGTCATATGAATTAGTTTGCTCGAATGATCAAAATGATTTGCCTACATTCTTAAATAAATATGCCTTGTTATCTGACGTAAAACTCAGTATTGAAAAGGTTGATAAAAGAGAATTTGATAAAAATTATATTTTAGATCAACTTTCAACTGGAATAATTGACTCTAACCTGCTTAAACAGTCCTCTCTACTTCCATCTGAAGTCAATGATGAATTAGTAGACTATTCGAAAGGATGTTTTGTAGGTCAAGAGGTGGTTTCAAGGATTAAACATAGACAACTAAATAAAAAAAAACTTACAATTAAATTATTCGAGAAAAAACCTCAAAAACTTCCAACTAATTCAGAAATATTATTGCAAATAAATAATTATTACATACTTAGAGAGCCTAGAGTTGATAAATAAATTACTTAAAATATCTAGAGTAATAATTTGCTATTTCAGAGAGTGATACTTTTTCTTGTTTCATAGTATCTCTATCTCGCACCGTAACTGTTTGATTTTCTAAAGTTTCAAAATCAATAGTAACACACAAAGGTGTTCCAATCTCATCATGTCTACGATAATTTTTTCCAATATTTCCTGTATTTTCAACCATAACTCTGCCTAGACCAAGTGATTGTAACTCTGATTTGACTTTATTTGCTGTATTGACCAGGTCTGAATTATTTCTTTTCAATGGTATAACTGCAGCCTTAAATGGTGATAAATGCGGTTTAAGTTTGAGTAATGTTCTTTTGTTAGCCTCATCCACAGTGTAAGCCTCATTTAAAACTGCCAACACTCCCCTTTCTACTCCAGTAGAAGGCTCTATAACAAATGGTATAAACCATTCTTTGTTTTCTAAATCTTGAATTGCTAACTTAGTCGTGGAATTTATATTATCTTTTACTTTAGCTTTAATATTAAAATCTTTTTGGTTTTTAGAATGTGAACCCAAATCAAAATCAGTTCTATTTGCAATACCCTCAAGTTCCTCAAGGCCATGTGGAAATTCATACATAATATCAAAAGTTGCTTTGGAGTAATGTGATAAATCCTTTTTTTCTACCTCGAGTAATTTTAATTTCTCTGATTTGACACCTTGATCGGCCCACCAATTTAAACGTTTATCTACCCAATATTTATGCCAACTCTCATCAGAACCAGGTTTAACAAAATACTCAAGTTCCATTTGTTCAAACTCCCTAACCCTAAAAATAAAGTTTCTAGGTGTGATTTCATTTCTAAATGCTTTTCCTATCTGAGCGATTCCAAAAGGAGGAACTCTACTTGTTGAGTCAACGATATTTTTAAAATTTACAAATATTTGCTGAGCAGTTTCTGGCCTCAAATATGCAAATGAACTACCGTCATCAACTGGACCTATTGCAGTTTTAAACATTAAGTTAAATGGCCTCGGGTCAGTTAAATCCTTTGATTTGCAGTTACTTAATGAACCACCTCTTGGACATTCACTTTGTTCTAATTGATCTGCTCTAAATCTTGCTTTGCAGACTTTACAATCAACCAAAGGATCAGAAAATGTATCCTCGTGGCCTGAATATTTTAAAACAATAGGTGAGGTTAAAATAGTTGAATCCAATCCCTCAACATCATCTCTTTCATAGACTATTGATTTCCACCAGGCTGATTTTAAATTTAATTTTAGCTCTACACCCATAGGTCCAAAATCATAGAGACCTTTCATGCCACCGTAGATGTCATTTGATGGAAAAATAAATCCTCTTCTCTTACAAAGAGATACTAAGTCTTCCATGTTTTCTGCTGTCATTGATCAGATACCAAATTTGTTAAAAAGAAGTTCCTCTTTTAATTTAGTAATTAAATCTTCACTATTTAAAGAGTTAATACCTAGACCCAGCTTTTGTTTTAAAGACTTTGGTTGTTTTATTTTTTTAATTTTGGTCTTTTCACCAAATTTTCTTTTAAAAAAAGATGACTCAGATGCAATACCATCAATTAAACCTAAGTCTTTTGCCTCATTAGCTAACCAAAAGGAACCAGAGAATATGATTTTTTTATTTTTTTCGCTAAGTTTCTTTTTTCTTCTCGAGGACACCCAATCAATAAAGTTTTTATGTATAAGCTTTTGAAGTTTTTTCAATTTTTCTTCATCTTTTTTATTAACTTTTAAAAATGGATCTAAAAAGCTTTTGTTCTCTCCAGCTGTAAATATCCTTCTTTCCACACCAATTTTTTTAATAAGATCAGTAAATCCGAAACCACCTGATATAACACCTATTGAACCAACAATAGAATTTACATCTGCATATAACTCATCTGCTGCACATGCAAGCCAATACCCTCCAGATGCAGCAACATCCTCAACAAAACAATAACATTTTACTTTTTTCTTATCTGAAATTTCTCTTATTTTTTGTGCAATTAAAGATGATTGCACTGGTGAACCACCAGGAGAGTTTATGACAATTGAGAGTGCATCAAATTTTATTTTCATTACCTTTGAGAAAAGTCCATTTAAATTATCAATATTCAATGGTGCTCTACTTCCAGATGCAATCATTCCTTTAAGATCAATTGAGATTATTGTTTTGTTTGGACTGAACATTATTTAAACCAATTTTCTATATCTTTAGAATACTTTGATAAATTATCGTGGATTATAATTGCATTTGATGTTTTCTCTATAAAATAATTACTTTTAGTGATTTTTAAAAGGACATTTTTAGGTTTTGTCCCTTCAAAGGGCAATAAAGGTGTTGTAGTTACTTCTAGATTAAATTTTTTCAATATATCTAACATAAAATCCGTGTTTTCAAATCTATTTATGATAAACGCTGTTCCTTTTATTTTTAAATAGAGAATTATGTTGTTAATCCATTTTTCCAAATTTGACTCAGTTATATATTTTGAGGCATTTATGGAAGGATTTTTGGACTTTAGTACTTTATTTTCAAAATAAAAAGGAGGATTTGATAAAATTAAATCAAAGTAATTTTGATATTTTTTATCAAAAATACAATTGTCATGAACTTTAAATTTTAAATTTTTTAAATTATTTTCTTTATGATTTAAAAGTGAAATTTTATGATGAGTTTCATTTTTTTCAAAACCAATGACTTCAGATTCTGGATTTCTATAAGCAACAATTAGGGAAATTGAACCACAACCAGATCCCATATCTAAAATTTTATTGTGCTTTTTTTTTGCATTAGAAGCCAGAATAATAGGCTCTATACCGCTCCTATAGCCTTTCTTTAATTGATAATATACAATTTTACCATCTAGTAGAAAATCTTTGGAGTATAAATTCATAGCTAATGCAAAAAATTAATTTTGAACAAACCATAAAGTTAATTCATAAAGAAATTAATGTAAAGTTAGTTAAAACTAATAAAGAGCTTGATAGATTTCTAGTAAGTGCTGTCCCTATTATTCCAAAATTAGGTAATTATTTTTTCAAAAAAAGGGGAAAGCAATTACGACCAGTTATATGTTTGCTATCAAGTAAAATGATAAATAAAAATTATTCACAGATATCAAGCGATATTGATATGTCTGCTGCAATAGAATTCATTCATGGAGCTACCCTCCTACATGATGATGTGATTGATGAGGGTAAATTACGAAGAGGCCAAAAGAGTATTAACACAATATGGAATAATAAGTTTAGTGTTCTGTTTGGCGATTTTTTATTTTCAAAGTCGTTTCAATTAATGACAAAAGCTAATTCTTTAAAAGCAATGGATTCACTGTCTCAAGTAAGTAGTAAAATTTCTGAAGGAGAATTTTTGCAACTTACTAATGAGAATAATATTCATATTACTGAGAGGAAATATATAGAGATTGTATCCTTGAAAACTGCGGAATTATTTGCAGCATCAATGAAAATTCCTGCCATTTTAACTGGTAAAAATTTAACAATAATTTCAAGTTTGAACAAATTAGGATTGTATTTTGGAATTATATTTCAAATCATGGATGATTATCTTGATTATTTTGGAGATAGAGTTACTGGAAAAAAGAATGGTAAAGATTTTTATGAAGGAAAAATTACTCTACCAATAATATTACTCTTAAAAAAATCAAATAAGACTGAAATTAATTTTATTAATAAAGTGTTCAAAAAAAGTAAAAGATTAAAAAATGATTACACAAAAATAATGAACTTAATGAGAAAATATAAAATTAATGATGATGTAAAAATTTTTTGCGATAAATATAATAAAAAATCTTTAAAAATATTAAAACTGTTTAAGGGTTATCAAAAAGATCTTTTTACAAATCTTCTAATAGGTTCGATTAATAGAACTTATTAGTCATATCTAAATTTTTTATTTGGAAATTTACTGTTATTTACCTCTTTAGAGTATTTTTTTACAGCAATTTTGATATTTTTAGATAAATCTTCATATCTTTTTACAAATTTTGGATGATTATTTCCATACATTCCAAGCATATCCTCAGAAACTAATATTTGACCGTCACAAAATTCAGATGCACCAATTCCTATAGTGGGTATTTCTAATACTGTGGTAACTTGTTTTGCTATTTTTGTTAACATTCCCTCCAATAGGATGGATACAGCACCAGCCTTTTCTAAACACAATGAGTCCGAAATAATTTTATTTAAATCCTCTTTCTTTTTTCCATATATCTTAAATTTTTTTGGAGAGTTAAATTTTTGTGGTTGCAATCCTAAATGTGCCATAACAGGTACTTTTTTTTTCTTCAAATACTTTATTACATCTTCTAATTCAGTATTACCCTCAATTTTAACCCCATCACAAGAAGTTTTTTTTATAATAGATAAGACACGTTTCACAGTATTAGACTCACTGAAATCTTTATTGTAAGGTAAATCGAAAAAAACCAGCGATTTATCTGCACCTTTTTTTACTGCAGTAGCATGATTGATCATTATTTGATCATCAATAGTTCTTGTTGAATCCATTCCATAAAGTACGTTACTCATTGAGTCACCAACTAGAACTACATCAACTAGATCATCAATAATTTTTGTATAATTATAACTATAAGACGTTAGACAAATAATTTTTTTTTTGTTTTTTTTATTAAATACTGATTTAATTGATCTTTTCATGAATAATGATTTAAAAAGTATTCGAATTATAAAAGACTTTCCAAAAAAAGGTATCGCTTTTTACGATATATCTACAATTTTATCAAATCCTGAAGTTTTTAAAAGAGTTGTAAACTCAATGTCAAAGGAGGTAAATAAATTAAATGCTAATACTATAGTTGGGATAGACTCAAGAGGATTTATTTTTGCCTCAGCTATTGCCTACAAATTGAAAAAAAAGTTAGTTATGATTAGAAAAAGAGGGAAATTACCAGGCAAGACCTTTAATACAAGTTACAAACTTGAGTACGGCTCTAATCAATTAGAAATTCAAAGTGATATGATAAGAAATTCAGACAAAGTTGTGGTAATTGACGACATTTTTGCAACAAGTGGAACAATACGTGCATCAATGAAATTAATTAAAAAAACTAAAGCTAAGATTAAAGGTATTGTAGTGCTCTTAGAATTAAGTTTTCTCGGTGGAAGATCAAAAATTAAAAATAAACTTATAAGTT
>CACIBB010000004.1:0-100466 GCA_902584795.1 uncultured Alphaproteobacteria bacterium
CATTGTTGATATCCAAATTTGTCCATTTAAATCTATGTCTGCATCATTAATCCTGTTATTTGGACTATCAAAATTGATCTTTGTTAGAAGCTGTTTTTTAGATAATGAGGGATGAATTGAATAAAGAGAGTCGTATGAACTCATGATATAATTTTTATTATCTTGTAAAAGAATATTGGTGACACCGTCTTGTACTGAGTATTGACGTTCTTCGTTATTATCTTGATCAGTTTCAATTATTTTATTTTCATAAATATCCACCCATAACAGCTTATCGTGCCTCCAATCCCAAATTGGTCTTTGACCTAGAACACTTTTATATGATTGATGGCAAACAGATGGTTGCTCGTATTTAATTCTCACAAAGAAGATTATAAACTAAATATTTAGATGAAAAAAGTATGTAGGAGATTTGTTTTGATTGTCTTATTGTGTTTTTAATATAGAAATTGCATGAGCAATTTGTGTTCTTATTGATTTAAGAGTTTGATGAATTTAGTTAAATTATCTAAATATTTTATTTTTATTTCTTTTCTGATTATAGCAACAAGCTGTGAAACAACTGATGTAGAAGAGAAAGTAATAAAACCAGAGCCTGTACCTAAAATTATATATACCCCTGAAGTAGAGGAAACTGTTGAGGAAAGAGATGAAATTGTTGAGCATTTCAAAGGTGTAGAACTATTTTTAAATAAATCGCTAAATGATTTAATTTTAAAATATGGAAAAGTTGATTTTTCAAAAATTGAGAGTGTTTATGAATTCCACAGATATAACACTGATAATTGTAGAATCTTTATACAAAATAGATCTGTAGATAAAACAATAATAAACATTACGATTTACAACTATAAAAAGAATTTGTTTATCGAAACATACTCAAAAGATTTGTGTACTGATATTTAAAATAGATAATTGTTTAATAACAAATAATATAATTCTTAATTATGAAATTTAAGTATGGGATATTTATTTTATTTTTCTCAATAAATTGTTTTGCTCATCATCCAGGAAATCAGATAGATGCTGATAAGCCTTACCCATCAATTAATTTAACAGTCATCAAAGATAAAATTGATGGTTACAATATTTTTATAGATTTAAAAAATTTTAATCTAAACCCTTCAGAAATTGGAGGTGAAAATATTTCAAACTCTGGATATTTACAGCTTTTTATAAATGATATAAGAATTACAAGAATTTATTCTGACTGGGTACACGTACCTCAACGTTTTTTTAATCTGAAAGAAAACTTTATCAAAATTACAATTCATTCCTATCTCCATGATCAGTTTACTATTAAGGGGAAACCAATAGAACACATAGTAAAAGTTATCGATAATTAAATTTAAATTAAAGAATTTAAAAAACTTACTCTATGTACAAAAGTTAAATGAATTTCGGATTTTCTAAAAATAAATAGTTACTCAGGCTTTATAAGGAAGTGAAGAGTGATGCAAAACTATTTTTAATATATCGTTTTTAGTTTTTTTATATCCCCAGCTCTTATCAACTTTGACAGAGGTTCCTTCTTTGTTTATCAAAGTTACCCAACCCATCCACATTGCTACATTTTGATCAATAAACACAGATGATGTTTCTGATTTGACTTCGAGCCAATCTTTAATTCCAAAACCACTGTCTGTAGGGTACTTTGGGTTATTTCCAACAAAGTATGAAAGTGCTCCCTCTTTGTCTAATCGAAATGTTTGATTACCACCACTAAGAGTTGGTTTAAATAATACTGATCCTAGCTCAAACCCATAGAGATTATCTAACATTTCGTTTGCAACTAAAGTAGCTTGATCAATACCTTTTTTTTCATAAGCCTGTGAAATTGCAATCATACTCTCTCCCCAAGCAGTACGAGCATTCGTTAAATCATTTTCATTTATTGTCATTGGCTATGTGTTATTTCATATTTATAAAAAAAAAATGATTATTCATTTAATACGATTAACGATAAAATTAACAAGACTCGACATATATAGCAAGGGTTCCCTCTTATTATTAAAGAAATTTTGCATTGCTTTGTAATTTCTATCTTGAATCATTTTTAAATACTTAATACATTCAGTACGATTGAGCTTATATGCAATATTTGCTTTTTGTGAGTCTTTTTTAATTTTCTTTCCAACTTTTTTCTCATTACCCCATCTATCAAGCATATCATCAGTAACTTGAAAAATTTTTCCAATTGTATCTCCAATTTTTTTTAGCTCTCTTTTTTTATTTAAATTTAATTTTTTTACAGTTAGAAGAAGATTGAAACATAAACTGAATAATGCACCTGTTTTTAAAAGATGCATTGTCTCTATATCCTTTATTGTTGAATTTTTTTTCATATAAATATCCATGGATTGTCCAGCAATCAAACCCTCCAAACCGTTAGCTTTTGAAAGCATCTGTGTTGATTTGATTTTCTGATTATCAGAGAGATTTTTTGACTCAGCTAGCGTTTTTACTGATAAAACTTGAAACATATCTCCAGCTAAGACAGCAGTTGCCTCATCAAATTTTTTATGCACAGTTAATTTACCCCTTCTATAGTCATCGTTATCCATAGACGGTAAATCATCGTGGATTAGTGAGTGCAGGTGAACACATTCTATCGAAAGGGCAAAGTCATCTAATATTTTCGGCTTAATATTTAAATATAAACCCATTCGACAAAGCAAGAACGGTCTAATCCTCTTTCCACCAGTTTTGGCAAAATAAATCATTGCCTTTTTAATTCGTTTATCGGGTGACTTTAATTTTTGGATATGTCTAATAAGCTTTTTATCAAAATTCAAAGAAAATGATTTGATTTGCTTTTTCTCAAAGTTTTCACTTATTTTCATTTAATTACAAGTTATCCAAGTAATGAGAGGTGTGATTATCGAAAATGAATATAATTACACCTATAAATACAAGGTAAACAAAGAAATTAATGATTTTCTTAGTTTTTTTGTTATTTATGTAGCTTTTATTGAATTTCAGTATTATCCATAGCAATAGTGTGGATAAAAAGAATAAAAACCCATTAAACAGTACACTATCTTGAAAAATAGCCATTTTTTTACCCACTATACTCCCAAAATATATTAATAAAAGTCATATTAGGTATTTTTTTTTTGCAATTTATACCTATAATCCCCTGAAATTAACAAATCCTTACATTTAGGATTCTGTTATAAGTTTTAGAACTTAAGAAAAGGAGTACTCAATGATTAAGTTTTTAAAATCTATGGCTATCCCAACAGCTGCTCTAGTAGCACTGCCAGGAATAGCTTCTGCAAGCGTTGGCTTAGCGCCAGACGACTTTGTTGGGATATCTTTTTGGGTTATCTCAATGTGTATGGTTGCCGCTACTGCATTCTTTTTCCTAGAAACTAACAACGTATCAGGTAAGTGGAAGACATCTCTTGCACTTGGTGGTCTTGTTTGTCTAGTTGCCGCAGTACACTACTTCTATATGAGAGAAGTATGGGTAACAACAGGTGATACACCTACTGTTTATAGATATGTTGACTGGTTAATCACTGTTCCATTACAGATGATTGAATTCTACATTATCCTTGCTGCAGTTGCTGCAGTGTCAGCTGGTATTTTCTGGAGACTGTTAATCGGTACTTTAGTAATGCTTGTTGCTGGTTATGCTGGTGAAGCTGGCTTCATCAACGCATGGGCAGGATTCATTGTAGGTCTAGCTGGTTGGGCATACATTTTATATGAAATTTTTGCTGGTGAAGCTGGTAAAGCTGCTGCTGACAAATGTCCTGCAGCTGTTCAAACAGCTTTCAACACAATGAGATGGATCGTTACAGTTGGTTGGGCAATTTATCCATTAGGATATTTCTTCGGTTACTTAACTGGAGGAGCTGATGCTGTAACTCTAAACGTTATCTATAACGTTGCTGACGTTGTGAATAAGATTGCTTTTGTCGCAGTTATTTGGGCTGCTGCTGTAGCATCTTCAGGCAAAAAAGCTTAATAAAGCTTTATAACCTATTTAAGCCAGGCAAGGCTAACTTGCCTGGTTTTTTTTTGTCTAAATTTCATATACTTTAACTATCTTGAGCAAGAGAGTTGTAGTTATTGGTGGGGGTTTTGGAGGACTAGCTGCTGCCTTAAGGTGCAGAAAACTTGGTTTTGATGTCACGCTGCTTGAAAGACTTAACATGCTTGGCGGAAGAGCAAGAGTTTTCGAAAAAGACGGTTATAGACACGATGCTGGACCAACTGTTATAACAGCGCCCTTTTTATTTGAAGAACTTTTTGAATTATTTGGTGAAAACTTAAAAGATTACTTAAATTTTAAATCCTTAGATCCTTGGTACAGATTTTACTTTCACAATGGAAAAACTTTTGATTATCGGCCATCTATCGAAGATACAAATAATGAAATAAGAAAATTTGATGAAAATGATGTTGATGGGTATGACAAATTATTAAAAACTTCAAAAGATATTTTTGAGATAGGTTTCGAAAAGTTATCGGATAAGCCATTTATTTCCTTTTGGGAAATGGCAAAGCAAATACCGTCGTTAATAAAACTCAAAAGTTATTTAACAGTCAGTCAACTGGTAAATAGCAAATTAAAAAATAAGTATCTGCGGAAGGCATTTTCGATACATCCTTTATTAGTTGGGGGCAATCCGTTCACTACAACATCTATATATGCATTAATACACTATCTTGAAAGAAAGTGGGGGGTGTACTTTTGCATGGGAGGCACAGGTAAAATTGTGAGAGAGTTAGAAAATTTAATGTTAAGACAGGGTATTACTGTTAATAAAGAAACTGATGTAGAGCAAATTTCCATTATAAATGGTAAGGCAGAAAACGTGGTACTTAATAACGGAAAAAAAATACCTGCGGATCTTGTGATTTGTAATGCAGATCCCCCTACAGTTTACAGTGAAATGTTACCATCAGAATACTCCAGAGACAGTCTTCTCAAACCTAAGAAATTTACACATTACTCTATGGGACTTTATGTTCTTTTTTTTGGATCGAAGAAAAAATTCTCTGATGTCGCTCACCACACTATTTGGATGTCTGAAAGATATAAGGAACTGCTTCACGATATTTTTGAGAAAAAGATTTTGACTGAGGATTTTTCACTTTATCTTCATCGTCCAACAGCTACAGATGATACTTTTGCACCAGAAGGATGTGATAGTTTTTATGTGTTATGCCCTGTTCCTAATCTTCAAGGAAATGTTCAATGGAATTCAGAGGGTCCGAAACTTAAGGATAGAATAGTTGAAGCACTGGATAAAACTATTATGCCAGGACTAAAAGAAAACATTGAGGCAGAATTCTGGATGACTCCTGAGGATTTTAAAAACGATTATAGATCAAAATACGGAGCTGGATTTTCCGTGGCACCAATTTTTTCTCAATCGGCATGGTTTCGCTATCACAACAAAGATAAGAAAATACCAAATTTATATTTTTCAGCTGCGGGATCACATCCAGGTGCCGGAATACCTGGTGTATTGTGCTCTGCTAAGGTAATAGAGAAGCTTATAATTAAGGATTTCAAAGTTAGTCATTAAGGTGACATCATTTAAAACAAATACCTATAGCATTAAATCGGAAGGTAAAAGTTTTTATTGGGCAAGTTTTTTTTTACCCAAAAAAAATAGAATTGCAGCTTCAAGGCTCTATAGCATATGTCGATATCTAGATGATGTGGCAGATAATTCGAAGTTAGATACCTCTTCTCAAATAAAAAATATATTTAATCAAATAAAAGAAAATGAAAGCTCTGAGATAAATATCTTTTTTAAAAAAAATAACATTAACCTTGGTATTTTAAAGGATCTAATAGATGGTTTGATCAGCGATCAGCAGAACGTCAGAGTTACAGATGAGAAAGAATTAATAGATTACTCATACAAGGTTGCTGGAACAGTGGGTTTGATGATGTTACCAATAATTAATACCAAAGATGCTGAAGCAAGAAAGCATGCTATTGATTTAGGAATTGCTATGCAACTAACAAATATTGCAAGAGATGTTTACGAGGACGCAAAAATGAATAGGTTATATCTACCAAAGGAATGGTTAGGACAAGTGTCAGTAAGTGACCTGATAGATAATAAATTAGATCATCAAAAAAAAAGATTAATTGAATTGTCTATTAAAAATTTAATAGAACTCTCTGATAAATTCTATGCGAACGGTTTTTCTGGTATGAAATTTATTCCTCTTAGAACCAGACTAGCAATATTTTTTGCAGCAAAAATTTACAAAGGGATTGGGGAAAAGATTAAAAGCGGTGGTTATGTTTACAAGCTTGAAAGAATTTATTTAAACAAATTAGAAAAATTATGGATTACAATAATTTCTATACCTGAATTTTTATTTTTAAAAAATATTTTTAAATCCTACAAACCAATTAGGGGCTCTTTTAAAAATGAAAATATATGATGTAGCATTTTTAGGCATGGGTGCCAGTGCCCTTGCTACTGCAAAATTAAAGTATAAGGGAACAAGTATTAGCTTAATTGGCATTGATAAAAATTATCATAGCAAAAGAAATAATTTTTTTGCATTTTGGCTGACAGATTGGATGAAAGATTTTGATAGTCTTGCCCAAAAAAAATGGTTTTGCTGGAACTTTTACTTAACAAATAATCATATAAAACATGAAACTAAGGACTTACCCTATTGCATTATAAGATACCAAGATTGGAAAAATTATTGCTTAAAAGGTTTAGAAAACTTATCAATTAAAGAGTTCAATGTTCAAAGTATTACGAATTTAAAAAAATATTATGAAATCAAGCTAGAGAATGGTGAGGAAATTTTTGCTAAGAAAATTTATGATTCTCGTACTCCGAAATTAGAAAATGAAAAAGTAAAACAGCATTTTTTTGGATACCTAATAGAAACAAAACAAATAATAAATAGTAATAGTGTGACCTTAATGGATTTTCGCGTTGAACAAAAAATGGGATTACATTTTATGTATTGTTTACCAATAGATGAAAATAGAATGTTAGTTGAGTCAACAGTTTTTTCTTCAGAAATCCAAAAGGATGATTGGTATCAAAAACAGATATTAGAATACATTGAGACAAAATTAAATTTATCCGAATATAAAATAATTGATGAAGAAAAAGGGGCGTTACCAATGTATGATATTGAAAACAAATCAAGTGAAAATTATATTAATATCGGTTCAAGAGGTGGTGCCACCAAAATATCAACAGGGTATGCTTTTTCCTTTTTTCTAAAAAACATAATGTTAAATTTTGAAAATATTAATAAAACTCATCACTCATATTTTGATAAATGGATGGATAAGGTATTTGTGAATTATCTGAAAAATAATAGTGGAACAGAGAAGATTTTTATTAATATGGCTTACTCTTTAAATGGCAATGAATTTGCATCATTTATGATGGGTGTAGCTGATTTTTCCACAAAATTAAAGGTCATTATGTCAATGCCAAAAATTAAATTTATAAAAAGCGCCTTAAGCACCATTCGTGATTAAATGTATGAATTAAGCTTTATATCTTTACTTGCTCTTTGCATGGTTTCATTTATAGGTGTGCCGCATGGTTCATTTGACGGAGCTGTAGCTGCCCTGTTAGGGTATAAGACGAGAAAAGATTTTTTTATATTTGTATTCTTATATTTAATTATCTCTGCCGCAGTGATTATATTTTGGATTTACTTTTCCGTAATTGCTTTAATTTTATTCATTTTAATGAGTGTCATTCATTTTGGATTGTGTGACTGGTCCTATCTAGGTTTGAAGAAATATAAATGGTCTGTTTCTTTAACGCATGGTTTAAATATCGTATTTGGGATTATTTTTTTTCACACTAACGAAACATTTGAGATATTTACTTTTTTATCAAATCTATCTTTTAATCAATTTCAAGAATATCTATATATTGTTTACATTTGTTACTTTTTTCTTTTGATTAGATATGCATATTTGGCAATTAAATTTACAAGATTAAGATGGGGGATATTAGAAATGTCTATTATTTTATTGGTAATATTTTTAACAGAACCGCTCGTGGCATTTTCTATCTATTTTTGTTTCATTCATACCTTTAAACATGTTAAATCAATACTAAAAGATACATCAAAATATTTATCAAATAACAAATTTATAACTATAACTACCATCTCTTTTACTATCTTAACGTGGGTCGGCGGCAGCTTAGCAATTATCTACCTTCATAAGAGTTTTTCTTTTGATGAGTCTTTTATAAAGACACTGTTTATTGGATTAGCGGCATTAACTCTTCCCCATATGACTTTAGTAGATATCTTTTATAGAAGAAAATTTAATTGAGAAAATTAGGTATTTTAAAGGTGATGTTTTCATCCTCTTTAAAATTTAAGACTTCGATTGCATAAACTTTTTTTATCTGATCAATAAATAAATTTAATTGTTCTTCAGGAGCAGATGCACTAGCTGTCAAACCTATTGTATTAAATTCTGATAAATTTGAGTAATCAAAGTCGTTTATATTTTCAACTAGTTCACTATGTTTACAACCAAATCTTTTAGCGGTTTCGACTAACCTAATTGAATTGGAGCTATTGTGGGCACCAATCACATAAAAAGCATCAACATTTTTAGACATTTCTTGTACAGATAATTGTCTATTTGAAGTTGCATAGCAAATATCGGATTTTTTAGGAGCTAGAATTGAAGGAAATTTTTTTTCTAAAGCATCAACAATACTTTGTGTATCAAAAACCGATAAGGTTGTTTGTGTAATGTAGGCAAGTTTTTGATTTGATGGGAAATATAATTTCTCAACATCTTCAATATTTTGAACTAAAGTTAAATTGCTAATATCCTTGAGCTGTCCAGCTGTCCCGTCAACTTCTGGGTGATGTTCATGGCCGATCATAATTATCTTATATTTGTTTTTTTCTAATTGAATTATTTCTTTATGAATCTTACTGACTAATGGGCAGATGGCATCATAAAATAATAGATTATAATCTTTGGCTTTGTTAATTACTCTTTGTGCAACACCGTGTGCAGAAAAAATTACTGGTTGTTTTGTATTTTTAGGAATTTCTTCTAGCGAGTCTACGAATACAACGCCTTTTTCTCTCAAATTATTGACAACAAATTTATTATGAACAATCTCATGACGGACATAAACTGGAGCTCCATATTTCAAAAGGCTTTTTTCGACCATTTCAACGGCTCTCTCAACTCCAGCACAAAAACCTCTGTGTTTGGCAGTTATAATCTTTTTAACCACGGTAAATTGTTATCATATTATTAAGAGAAAAATTATTTTATAATTAATAAAAGTTGCTGAGCCTCAATATTTTCACCAGCTTTTACGCAAAGTCTCTCAACTATTCCAGGTTGGTCTGCGTAAATAACTGTTTCCATTTTCATGGCCTCAATAGTGCATAATTTAGCACCCTTTGGCACTTTAATTCCCTCAGTAACAGCAACGTCTACAAGTAAACCAGGTATAGGGGCCGCAACATGATCTTTGTTGCTAGGATCGGCAATTTCTTTAGCTAAATCGTCAACTGCAATAGAATTATCTTTAATGTCAACTGACCTGGCCTGGCCATTCAATTCAAAATATACTGTTCTGTAACCTTTTTCGTTTGGCTCGCTTAAAGTGAAATATCTTATTATAAGTGTCTTACCAGGTTCTATAGAAACATATATCTCTTCCCCTGTGTTCATCCCAAAGAAATAGTTTGATGTTGGGATAACACTAGTATTACCAAATTTCTTTTTGTGTTTTATATACTCATCAAAAACCTCAGGAAAAAATATTTGTGAAATTGTATCTTTCTCTGAAATAGTCTCACTATACTTCTTTTCCAAATCCTTCGTTCTATTTTTGATTTTTAATGAGGGTAGCTTTGATCCAAATCTATAATTAATTGGTTTTTTTCCTTTTAAAATTTTCTTTTGGAGTGCTTTTGGGAAACCTTTATATGGTTGACCTAATCGGCCACTAAAGAATTCGATGACTGATGCAGGAAAGCCAACATCCTTTTTAGGGTCTAAAACATCTTGAATTTGAATATTATTTGCCAACATATAAATTGCCATATCACCAACAACCTTAGATATAGGTGTAACTTTAATTACATCACCAAATATTTTGTTCACTTCGGCATACATTGACGCAAGTTCTGGCCATCTCTCGTCTGTAATGCCCATTGACCTTGCTTGCTCTCTTAGATTAGTGTATTGACCACCTGGCATTTGATGTAAATATACTTCTGACATACTAGTGCGAGTTTTGCTTTCGAAAGGTTGGTATTGTTTTCTAACACCTTCCCAATAATTTGCAGCAGTCCTGACAACAGCAGAAGAAATTTTTGGATCTCTTTTATTGCCATCAAGAGACTCTAAAACTGCACCAAAACTAGGTTGCGATGTAAAGCCAGACCAAGAGTCAATTGCTACATCAACAATATCTACCCCTGCTTCCGAGGCATTAAGCAATGTTGCAACACCATTTCCACTTGTATCGTGAGTATGGAAATGGATTGGAATTTTTATACTTTTCTTTAATTCTTTAAATAAAATTTTTGCTGCCTTGGGTTTACACAAACCTGCCATATCTTTGATTGCAAGAAAGTGGACTCCCATTTTCTCAAGCTTTTGCGCCATTTTTAAGTAATAATCAAGTGTATATTTTTTCTCTGCTGGAGACGATAAATCGCCAGAGTAACAAATAGAAGCTTCACAAATTTTTCCAGATTTTAATACTTCGTCAATAGAGACTCTCATATTTTCAATCCAGTTTAGTGCATCAAATATTCTAAAAACGTCAATCCCAGACTGAGCGGAAAGTTGTATAAACCTTCTTAAAACATTATCAGGATAGTTTGTATATCCAAGAGCATTCGATCCTCTGAATAACATTTGTAATAGGGCTGAGGGCATTTGTTCACGTAACTTTTCTAGACGTTCCCATGGGTCCTCTTTTAAAAATCTTAATGCAACATCAAAAGTTGCACCACCCCAACACTCAATTGAGAATAAATTTTTAAGTCTTTCTTCATATAGGTCAGTTATGCCTAACATATCTTGTGTTCTCATTCGAGTTGCAATCAAAGATTGATGAGCGTCTCTAAAGGTAGTATCTGTAATCAATAATTGTTTTTCTTTTAGCACAGTCTCAGCAACAGCAGATGGACCATTAGTATCTAAAATTTGTTTATATGTTTTATTGACAGTCTCTTGAGCTTTTTTTGATCTAGATATTCCATAGTCTGAGAGTTTTGCTGGTGTTGTCTCTCTTAATTTTGGTCTATTAGCGACTTCTGGGTTGCCGTTGACAATAACTTCAGCTAAGAAGTTTAATGTTTTGGTTGCCCTATCTTTTCGACCAGAGAATTGAAACAAACTTTTTTCACTATCTATAAATTTTGTATGGTATTTGAAAACATCGAAACCTTTATGGTTAATTAACTTTAATAAAAAAGGTATGTTTGTTTTTACACCTCTGACACGAAATTCACTCAATGCTCTATTCATTCGTCTCTTTGCTTCAATAGGGGTTTGACCTTTTGCAGTTACTTTAACTAAAAGAGAGTCATAATAAGGAGTAATAACCGTACCAGTAGATGCAGTTCCAGCATCTAGTCTTATTCCCAGGCCACTTGCAGATCTATAAACATTAATTTTACCGTAATCTGGAGCAAAATCATTAGCGGCATCTTCTGTTGTAACCCTTGATTGGATAGCATGTCCTTTCATATGAATGTCTTTTTGAGTTGGCACACCACATATATCATCTCCAATTTTAGCACCAGCTGCCAAGAGGAACTGAGCTTTTACTATATCAATACCAGTAATTTCTTCTGTTACAGTGTGTTCAACTTGAACTCTTGGATTAACTTCAATGAAGAAAAAATCTCTAGATTTAGCATCCATTAAAAACTCTACAGTTCCAGCACATGAATAATTAACTTGTTTTCCTATTCTAACACCTGCGTTACAAATCTCATTTCTCTCTTTGTCAGATAGGTAGGCAGCAGGAGCTCTTTCTACTACCTTTTGATGTCGTCTTTGAAGAGAACAATCTCTTTCAAAAAGGTGAACTATATTGCCATGCGTATCGCCAATTATCTGAACTTCAACATGAAAAGCTTTTTCGATTAACTTTTCAAAAAATACATCATCTTTTCCAAAGGCACTCTTAGCTTCTCTCCTAGCGGTGTTGATTTGATTTTCTAATTCTGTTTCTTTTCTGATCACTCGCATTCCACGACCGCCGCCACCCCAAGATGCTTTGAGCATAATTGGATAACCAATTTTTTTTGCAAGATCTTTACATTTTTTTAAATCTTTTGGTAAGGGTCCTGTGGAAGGTATGGTTGGTACTTTAGCTTTGCCTGCAGTTTTTTTAGCTTCTACTTTATTTCCAAGTGATCGCATAATCTTTGGAGTGGGTCCAACAAAAATAATATTATGTTTTGCACATTCATCAGCAAATTCTGGGTTTTCAGATAAGAAGCCGTAACCTGGATGGATGGCATCACAACCTGAATTAACAGCAATTTGTACGATGCCTTTGTAATCTAGGTAAGCTTGAATAGGACCTAATCCTGATCCAACAAGATAGCTTTCGTCTGTTTTGAAACGGTGCAATGCAAAACGATCCTCGTACGAGTAAATGGATACAGTCCTAAAGCCCAATTCAGTTGCTGCACGAGATATTCTAATTGCAATTTCACTTCTGTTAGCAATTAATATTTTCTTAATTTGTTTCATAATGCTAAATAAGTTTATTTTTATACATTATTCTGTTTTTTTTCATAGACAATCTATAGAAAATTAGGGTTTTTTTACTTTTATAGCCTTTCTTCTGTTTGGATAACAGTCTTTGCAAATTTTACATTCAACACCAAAGCAGCTTCTAGCTTTGCAATATTCTCTTCCATAAAAAATCATTTGTAAGTGAAGTCTGTTCCAAGTTGCCTTAGGAAATAATTTTTTAATATCTAATTCAGTTTGGACTACATTTTTACCATTTGTCAGACCCCACCTTTGTGCTAGACGATGAATATGTGTATCTACAGGGAATGCAGGGTGACCAAAACCTTGGGACATTACTACACTTGCTGTTTTATGACCAACTCCTGGTAAATTTTCTAAATCTTCAAAAGTCTCTGGGACCCTGCCATTGTATTTTTTAATTAATATTTTTGAGAGTTTAGAAATAGCTTTTGATTTTTTAGGTGCAAGTCCACATGGTTTAATGATTTTATAAATTTTATTAACAGGCACCTTTGCCATATCATAAGGATTATTTGCCGTTTTAAATAGTAAAGGTGTAATCTTATTCACACGTTCGTCTGTGCATTGAGCACTTAATAAAACTGCTATTAAAAGCTCATATACATTTTTATGTTTAAGAGGGATTGGGATATTTGGATAAAATTTGTTTAAATTATCCAATACCACATTTGCTCTTTCTTGTTTTTTCATATTATTATTGGTGTGCTATTAAAACTATTATAAATATAAATATAATTTTATAAACTTATACAAATGACAAGAAAGCTTCATATCAAACCAAATAGGAGTCTGACAAATCTTCAAATTCTATTTTTTTTATTCATTACAGGTTTCTTGATCATTTTTATTGGTGGAAGATTTTTATTAGTCGGTGCTTGGCCGATAATTATATTTGGTATTGTTGAATTTTCTATTTTGGTCGTATGTACTTATTTTTTTGTAAAGAGTTTAAAAAAAACAGAAAAAATTTCTTTAGAATCAAAATCTATGCAATTAGAGCGGCTTGATGGAGATGAGGTTATTGAACAAAACAGTTATAATTTAAATTGGTTGAAAATAAAGAATGAAAAAAATTCATTAAGTGTAAATTATGCTGGAAAGAAAAAATTCTTCGCCAGTTTTTTGAGTGAGGATAGAAGGAAAAAATTAAAAAGAATTATTGAGAAGTACAGCTCCTCGTCTAGCTAATCATATCTTTGAAGGTGTAAAAGCCTTTTTCCTTTGATGATAACCATACTGCTGCTTGAATAGCGCCGTCAGAAAAAATTTTTCTGTTGAGGGCCTTGTGTGTTAATTCTACAGACTCATTGTCACCGTGAAATATGACCGTATGTTCTCCTGGAATATTTCCACCTCTAATAGACGAGAAACCAATTTCATTTTCTTTTCTTTGGCCTTCTTGATCCTGACGTTTAAAATTAAAATTTGATTTGGATAGCCCAAGCTCTGCTACAATCTCCTCTCCAAGCTTTAAAGCTGTTCCACTAGGTGCATCCTTTTTGTGTCGGTGGTGTGTTTCGATTATTTCTATATCGAAATCTTTTAAGTGTTTTGCGGCTTTTCTTGCTATTTCAAAAAATGTATTAACTCCATAACTCATATTTGGTGCGTAAAATACTTTTGTTGAATTACTTGTTTGCTTTAAGAGGTTAAAATGACTCTCATCTAGTCCGGTCGTTCCAATAACTAAACCAGTATTATTAGAAACGGCAGCTTCGGCGAAATTAAATAAGGCCTTAGGTGTTGTAAAATCTATAACTATATCTGCTTTTTCAAATGACTCTTCCCTAGTGGTAAAAACATTTTCTTGAATTTGATTTTTATTAATAAAGCTAGAGTCAATATCTTTAACATCAAATACTCCAACGAGTTCAACGTTATTATTCGATAGAGCGGAATTTATGAGATTATTTCCCATTCTTCCTAATGCCCCTGCGATAGCTATTTTTGTTCTAGACATGATTAAGACTTGTTATACATAAATTAGTAGATATGGAATAGCAAAATTATTAAATTTTATGCTAAAATTAACTTATGATTAGACTTGCATTAATTCTTCTTATTTTATTACTAGCTAGTTTATTAATATTTAATAAGAAATTTAGAGAGGCTTTTACAATATCAGTAATACCCCTAGTCTTATTAGTTGTAGGACTTATTGGGTATATGATTTACTATATGTTCAGTACTAACTATTTTTCTTAGAGTTTTTAAAATTATGAGTTATGTACCTTGCTCGGTTTTAAAACCTAAATTAATCCAATCAATTAAACCTTTGTCCATTTCATAAATACTTCCCTGATACCCTTCAGAAACTAGATAATCTGCAACCTTTTTAGATGTAATGCCTGCGGTACAGTGAATAATAATATCCTTATTATCGGGGTTTATGGAGTTGATTTTTTCAACAGATATTTCATTAAAAGGAATATTGTGTGAGTTCTCAATTCGAATCATATTGTGTTCTTTTGGATATCTAACATCAATTACAATTGCACCCTCTTGAATTCTTTTAAATGATTCTTCAGTATCTATAGGTGTGTAGTTCATTGTATTACTCTGAGCAAATAATAAATTAGTTAGCAGAAAAAAAAATAGAAAAAATTTTTTTAAAAAATTCACTCTAATTAATCTCTGAAACGAGAGTGGCAACTCTTACAGCTTCCAAATAGATTTTGGTGAAATTGTTGAACACTTTCAATATCACCCTCTAATGAGGATAATTTTGCAAGTGCTGCGTTGTCTTCTGTCTCTTTTGCAATTTGATTAAACAATTCTCTATTGTCAATTATGTCAGTACTAGCTTTTGACTTACCTCCAAATGAATGATCAGGAAATAAAGTAGGGTAAACTCTCATTATATTTTCGATTTCTTCATAAATTCCTGCCAAGTCATCGTTAATCACATCGTCTTTAATTAAATTGTTTGCGGCTCTCATTAGTTTATTGAAGTCTCTCATGGACTCTTGCCGATCAAGCACAGGGTTAGAATAAGCTAAAAATGGGAATAAAAATATTAAGGGAAGTAAACTTTTAATCATGATATGTATTTTTAGAATATCAGTAAAGTATGTATGGAACATTAAAAAAATTTTGAAGAAATATCGTTAAATACAATTTTTCCTGAATCTAAAACTATCACGTAATCTGCAAATTTTTTTACAAGACTCATATTGTGGAGAGATAAAAGAATAGTTTTATTTTTAACTTTAGACAAAGAAGTAAAAAAAATCTTTTCACTTTCTAAGTCAAGGTTCTGATTAGGTTCGTCTAAAATGATTAAATCTTGTTCATAGCTCATTAATCTAGAAATGAATACTTTCTGTTTTTCTCCTTCTGATAAATTTTGAAATTTCCGTTTTTTTAATTTATTTAATTTAAATAAATTAAAGTAGAACTTATTTACCTTGGATTTCTTTAATTTGCTTAATAGCAGAAAATTATCCTCTAAACTTTTATTTAAAGAAATAGGTTTTTGAAAAAGCATCGGTATAGGTTCACAATAATCAGAGTTAATTGTTCCTTTATTAGGAATAATAATTTTATTTATAATTTTTATTAGAGAGCTTTTACCAGAACCATTTTTTCCAGTAATAACTGTAATTTTGTTTCGTATGATATTTAGATTAATATTCGAGAGAATATTTTTTCCATCAATCGTATATGAAATATTATTTACTTTGATCATTATTTTTATTTAAAAAATTAAGGGATATTGATATTAAAAGTGTGAGGGAAATTAATATCGTTCCTAAAACTATACCTAATGAAACATTCCCTTTAGAAGTTTCTAAAGCAATTGTCGCTGTCATGTTTCTTGTGAAATGATCAATTGAGCCTCCTACAATTGCAGCTGCACCATACTCGCTAATAGCCCTGCCAAAACCTAGTAAAAAGACAGTGATGTAAATATTTGTTTTATTTGAAAAGAGTATGAAAATTATATCTTTTTTGGAGGCTCCATAAGACATTAATTCATCTCTATAAATTGGATAATCCTCTTCAATGTTTTTAATAATTAAAGTTATCATAATTGGGAAGATAATTACGATCTGAGCAATGATCATTGCTAAAGGTGAATATAGAATTTCCATCCAACCTAAGGGGCCAGATCTACTTATAAGTATATAGACTAATAGCCCTGCACATACGGGAGGGATAGAGGTAAGAGAGCTTAAGAAAATTACAATTGGTTTTTTTAATTGGAATTGATAAATAGCAATTAAATAGCCAAAGATCATTGATAAAAAAAATGCAATTAAAGTTGAGAAAATACTTACATAAATTGTAATAAAAACTGCGGATTGTATTTTTTCAAAAGTTAGCATTTAGATAGTATTAATTGGTATGAAACAACTTTTCACCGTTATATGTAAACCTATTAATAACATCTTTGCCCTCACCTGTAATCAACCATTCAATGAACTTCTGAGATTTTTTATACTCGACATGAGGGAATTTTTCTGGATTGACCGCAATAATTCCATAAGGATTATGTAATTCATCACCACCCTCAAAAAGAATTTTTAAATTATTTTTATTTTTAAAAGATAGCCAGGTGCCTTTGTCACTTATGGTATAGGCATCAATTTCAGAGGCAATATTTAATGTATTGGCCATGCTTGTCCCAGTTTTTATATATCTATCAGAGTCAAATTTTTTTATATTTGCCAAACTCCATAATTCTTGTTCTTTTTTATGAGTTCCAGAATTATCATCTCTTGAAATAAATTTGTATTCTGAGTTATATATTTTTTTTAATGCGGATAAAATATCTTCCTCTTGTGATATTTTCAGCGGGTCAGATTTTGGACCAATTAAAATAAACTTATTGTACATAATTTCATATCTTTGAACACCGTAGCCCTCGTCTATAAATTCTAATTCATCTTTTTTTGAATGAACAAATAATAAATCTCCATCGCCCCTTTTTGCGTTTGCAATAGCATTACCGGTTCCAACTGCAATAGGTCTTACGCTAATTCCAGTTTTATTTTTAAATTCTGATGCTAAGAGATCAAGTAAACCCGTATTAGCAATGCTAGTAGTAGATTGAATGACTATAAAATCTTTAGAATAAACACTGATGGAAAAAAATAAAAATAACGATAAAAATAAATTTTTTAATTTCATTTATTAACAACAATATTAACATACATAATTGAAGATAATGAAGTTAGCAAACAGCGCAGATAATTACGGTTTAATTAGCAAGTTATTTCATTGGATTATGGCTGCTCTTATAATTGCAACATACATATTAGGTAAAAATTTAGAGAATAATTTTGAGTATTATTATGAAATATTGATGATACACAACACACTAGGTCTTTCAATTCTTGTCCTAGCAATATTTAGATTAAGTTGGAAATTTATCAATATTAGGCCCAAGCCCATCTTAAAAAATAAAATATTAATTTATGTTGCTAAAACTAACTATTTTTTATTTTACTCAATATTTTTTTTACAACCAATATCTGGATACATCCTTACAAACTTACAAGGTGACACAGTAATGTTTTTAAATTTTGAATTAATAAATTTATTGGATCACAACAGTGATTTAAGGTACTTGTTCAAAAGTTTCCATGAATATTCTAGTAATGTTTTATTAGTTTTATTTTTTATACATTCAGGAGCTGCACTTATGCACCATTTTGTATTAAAAGATAGAACTTTAAAAAGAATGACCTTTGGTAGTGATTAAAATTTTAAAGCCACTCGGGTACGGGAAGTTTTTTTGATAACAGATATTCTTTGTTATACAACTTACTAAAATACTTGTTAGCATCATCACACAGAATTGTAACAATGTTTTTACCTGGTCCCATTTCTTTAGCCATTTCGATAGCCCCTGCTACATTTACTCCAGAACTGGAGCCAAGAAATAAGCCTTCTGTTTTGACCATTTTATATAAAAGTTCAAACGCATCATAATCAGTAATATGGTATGAGAAATCAATAAGGGAAGGTTCAACATTTTTTGTCACTCTATACTGGCCTATTCCCTCCGTTTCTGATGGCTCGCCTTTAACTTCCAATTTAGAATATTTAAAATAATTATACATTTGAGCACCTTGTGGATCTGTACAAGCTATTTTTATATTTGAATTTAATTCTTTGAGTCCAATAGATGTGCCTGCTAATGTTCCACCCGACCCAATTGCACAAGTAAATCCGTCAACTTTTCCATCAAGCTGATTGAATATTTCTTTAGCTGTGGTTTTTGAGTGAAATTTGTAATTTGCTGTATTGTCAAATTGGTTTGCCCACATAACTGAAGTCTTTCCTTTTGATTGTAGATCTTCAACTAACCTCTTTGATACATGCTGATAATTACCTGGATCAGAATAGGGTTTAGTTGGTACAACTTTTAGCTTTGCCCCCATATTCCTTAAAATACTTTGCTTCTCCTCTGATGCACCGTCAGGCATTACAATTATAGTTTTGTATCCTCTAGCATTGTTAATCATTGTTAAAGCAATACCTGTGTTTCCAAAGGTACCCTCAACGACAGTGCCGCCTGGTTCAATTAAATTATTCTCTTCAGCATCAAGGATTATACCCAATGCCGTTCTATCTTTGATAGAACCAGCTGGATTCATAAATTCTGCTTTACCATAAATATTACAACCCGTAATTTCAGATGGATATTTGAGTTTAATAAGTGGCGTATTGCCAATAAAATCAACTATGTCTCTCATCTTAAATCTTTGATAGGGCTTGGTCTAAATCTGATATCAAATCATCTACATCTTCAATACCCACAGATATTCTTAGTAATGTTTCTGATATGCCTAATTTTTCTCTAATTGATGGATCTATAGAAGCATGGGTCATGATGGCTGGATGCTCGATCAAACTTTCGACTCCTCCTAGGCTTTCCGCGAGTGTAAATAAATTTAAATTTTTTAGAAAAGTTTTTACCCCATTAATATCTGAGTCAATTACAAAAGACATCATTCCACCAAAACCATCCATTTGTTTTTCTGCAATTTCCTTGTGCCTTTTATCATTACCTGGAAAAAAAACTTTTTCTATCTTAGGATGATTGGATAAATAATTAGACACAGCAATAGCATTTTCATTATGTTGCTTCATTCTTACAGAAAGTGTTTTAATGCTTCTTGTTAATAAATAACAATCAAAGGGAGAGGGGATAGCCCCAACTGCATTTTGAATAAAAGAAATTTTTTCAGCGTATTCCTTATTCTCTTTAATAACAATAGACCCGCCAACAATATCTGAGTGGCCTCCTAAATATTTTGTTGAAGAACTCACTACCATATCTGCACCTAATTCAAGTGGTCTCTGATTATATGGAGAGGCAAATGTGTTATCACATATCACAGGTAATTTAAACTCACTTGCAATATTAACAGTGTTTTTAATATCAATAATTTTCATTAAAGGATTTGATGGTGTTTCAATCCATATAAATTTTGTGTTTTCTTTTATTTCATCATTCCAGTTTATATTTTTATCAAAGTCGATGTAAGTTACGTCAATATTTGATTTAACTTTATCAAATAACCTACGAGTACCCCCATATACATCATCAGAACAAACTATATGGTAGTTTGTGCCAAATAGGTCACAAACTGTATTAATTGCTGACATGCCCGATGCAAATGCAAAAGCTTTATCTCCAGACTCAATTTGTGCTAGTAATTTTTCTAGTACATCTCTAGAAGGATTTTTGGTTCTAGCATATTCATACTCAAAATTTCCGGGTTCCATTTGTTTGAAGGTTGATGAAAGATGTATCGGTGGCATAACGGCTCCCGTTTCTTTATCTGGGCCATGTCCAGAATGAATTACTTTTGTGTTAAATTTTTTTTTCACAGCTCAATTTATAACTAATTAATTTTTAAATAACATCTATAACGATATTTTTCTTATTTGATAGGCTTTTTAAATTATAAGAAATCTGTTTCATATCAACCAAAATTCGAATATTATACCTGTCCCCTAGCCGCTTGGGTTGAGACATTGTCGAGGAGGAAGGTGGCAAGGGGCAATAAATTTCATTATTTCGTTAAACTATATTCTTAACCAATTGGTTAATTTAAGTTTCCTTTGACACCATTTGATTTAGATTTTCAATTTTCATATCAACAGACAAATCATTTGGCATTAACTTTTTCATTTCTTGATAAACCTTAAGTGCTCCATCATAATTTTTGTAGCTTATAAGAATTCTACTCAAACCATCTAATGCACCAAAATGTCTTGGTTCAAGATACAATGTAACTTCAATATCTCTCATAGAGTTTTCATAGTCTCCCATCATAAAATAAAAAGTTGCCCTTTTGTTGTAGGCCTCCGCGTAATTTGGCTCTAACTCAATAGCAAGAGTTAAAGCTGATATCGCAGATTGGTAATTTTTAGATTTAAAAAAATCTGAAATATTATCCATTACTATTTTTACATCTGGATTTTCAATTTTCATCCATTCTCCCCATATTTTTGATATAATTAGACTTTGTTCTTTTGAGTCCTTTACCTCGGAGAGCTGATTGAATAATTCATCAAGTTTTGGGCTATTTTGATCTGCGTAACTATAGGATATGTTCAAAAACAAGGCGAATATAATTAAAATGATTTTCATCTATATTGTTTAATTACGCATATAAATAGTATGCAGTTTAAAAAATTAATTTACACAAGTTTATGCCTTTTACTTTTTAACACCATATCTATTGCAGAAACTATTGATAAAAATGAGTTTAGTGAAACGCAAGCAGTGATTGAAAGTCAACTAAAGGCCTTCATTAACAAAGATGCTGAAGGAGCTTTCTTTCATGCCTCACCTTATATCAAGATGAGGTTCAATAATCCTCAAGATTTTATGAGAATGGTTAAAAACTATTATGAGCCTGTTTATAACCCTAAAAATTACTATTTTATGGAATCAAAATTTTTTGAAGGAGCTATATATCATCAACTACAAATCGTCTCGCAAGATAATGTTTCTTATTTAGCAATGTACTCACTCATTAAAGACAAGGGAGAGTGGAAAATTTCAGGTTGCTCTATTTACCCAATGGAAAAGCAATCAATTTAGCTTTTTTAATTTAGAATAAACAAGATATCCAGAAATTATTATTAAAATAGCTCCGCATAATTCTATAATTGAGGGGTAGTGATTGAAAACAAAAATACTAATTACTATTCCAAAAATGATCTGTGAATAATGTGTGATGCTAAAAAATGAAGCTTCTATTCTTCTAAGAGAATAGATTAAGATCATCATGGCCACACCATCAATAAGCCCTGCACCTACCATTATTAAAAAATCGTACAAAGCGATATCTTTGTAATGGTTGATTGAAAATACTGTGAAAATTATGCCAGTAATTCCCATACTATAAAAAGTCAAAGCCATAGTTCTTTCAGATTTCCCATAAACTCGCACTGTAAAATCTAGACACGCTAATGAAATTACTCCTAATATAAGAAATATTACTCCCAAAGCATTAAAACCTGCGTTTAAACTAAAACCTGAGACCATAAAAACAGCAATCATAGCTAGTATTAAAGAAATTATTTTGGATAGGTAAATTGACTCCTTTAAAATTACTATTCCCATAATTGAAAGTAACACAGGAGCTGACAAAATTATTGGATAAGCAATAGATAAAGGTAATAAAATGATACCTTTTACAACAAAATAATAGGTCAAAGTCATTAAAATACCTCTTATAAAATGAAGTTTATAATTGCTTGTTTTTATTTCTTCTAAGCTCTTTCTGTACAGTAAATAAAAGAGCACTGGGATTATTGCGGAGAAACTCGCTATGGAAAATATAACTGTGTCTTTATATAAATCTCCAATTAACTTTATAATAGTGTCTGCAATTGAAAATAAGAAAAAGGCAACAGTGCCTATTATGTAAATTACGTGTTTTTTACTCTCTAATTGAGACATTGAATTTACTTCTATATCTCATTACTAAGATTAATACGAACAATTTAATGGTAAGCGGTATAAAAAAATAAAAAATCATAATATTTGGAATATTTGGGTGAATTGTAAAATTTATTGATTGTAAGTAACCATATCCCGTTAGTGCTATACCAGCAGCAATTCCTATAGCAGCTTTTCTTATAATTGAGAAAAATGAGGTAAAAAACTGTGATAAACGATTTTCATTATTTACATCTAATATGTCAGCTAACTCAATCTGGGGTATTATAAGATCAATTCCAATACCAATTCCTGTAATAAGTATGACAAATATATATATTTGCCAATAGTCACTGCTAGTGAAAATAACAAATAAGAAACCAAAAATAGTTATACTGGTTCCAATCTGTAATAAAAACATATTTGAAAATTTTTTTCCAAAAAAATACCAAAATGGCGTGGAAATTAATGTTATAAGAAAATACAAAATTAATAAATGGCCTGCATAATCACTAAGACCCAGATATTCAGATACAAATATAATAAATAAATTTGCAGTAAAATTATTAGCAAGTAAATTAAAAAATGTAATGTAAGAAAAAGGTAAGATTTTTTTATTTTTTTTAATGAAAGTTTTTAATTTTATCCAAGAAATTTCATTTGGCTTGTAATTCAGTTCATCATCATAGAAAAAATAAAAAATTAATCCCCCTATAATTGCAAGAGAAATAAAAATAAAACCACTTGTTTTTATAACGTCTGGGTTTAATAGCTCAACATTATTTAAATTTGAAATAGTCGTTGGAATAATAAGAGCTGCAAGAACTCCTAAAATTGCAAATACTTCTTTGACTGCTGCCAAACGAAATCTTTTTTTTAAAATTTTTTTTTGATCGATAACTATAGAGTCGTAAGGAATGATTGCAATTGAGTAACTTATCAATGCTAAGTTATAAAAAAAAATAAAATAATAAATATTAGAAGATTGGAAAACGTAAAGGCCAAATAAGGAGAAAATAAATATTATTATTCCTAAAAGAATTTGATTTTTTCTTGATCGACCTGAAATAATTCTTTTTTCTGTTAAATAACCAATTAAAAAGTCTGAAAAGACATCAAAAAATCTAGATATCAGTATTACTAGACCGATAACACTTAAAGAGATACCAATTGATAAATTGTAAAATGTGGGCAAAAAAATAAATAATAATAAAAAACTCCCAGCAAGGTAAAATGACTGAAAACTATAGGATAAAATCGATTTTAAACTCATTTTTGGATATTTAATACTTGAACAACTTTGACTATATCAAAATATTTATTAGTGTTCAGTTAGCATTCATGCGGGGGCTGATTCGGTATCTCACTTTCCTCCTCTATATGTCGAGTCAGCCGTTCCTCTACCCTCTATATCTAGTATTTTTCTCTTAATTTTATCACCCCACATATATCTTCCGAAATCTCCATTTTTTTTTACTACTCTGTGACAAGGAACCAATAATCCAACAGGATTTTTACCAACCGCTGAAGCAATGGCTCTTACTGCATCTGGTCTCTTTATTTTTTTAGCAAGCTCGCTGTAGGAAATTGTTTGACCATAGGGAATTTTAGTAATTTCTGTCCAAACTTTTTTTTGTAGTGTAGTTCCATCGAGGAATTTTATTTTTATATTTTTTTGTTTAGAAATTTTACCTTTCAATAAATTGTTTATTAATATTTTTGCTTTTTTTAATTTTAAACCTTTAGTTGGGTTATATAAATTAAGTATGTTTTTAATTCTTTTATCATTATCTTTTATAAGAAAGTGAACTCCCTCTGAACTATCTAGGACAAAAAGTTTAATTATTGGTGTTTCGATAAAATCAAAACAATAATTCATTAATTAAACATTTTTTTTACTTTATCAAAAAACCCTTCCGTCATTTTAGAGTTTTTCTTAGTAAGGGTTTCATTAAATTGATTTAAAAGTTTTTCTTGATCTGAAGATAAGTTTACTGGTGTTTCAGCATGTACTTTAACAATCATATCACCTCTTGTGTTTGTTCTCAGAATACTCATTCCCTTGCCTTTGATTCTGAGTTTATGACCTGACTGCATTCCTTTTGGTATGGAGACATTAACCATTTTTTTTTCTATAGTAGGAACTTCTATATTTCCGCCCAAAGTTGCTGTAGTAAAAGGTATAGCAACATCACAAATAATGTTATCTCGTTCTCTCTGGAAAAGTTTGTGGTTATTTATATTTATAAAAACGTAAAGGTCTCCATAGGAGCCGCCTCTTTCTCCAGCCTCTCCTTCTCCGCTCATTCTAATCCTGTTACCTGTTTCAACTCCAGCAGGTATTTTGATCTGAATTTTTTTATTTTGTTTAATTCGTCCAGTGTTACTGCATTTTGAGCATCGACCCTTCATTTCTTGCCCAGTTCCACCACATCTACCACAGGTCCTTTCCATAGAAAAAAACCCGCTCTGAGTCCTAACCTTTCCGTAACCTTGGCAAGTAGAACAACTTTTATAACTATGCTGTTCAGGGCAATTAATCATTTTGGGTATTGTTACTTCTAGTGATTTTCCAGTAAAAGCCTCTTCTAGGTCAATAGTAACATCGTAGCGCAAATCATCCCCTCTACTTTCGCGCTGACCGCCCTCACCAAATGCACCAAAAATATCTTCAAAAATATCTGAAAAACCGCCAAAGCCTTGTTGGCCAAATCCACCGGCTCCACCACCGCCTTGTTCAAAAGCAGCATGGCCAAATTGATCATAAGTTTGTCTTTTTTTTGGATCTTTTAAAATTTCATATGCTTGACTCACATCCTTAAATTTTTGTTCAGCAGCAGAGTCACCCTGGTTTCGATCAGGATGATATTTCATTGCTAATTTTCGGTAAGCACTTTTTATTTCAGAGTCACTAGCTTCACGGGATATACCAAGAGTGTCATAAAAATCCTCAGCCATAATATTTTAAACCAAGCTAAGAGTTACTGTCCGCTTGCTTTTTTATCGTCGTCTACTTCTTCGTAGTCTGCGTCTATAACATCATCATCGCTTTTAGTTTCACTAGTGTTATCTTCTTGCTTAGGTTGTTCTGCGCCAGAAGCCTCAGATGATTGTTGATCTTTGTACATAGCTTCGCCCATTTTCATAGATGATTGAGTTAGTTCTTGTGTTTTTTGTTTTATGGTCTCAATCTCATTTTTTTCGAGCGCTTCTTTTAAATCTTTTATGTCTGCTTCTATTTTAGACTTATCTTCGGGACTAATTTTATCGCCATGCTCTTTTATATTTTTTTCCACTTGGAAGACAAGACTATCGGCTTGATTTTTAACATCAACCTCTTCTCTTTTCTTCTTATCTGTTTCAGCATTGGCTTCAGCATCTTTAACCATTTTGTCAATCTCTTCATCTGATAGACCACCAGATGCTTGGATTTTAATTTGTTGCTCTTTTCCTGTAGATTTATCTTTTGCAGATACATTGACAATACCATTAGCGTCAATATCGAAAGTTACCTCGATTTGTGGTGTTCCTCTTGGAGCAGGAGGTATGCCAACTAAATCGAATTGACCTAAAAGCTTGTTATCAGCAGCCATTTCTCTTTCTCCCTGAAAGACCCTGATAGTAACGGCATTTTGATTGTCCTCTGCTGTTGAGAATACTTGGCTTTTTTTTGTAGGAACAGTCGTATTTCTTTCAATTAACTTTGTAAATACACCGCCCAGTGTTTCAATACCCAAAGAAAGTGGGGTTACGTCTAAAAGTAAGACATCTTTTACATCACCTTGTAAAACACCTGCCTGAATAGCTGCTCCCATAGCCACAACTTCATCAGGGTTAACGCCTTTACTGGGGTCTTTTCCAAAAAAGTTTTTAACAATTTCTGTAACTTTTGGCATTCTTGTCATTCCACCAACTAAAATGACGTCGTTTATGTCGCTTGCTGAAAGGCCAGCGTCACTAAGAGCTTTTTTACAAGGTTCAATTGTATTTTGAAGCAAATCGTCAACTAACTCTTCAAGCTTAGCTCTAGTAAGTTTTACATTTAAGTGTTTAGGCCCAGATTGATCAGCTGTAATAAAAGGTAAATTTACATCAGTTTGAGTTGAACTTGACAGTTCTATTTTTGCTTTTTCAGCAGCCTCTTTTAAACGTTGTAATGCTAATTTGTCATTTTTTAAATCTATACCTTGCTCTTTTTTAAATTCGCTAGCTAAAAAATCAATAATTCTTAAATCAAAGTCTTCTCCACCCAAGTGTGTGTCACCATTTGTTGACTTAACTTCGAACACACCATCGCCAACTTCTAAAATTGATACATCAAATGTACCACCTCCTAAATCGTAGACGACTACAGTGCCTGATTGTTTTTTATCTAGTCCATATGCTAGTGAAGCAGCGGTTGGTTCATTAATAATTCTTAAAACTTCTAAGCCAGCAATTTTGCCAGCATCTTTAGTTGCTTGCCTTTGTGCATCATTGAAATAAGCAGGAACAGTTATCACTGCTTGTGTAATAGTTTCTCCTGTATAAGACTCGGCTGTCTCTTTCATTTTTTGAAGAATAAAAGCAGAGATTTGACTAGGGCTATATTTTTCACCCTGAGCTTCAACCCATGCATCACCGTTATTACCTTTAATAATTTTAAATGGAGATAAGCCTACATCCTTTTGGACAGTGTCGTCTTCAAAGCTTCTACCAATAAATCTTTTTACAGCATAAAGTGTATTTTCAGGATTGGTGACGGCTTGTCTTTTTGCAGATTGACCAATTAATTTTTCGCTTTCAGTGAAAGCTACAACAGAAGGTGTTGTTCTAGCACCTTCAGAATTCTCTATTACCTTTGGATTCTTTCCATCCATTATTGCCACACAAGAGTTTGTGGTACCTAAATCAATTCCAATTACTTTAGCCATTTTGTTTTTCCTACTTTAAAAATTAAATAATCTTATATTTATATGGGTTGATACTTACTTAATTCAAGAGCATTAAAACTATTGAATTTTCTTACTTTTCGGATTTCTCTTCTTCTTTGATGGCTTTGTCGTCTTGATTTTCTTGAGATTTTTTTGATACCCCTACCATTGCTGGTCTTAGTAATCTATCATGCAATGTATAGCCTGGTATTAGTTCTTGAACAATAGTTCCGGGCTCGCAGTCATTTTTTTCAATTTCCATCATGGCTTGGTGTAAATTATGGTCAAATTTTTGGTTTATACTTTCAATTTTTTTGATGCCAATTTTTTCGAAAGTGGCCATAGTGGATTGTGCAATTAGATCTAAACCATCAACAACAGACTTTATGCTTTCATTAGATCTCACTTCTTCTGAAATACTTGATTTTGCTCTCTCTATATTGTCACCGATATTAATTATTTCTTTTGCAAAATTAGCTATACCGTATTTCAGTGCATCTGATTGATCTTTTTCTGCCCTTTTTCTAAAGTTTTCTAGTTCAGCAACAGCTCTTAACCTTTGATCTTTTAAACTCTCAATTTCGTCTTTGAGTTTTTGGATTTCATCATCATTTGTATCTGAATTTTCATCTACATCAGTCTCATTGGTTTCTTGATTTTCTGTAAAATCTTCTTCTTGGTGTTGGGCTTGATCTTCGTATTTCTTATCTTCTTCCATAATAATTCCTTTATTTTTTTGATATTGTTTCAGACATATAGCTCACAATAGGAACAATTCGCTGATAATCAATTCTTTTTGGACCTATGACACCAATAGCACCAGTAAGTCCATTTTTAGTTTTATAATTTGATAAAATCATAGATAGGTTTGTATTTTTAAAAAAATTTGTATTACTTCCAATAAATATTTGCACTCCTTTTGATTTTTTCAAGGCCTTAATCATTTTGTTTGCCATTTTACCTGTTTCAATATCACTCAAAAGCTCATTTATGCTGTCTAGGTCTGTTTCTAAATTATTCTTAATTAAATTTGGCAAGCCTCTTACAAAAAAAGTTTCTGTATTTTGAGACTTTTCAATTTTTATACCTTTAAGCAATAGTTTTTTTGAAGTGTTGGTTATTTGATTTTTTGCAGATTTGATAAAAACTTTTATACTATTTTGAATTTCTGTAGGTGTCATAGATTTTGAAAACTTATTTATAAAGTTACCAATACTATTTAAATCTTCTGTTTGAATATTTTCATCAATTTCTACTATTCTATTTGATGTATACCCATCTTCATGCTCAACAATGAATATTACCTTATGATTATCGATTTTGTGAAAGTCGATTTTTTTAATTTTTGTTATTTTTTCATTATTTATAACAAGACTAGCTTGTTTAGATAGGCCATTTAAAGTGTTAGTGATTATTTCATGTTCATTTAAAAGATTATTCATTTTAGATGACTTCTCAATAATCTCTTTTTCACTTTTACTAATATATCCTGGCTCTAAAAGTGCATGGGTATAAAATTGTAAACCTAAATCAGTTGGTATACTGCCTGCAGAGAAATGACCTTTTTGTATAAGTCCGTGAAAATTTATTTCGTTTAAAACATTCCTTATTGTTGCTGGTGAGAGTTTATAAGAAATTTTTGAACTGAGTGCTTTAGAACCCATAGGCTCACCTGTTTTCAAGTAACTTTCAACCAGTGACTTGAATATTAGTTTTGATCTTGCTCCAATATCAGTAATTTTTTTATTCATTAATCTTAATTAATCTTATAATTTAAAATAATAAAACATAAATGTCTGGATATACAAGAAATGATAGAGAACTTTCTAAAATTAGAAATTTAGAAATAATTCCAGGCTTTCAACCAAATAATCAATCATCATGTTTAGTTAAATTAGGAAATACTCATGTTTGTTGCTCAGCGATTATTGAAGATAGAGTTCCTGGATTTTTAAGAAATTCTGGAAAAGGTTGGTTAACTGCAGAATATGGTATGTTACCTTCTTCTACATCTGAAAGAATGGACAGAGAGGCGGCCAAAGGTAGGCAATCTGGAAGAACACAAGAAATTCAGAGACTTATTGGAAGAAGTTTAAGGTGTGCTGTGAATTTAGATGTACTTGGGGAAAAAACTATCAAGGTTGATTGTGATGTGATTAGTGCTGATGGAGGAACAAGGACAGCATCTATCATTGGTGGATACGTTAGTCTTGTTCGATCAGTTAATGATTTCAAAAATAAATTTAATTTATCAAAAGCAATTATAGTAAATCAAGTTGCAGCAATATCGGTTGGTGTTGTTAATGGAACATCATGCATAGATTTAAACTATATTGAAGACTCAAGTGCTGAAGTAGATTGCAATGTGGTAATGGCAAATGATGGTCAATTTATTGAGTTTCAATCAACTGGTGAAGAGGCTAAATTTAGCAAAAAAACTATTATGAGTTTTATAGAACTAGTTGAAGGATCGATGCCAGAAATTTTCAATATTCAAAATTTGGCAATTGAAAAATAATTTATTACTTGGCACTAATAATACCGGAAAATTAGAGGAATTTATTTTTTATATAAAGCTTTTCAATCTATTTAGTGAATATGAATTTTTAAATCTAAATGAATTTAAAAATATTGGTGAACCTACAGAAGATGGTGAAACTTTTGAAGAAAATTGTGAAATTAAATCTAAATATTTTTTAAGTAAAACAAATACACTAGTGCTATGTGATGATAGTGGATTTGTTGTAAATAAATTAAATAACTATCCAGGTATAAAAACAGCAAGAGAGGCAAAAAAATTAGGAGGGGAGCAAAGGGTTATAGATTTTATTTTTAATAAATTTGAAAACTTAAGTTATGTTGATGCTACTTTTTTTTGTTCTATTTGCATTTTAGGCAAAAACCAAAAATATAAGGTATCAGGATCCATACCGGGCTTTATAATAAAAGACAAGAGAGGCAATAATGGTTTTGGTTATGATCCATATTTTATTCCTACAAATAATAACAAGACATTCGCAGAAATGGATAAGAAACAAAAATTATTAAATTCTCACAGGTATGAAGCTTTTAAAAAATTATCTAATCAAATATTACAGGATAATTAATCATCATATTTTCTAATGGCAGTCTTCCAAAATCCTCTAATTCAATAGCACTCGGTAAAAAATTGTTTTTTAAAATTTGATTAGCAATAGTAAGTGATATCTTTACTGAGATCCTGAAGAAAAACTCCCGATGCGGTTCATCCATAATAGTCAAATCGATATTTTGCAAGAAAGTCCTATTAATAGGCTTATAATAATTTTCTAAATTCTTTCTTTGCTCTAAAAAATTGTCAATTAGGAATGTTCTCTCAAGAGGATAAGTTCCGTCCTCTGTTGCTAAATATCCCACTAAATCTTTATAGCTAAAAGTATCATCAAAAATAATTATGTTGTCATATGTATTTAAGTCTCCCATCAACTTCACTGATAATTCCAAATCTACTGCGCTGTCTCCAAATGGAGATGATTTAATATATTTTAATGGGTAGATATCTTTAAAATGTTCAAATAATTTTAATCCATATTCGTTTTGTTTGTATAATACACCAAGTGAGTTTGATGAATTAATATAATCCCCAAGTATTTCTAAGTGTTGGTAAGGGCTGCTAAATACAAAAATGATTTCATTATCTGCATACTTATTCATTACAGAGAAATCATTTGATAAAGAAATCGTGAATGTATTTTCACCAAGTTTATTTGGCAAGTCGAACAAATCTTTCGAATTGGTTGGACCTATAATGAGAGAATTGTTGATTGGTTTTTGTATTTCATCAATTGAATAGATAAATTCTATTTTTTTGATATCGGGAAAGTTATGGATTTCTTTTATAAAAACATCATAAAACAAAGATGTTAAAATTTCATCGTCTGATAAAAAAACAATTATTTTATCAATATTATTAAAATCAATTATTTTATCTCCGGGTTTTGATGGCTTCTTTATTGTCTCAAATTTCTCTATTTCCTCCTCTTTCTCTTCGACAATTTCTATCTCTTCAACTTTTTCTGGTGCTTTTTCAATCGGCTTTTTTTTCTCGATTGTTGTTGGGGCACAACTAAAAAATGATATTAATGTGAGTAATATAATTATATTTTTAAATAAATTCATAATGAACCCGGGTCTCTATTTAGTTTCAACTCCCATAGGAAATTTGGATGATATCACATTAAGAGCTATAAATGTTTTAAAAAATTCTAATTTAATTTTATGTGAGAACACCATAAATAGTAAAAAGCTTTTGAAAAAATATGATATCAAAACATCATTGTCTAAGTACACTGATCATGACTTTAACAAAAAGAAAGATTACATATATAAATTATTAAAATCTAATCAAGTGATATCATTGATATCAGACTCTGGTTCTCCACTTATATCTGATCCTGGAAACCAATTAATAAATTTTTTGTTTGAAAATCAGGTAAATGTATATTCAATACCTGGTGCTAGCGCCTTAATCTCAGGCATTCAACTAAGTGGTTTTTTAAATAAAAAAAAATTTACCTTTATTGGTTTTCTTCCCAAAAAAAAAGAACATAAAGAAAAAACTCTCTTAGAGAACAAAGTTAATAATTTAATAATTTATTCAACAAAACAGCAATTACGTAAGGACGTCTATGCTATTGCCTCTATTTCTGAAGCGTTTGAAATTGTTATACTTAAAGAACTGACAAAACTATATGAGGAAAGAATACATATAGATTACAAAAATTATGAAAATTTCAATTACTCTGGAATTAAAGGTGAGTTAGTTTTAGCTGTGAGCATTGAAAAAGAGACTGACAAGATTAAAGATTTCAATTTTAAAGAGATTAAGGAGATAATTAATGAGGTAGGTGTAAAAAAGGCTTATCAACAGCTTAAAAGTAAGTATAAAATATCAAGGAATGATTTTTATAAATTATCAATTGATTTAAAAAAATGACTAAGCATTTTATAATTTTATTGTCAGTATTTTTTATTGGTTGTGGTCCGTCACTTTTATCTACAGGTGCAAAAACTGTAATTAAGGAAAACGAAGATGAAAAAACATTTAGTGAAAGTTGGGACGATGCCACAATTAAACTTGGTATTAAAGAAAAATACTTTTCATATGATGCAACTCTATTTACTAGGATTGATGTTGAAGTGGAATTAGGAAAGGTATTGCTAACAGGGGTTGTTCCTTATGGGGATATGAGGTTAGAAGCTGTGAGACTGGCTTGGAAACAAGATGGCGTTATTGAAGTTCTTAATGAAATTTCAATTGATACAGGATATGGGCTTGATGATAAAGCTAAAGATAAGTTTATTAGCACACAACTTTATACAAAGATATTTACTGACTCGAATATAAAGAAGTTTAAGTATGATTTTGAAGTACAAAAACAAATTGTTTATCTATTTGGTGTGTCAAGTGATGAGCAAGAGATCAATAGAGTTATCGATCATGCAAAAGATATTAAAGGTGTTTTAGATATCATAAATTATATTCAAGCTAGGTAGTTAAGCATTCGATAGCAAATGTAAATGGAAATGAAAAACCTCTTGACCACCTTCTTTGCCTTTATGTGTTTTAATTTGAAACCCTTTATCTCTTAAATCTAAAATATCTATAATTTCATCAATGGATTTCCAAAAATTAGTTTGATATAAGCTGTCTGCATTTTGTAAGAAATCAGAAATATCCAGTAAGGGTTTCTTTGGTATAATTAAGATATGTGTTTTTGCTTTTGGACTAATATCTTTGAATGAAAACACATGCTCATTTTCAAAAACCTTATCACAAGGTACTTCACCTTTTAAAATTTTTGCAAAAATATTTTCTTTATCATAACTCATAATCTGACAGGAACCCCTTTGCTATTGAGATATTTTTTTACAGTCTTTATTTTGTATTTTCTAGAGTGAAATACGCTCGCAGCTAACAAACCAGTGGATTTTGTCAAATAACCTAAATAAAAATGTTCAAGACTTCCAACGCCACCACTAGCAATTACAGGAATATCAACATTACTGGTTACTTTTTTTAGCATATTGCTATCGAAACCATTTTTAACACCATCTGTATCCATTGAAGTCATTAATATTTCTCCAGCACCAAGAGATTGTACTTGTTTTGCCCAAGTAATAAGTTCATTTTTGGTAATTTCTCTTCCACCTTTGATGACAACTTTTATTTTATTTTTATGCCTTTTTCCATCAATTGCTACGACTATGCATTGAGAGCCATGTCTCAATGAGGCTTGTCTTATTAGTTTTGGATTTTTTACTGCTGCGGAATTAATTGATACTTTATCTGCTCCTGCATTAAGCAAATCTGTTATATCGCTCAAATCTGAAACTCCTCCACCTACAGTTAAAGGGATATTTATAACCTTAGCTATTGATTCAACAGTTTTAATAAATGTTTTTCTATTTTGATATGATGCATTTATATCAAGCATACAAAGCTCATCAGCCCCTGATAAAGAGTAATATTTTGCCATTTCAACTGCGTTACCCATGACTCTTATGTTTTTAAAATTAACACCCTTAACAACTTTATTTTTAATAACATCAAGGCATGGAATTATTCTTGTCTTAAGCATTAAATTGGACCAAACTATTTATAGATATTTTATTTTCGTATATAGCTTTACCTACAACAACATTATTAAAACCGTTTAATCTACTCAATTCAATATCATTAAGGTCCTTAACTCCTCCTCCGATAGTAATATGCTTGTCAGTTAATTTTTTAATAGTGTTAAACGTTTCCATATTTAAGCCAGACAGCATTCCATCATTAGCAACATCTGTGACAAAATAGGAATGAATTGGCCGGTTGTTATATTTATCTATAATATGCTTTAAAGATTGATTGGTTGTCTCTTGCCAGCCGTGAGAAGCAATTTGATTATCTTTTATATCCAAAGCAATGGATAGTTTTTCAATTAAAGAGTCGTCAAAATTTAAAACGTCATCAATATTCTTTATTGCAAAGGTTCCAATAACAATTGTATTGAACCCTTCATTAATTTTATCAATAATAGCATCTTTACTTCTTATACCGCCAGCAACTTCAATATTAATATCAATTTTTCTTCTAATCTGGCTCAGAACCTGATTGTTATTGCCCTTACCTAAAGTAGCATCTAAGTCGACAACGTGGATGGTATTGAAACCTGCATCTTGATATGTTTTAGCCATATCAAGAGGAGAATACTGATAGATTGTTTTATCATCGGCGATACCTTTTGTTAATCTCACACACTTTCCATCTATTATGTCAATTGCTGGGAATATATTCATGATTTCAAAATATAATTTTTTATCAAATTTAGTCCGTGTTTGTGGCTTTTTTCGGGATGAAATTGCACTCCGTAAATATTGCCTTTCTTTACAATAGAAGGGAATTTTTTACCATAAAGAGTAAAAGCTAAAACATCTGATTTTTTAATGTTTTGAAAAATGTAACTATGAACAAAATAAAAATCCTTCTTGTCAAAACTGTTTGCAATAATAGTGTCATCTTTGTTTAAGTTAATAGTATTCCAGCCCATATGAGGAATTATAAGTTTTTTATTTCTAAATTTTTTGATATCTCCACTAATAATTCCTAATCCTCTTGTAGTCTTATCCTCATAGCCCCAATCAGATAAAATTTGCATACCAACGCATATGCCTAAGTATGAGGAGTTATTTTTTAAGTATTTTTTTAATGGTTGAATAATTTTTAATTTTTTCAAATTTGACATAAGAGTGGCATAAGCACCTTGTCCGGGCAAAATGATTTTATCAAACGCAGTATAATTAAAATGACTTTTAATGATCTTTAATTGGTATGGCCTTCCTTTAATAATATCTTTGATTGCTTTATTAATCGATCCAATATTTCCAGATTGCCCGTCAATAAGTCCTATGACTTTTTTTTTCAAAGTTTTCCTTTAGAACTCGGAATATTTGTTTTTCTTGGATCAATAGATATTGCTTTTTTCAAGGATAGTGCAAATGATTTAAAGCAGCTTTCAATAATATGGTGATTATTTTTTCCATATAATGTTTCAATATGACAATTCATTCTTGACTCAGTAACTAAAGATTTAAAAAATTCTGAAAATAACTCTTGGTCCATATCACCGACTTTTTCTAAAGATGTTTTTACATTCCAAATAAAATAGGGGCGATTACACAAGTCTATAACTGATCTTGTTAATGTTTCATCAAAAGAAACATAAGAGTATGCGAAACGTGTTATACCTTTTTTATCACCAAGTGCGTTTTTTATACTCTCACCTAAAGCAATGCCAACATCTTCAACAGTATGGTGCATATCCACTTTAAGGTCGCCATCACATTTTAAATCTATATCTATCAAACTGTGGGTACTTATTTGTTGAAGCATATGATCAAAAAAAGCAATTCCAGTATCAATTTTATTTACTCCTGAGCCATCAAGGTTGATGTTTATTGATATTTTTGTTTCTTTTGTATCTCTATTAAATGTAAATTCACGCATTTGTAATCAGCTATTTAGTACCTATATTTATAGGAATAATGGATAAAAATAAAACAATAATACGCTCGACAACTGTTGTTTGTGTTCGTGATAATGAGAGTGTTGTTATAGCATCTGACGGACAAGTAACTTTGGGTACATCTGTCATTAAGTCAAACGCCAATAAGATTAGAACATTTCATAATGATCAAATTATTGTTGGGTTTGCTGGATCAACCGCTGATGCATTAACTCTTTTTGATAGACTGGAGAAAAAGTGCGAAGAATTTTCATATAATTTAAAAAGAGCTTGTGTTGAATTAGCTAAAGATTGGAGAACCGATAGGTATCTCAGAAGATTGGAGTCAATGATTATTGCAGCTGATAAAAATGAAACATATCTTATTAGTGGAACAGGAGACGTTCTGGAACCTCAAGAAGGTATAGTTGCAATTGGATCAGGTGGCAACTTTGCCCTCAGCGCAGCAAGGGCTTTAAAAAGAAAATCTAATTTGTCTGCAAAAGAAATTGCAGCAGAGTCACTTAAAGTTGCAGCAGAGCTTTGTATTTATACAAATGATACTCTAAACATTTCAGAGATTAAAATTTAATGGATAGCCAATCTCTTACACCAAAAGTTATTAAAGAAGAACTTGACCGCTATGTAATTGGTCAAGATGATGCAAAAAAAGCAGTCGCAATAGCTCTTCGAAATCGGTGGAGAAGGTTAAATGTAAATGATGAGACTCTCAGAGATGATATCATCCCAAAAAATATATTAATGATTGGGCCAACAGGTTGCGGTAAAACTGAGATTGCAAGAAAATTAGCAAAACTTACACAGTCACCGTTTATAAAAGTAGAGGCAACTAAATTTACAGAAATTGGATACGTTGGAAGAGATGTCGAACAAATAATTAGGGATTTAATTGAAGTTGCAATTAATTTAGAAAAGAAAAAGATAAGAGATCGTTTTATAGATGAAGCCAAAACAAACGCAGAAGAAATTGTTTTAAAAGCACTGCTTGGTGACAATCCAAGTGAAGAAACTAAGGAAAAATTTCGGTTAATGCTAAGAGATAATCAACTTAATGATAAAGAGATCGAAATAGCGTTAGATCAAAAATCTAATCCTTTTCAATCATTGGATATACCAGGAATGCCTGGTGCTCAAATGGGAATGATTAATATGAATGATATATTTGGTAAAGGTTTAAAAAATAAAAAGAAAACGAAACTTAAAATAGGTGAGGCTTATGAGCCGCTTATTCAAGAAGAAATTGAGAAAATCGCTGAAAAACAAAATGTTGTTCAAAATGCAATTAAAAGTGTCCAGGAAAGTGGAATAGTTTTCATAGATGAAATTGACAAAATTGCACCCAATAGTGAGAGACGAGGTGGGGATGTTTCAAGAGAAGGTGTGCAAAGAGATTTACTACCACTTATTGAGGGTACAGTTGTAAGCACAAAATATGGAACAATCGAAACAAATCATATTTTATTTATTGCGTCTGGTGCTTTTCATCAATCCAAACCAAGTGATTTACTCCCGGAACTTCAAGGAAGATTACCTGTAAGAGTAAGGTTAAATGCACTTAAAAAAGATGATTTTATTAGAATTTTAAAAGAAACTGATAATAGTTTAACCAAACAATATAAGTCATTATTTGCAACAGAAAATATTGAATTAAAGTTTGAAGATGAAGCTTTAGAAGAGATAGCAACTCTCACTGAACAAATAAATACTGAGGTTGAAAATATTGGTGCACGACGATTACAAACAATGTTTGAAAAAATTCTTGAGAGAATTAGTTTTGATGCAAACCTAAGTGATCAAAAAACTGAAGTAGTAAATAAAGAATGGGTTACAGATGCTGTAAAATCAGAGATAAAACCAACCGACGAAAAGAAATTTATTCTTTAGATTTAAGCTTAATATAAAAAGCACCCAAACCACCATGTTGTATTTTACAAGGCGAATATGATTTTATCATAAATTGAAATTTTTCTGTATCCAACCAAAAAGGAAATTGTCTTCTTATCTTTCCTGTAAAAAATTCTTCTCCATTAGTTTTATTGCCAAGGCCAGTAACCACTATATGAAATAAATTTTTCTTCTTGTAATTGACTGAAAAATATTCGATTAATTTTTGGTATGCTTGGTCAACTGTAAGACCATGTAAATCGATTTTACTAAAATGCTGATTTTTAAATTGTTTATAAAGATTGTTATCCAAAAGCACTGGTTTAGAAAAAATTTTTTTAATTTTTGTACTTTTTTTATCTAAATTATCACTCTTTTTTTTCTTCTCAATAGGACCGCCGATTGAAATACTAATTTTTTCGTTAGGTTGCTCTTCTAATGGTTTTTTATTTTGCTGTTTATTTAAATTAAATTTAATTTTATGAGACAAGTTTAATAGAAAAAAGCTTCCAATTAGGATCGGAGGATTTTTTATCTTTTTCGAAACCCCATTCTTCGACAACATTCAGAATTTCGTTATTTGCAACATTGTAATGTTCGGTTTCAAACTTCACAGACTTAACTAGTCTTAGGTCATCAGATTTATCATCTAAAATAGAACTATTTTTTACTTCTGAAAATTTTATTTCTTTGGGTGCTTTTGCTTGTTCCATCGCTTGCATTGCTTCAGGTGTAAGTAAATCTTTGACTTTTTCGATACTGTTACTTTGATAAGCCTGAACAATCATTTCATATGCTTTATTAGCGCCTTCTAAAAATTCGTTATTATCATTTTTAGGAACTATCTTAGGTTTAAACTTCGATTGAGGATTTTTTTTTGTTCTAATATTCACAATTTTTCCGTCAGAGGATCCAAGAATGCTCCTTAGGCGATACACTAAAAATATCGCTATTGCTCCAAAAAGCACAATATCTATAAATTCACTACTCATAATTTTTCAACATTTTAGCCCAATTTGAATTAGGTATTTTATTTTTTATAAACTCTTTATGGGCTTCTGTCTCTTCTTTTGTTAATACGATGGATGAGTAATTCGGCTCACTAGCTAAGTTAATTTTTTCTGATTTTGCCATACTTAATTCTAATCCTATTTGGTTTATGCCTTGTAATTCCAAGTATACATCAGTCAAGATTTTAGCGTCTTTTAATGCACCATGTTGATCTCTATTTATAAGAGTATTGATTTTTAATTTCTTTATAAGAGCGTCTAATGATACTTGTTGCCCTGGAAACCGTTGTCTCGCAATTTTAATTGTATCTATAACCCTCTCCTTCGATATTTTTGGTTTAGATAGTTTCTCAAGCTCAAAGTTTAAGAAACCGATGTCGAAAGATGCATTATGAGCGACAATGAAACTATCTTGAATAAATTCTAAGAAGCCGTCAGCAATTTCTTCAAAAATCGGCTTATCTGTCAAATATTCATTAGTTATTCCGTGTATTTTAATATTGTCCTCAGTAAGAGTTTTAGAGGGGTTTATATATTCATGATAATTTGCCCCGACTTCTTTTTTGTTAAGTTCAATACAGCCAATTTCAATAATCCTATGTCCCTCTTTGACTTCTAAGCCTGTGGTCTCAATATCAAGTATAATTTCTCTCATAGTTTATTTAATAATTTAATTATATTTAAACGTAAGTTCAAGATTGAACCATTATTGTTTACTGTAAAAGTTGATTTATTCTTTTTTATATTCTCTTTAATCTGCTTATTATTCATTAATTTAAAATAATCTTCTGTAACACCTCTTTTTAAAACCCTTTGTTTTCTTTTAGTGGTATCCGAGTTTACGAATACCGTGACATTAAAATTATTGAATAAATTTTCTTCATAAAGTAATGGAATTTCATAAAATACTGGCTGATAAGATTGATGTTTTTGGGCTATTATTTTTTTTTTGGCGTATAGAAGAGGATATATTGTTCTCTTAAGTTTCCTATTAAACTCTTCATTCTGTAACATTTTAATAATTTCTTTTTTGTAATTATGATCATGAAGTTTCAATTTTTCTAAAATAATTTTTCTTGTACGGTCATCATTGTATAATTTTGAAATTATAGCATCAGATGATATATAACAAAAACCTAGCTTAGAGATAAATTTAATAAATTCAGTTTTGCCCGATCCTATATTACCTGTAACTGCAACTTTGGTCATAATTTATTTAAAAGCATTTGATAAATTCTATTGTCTATTTCTATCTTTTTACCAGACCATATTTCGTATGATGGTTTTGCTTGTTCTAAAAGCATTTTTAATCCACCTGAAAATTTTATGTCATACTTTTTAGCTTTTTTTAAGAGATCTGTTTCAATTGGGCTATAAACTATATCAATTACTCCTTTAGCTTTCTTAACTAAATTCAAGATATTCCTATTTATTTTATTTTTTTTTGTCATCCCTGCACTGGATGCGTTTATTATCAAATCATATCTTTTTTTGAGGTGAGATGATTTAATCAGAAAACGATCAAATTTAAATTTTTTTTTAAGGCTTTCTTCTCTTCTTATAGATGTTGCAAAAATATCAATTTTTTCAATATTTTTTTGATTTAAAAAATATAAAATTGCTCTCGCGGCTCCTCCTGCACCAACTAATAACACAGATTTTGTGTTTCTAATTTTCAAAGAATTAAAAGTCTTACTAAAACCAATAACATCTGTGTTATCACCAAAAATTATTTTGTTTTTTTTATAAATTAAATTTACAGAACCAATTTTTTTTGCTCTTGCGGTAATTTTATCGCAAAAACCAATAAAATTTTCTTTGTATGGTATTGTAATATTGAAACCAATAAATCGTTTATCTTTTCTATAATTATAAAAAAACTTATCTATGTTTTTTTCTTGTACCTCATATTTTCTATAAATAAAATTATTATTTCTTGACCAATAATTATGTATGAATGGCGACAATGAATAATTTAGATTTTTTGCTACAATGCCTATTTTTTTTTTATTCATTTAGATACTTCTTAATGTTTTTAAAAAATTAATGACATCTATACCAATAATATTGAAATAACTGCCATATATATCTTTAAAAAAAAAATTTCCTTTTCCTTCTATATTATAACAACCTACGGCTTTAGACACTTGTTTAAAGTTCTTATTAACGTAGTTATTTATATCGCTCACTCTTGTATTTTTAAAAGCAATGTTAGTTTTTGTAAGAGTACTTTTGATAAGATTGTTATTGATCATAAAAATCATTGCTGTGTAAAGATCGTGAGATTTATCATTAAATGCTATAAGGGTTCTTTTACAACATTCAGGATTGCCACATTTATAAATTGTTTTTTTTTTAAATAGGATTGTTGTATCAAAAGTTACGATAATTTTATTACTATATTTTTTAGAAAGATATTCAGCCTTAGCTTTTGCAATTTTTAAAGCATCATATTTATCATTATTTAAATCTTTTACTTTTTTTTCATTTATATTAGGTGATCTGTACTGAAATCTAAAATTCATTAACCTAAATATTTTTCTTCTAGATTGGCTTTTAGTGCCTATGATAACCTGTTTGATTAATTGTGGATTAAATGAGTTATTCATGAAATTTTCGAGTTTTTAACAATAAAATTACCTTTAATTTATTAATATTAAGTTATCAACATTTGTTATTAAATAACTAAAAAAGTACTTAAATATAGGTTTTTTTGAATAAGAAGATGTTAATCCCCATCATTCGACATACAACAACATATCTATATATAAATATATATATTTTCTCTTTATTTTTTGTTATATACCTTATCAACGTATCTAACTATCTAGGTAATTTCCAATATGCATTTAAACGAACTAAAAGATAAAAAACCTCAAGAACTTTTAGATTATGCTGAGTCTTTAGGAATTGAAAACGCCTCTGGTTTAAAAAAGCAAGACATATATTTTTCTGTTTTAAAGAAATTTGCAGAGAAAAATGAAGAAATTATAGGTGAAGGCGTATTAGAAACAATGCAGGATGGATTTGGATTTTTAAGATCAGCAAACTCTAATTATCTTCCAGGACCAGATGATATATATGTTAGTCCAAATCAGATTAAGAAATATGGTCTTAGGAAAGGTGATACCCTTGAGGGACCTATCCGACCTCCCAAAGATGGTGAAAGATACTTTGCTCTTGTAGAAACAAACAAAGTTAACTTCATTGAAATTGCTAAAAATAATAAATTCAAGACAAATTTTGATAATTTGACCCCTCTTTATCCTGAGAAGAAATTTAATCTAGAAACGGAAAAACCAGACACAGATTTATCATCCAGAATTATAGACATTATTGCACCAGTTGGTGCTGGTCAAAGATCTTTAATTGTTGCACCTCCAAGGTCAGGTAAAACAGTAATTTTACAAAAAATTGCAAAATCAATTGCAGAAAATTTTCCTGATGTCTATCTTATGGTTCTATTAATAGACGAAAGACCAGAGGAAGTTACAGATATGCAACGATCTGTTAAAGGTGAAGTAATTAGTTCAACATTTGATGAGCCAGCTGCAAGACATGTTCAAGTTGCAGAAATGGTTATTGAGAAAGCTAAAAGACTAGCTGAAAATAAATATGATGTAGTAATTCTCTTAGACTCTATCACAAGATTAGGTAGAGCATACAACACCGTTGTGCCATCAAGTGGTAAAGTTTTAACAGGCGGTGTAGATGCTAATGCACTACAAAGACCTAAAAGATTTTTTGGAGCTGCCAGAAACATAGAAGAAGGGGGTTCATTAACTATTATTGCTACTGCTTTAATAGAAACAGGTAGTAGAATGGATGAGGTCATCTTTGAAGAATTCAAAGGAACTGGTAATTCAGAAATTGTCCTCGACAGAAAATTATCTGATAAAAGAACATATCCTGCAATCGATGTTCAAAAGTCAGGCACCAGAAAAGAAGATTTACTCCTAGATGCTGGGGATCTACAAAAAGTCTTTATTTTAAGGAAAATACTATCATCTATGGGCACTGTAGATGCCATGGAATTCCTTCTAGATAAGATGAAAGATTGTAAAACTAATGAAGAGTTTTTCAGCAGTATGAATCAGTAATTTTATTTCCAACGATTAAAACCAATTCATACCTTCTTTCTCACAAAGTTTTTTTAACCTTAAAGGATAATCGGTTATAATTCCATCAACACCGTATTCTATCATTCTCAACATCTCATATTTTTCATTAACAGTCCAAACGTTCACACGAAGTCCTTCTTTATGAGAAATTCTAATCATTTCTTTATCTATATCTTTACGTTCAGGATGCCATGCCACCCCGCCTAATGTTTTGATAAGCCTGGGTAAATCTCTGTTATTGCTATCGTATAACTGCATGAAGTCCAACCAAGGTGATTTATCATATATTTTTCCCTTAAGCTCAGATGTTAAATAAGTTCTTGAGATTTTGGAGTCTAAATTTTTTATTTCTCTCAAAACCCTCCAATCAAAAGACGAGTAGATTATATTATCTTTTATTTCTGTTTTATTAACCTCATCAATTATTAATCTTGCCATTACATTCGGAGGGGGTGTTAAGTTGTCTTCAACAGGTGTTGATTTAATTTCTAAATTAATTATCAAATCATCTGAAATATAATTTGATGTTAATTCAAGTAGATCAGATAATTTAGGAATTTTTATTTCACCTAAACTTTTTTGATTATTAAATCTCCTTCCGTATTTAGATTTTTTATCAATTTCTCCAATTTTAAATTTAGACAATTCTTCATAAGTTAAATCGAAAATTTTAATATTATTATCTTCGATCCAATTTCCTTGAGCATCTTTTGTAAGGGCTGGATTTAATCTAAAATCATGATAAACGACCGGAATTAAGTCCTTGGTAAGTAAGATATCTGTTTCGTAAGCGCTAATTTTATTTTCAAACAAATACTTAAAACTCTCTAAAGTATTTTCTGGTAGGCCCCCCCTAGCCCCTCTATGACCATAAATTTTAATGTGATTTGGTTTAGTTAATATCAATTGATTATGCTTTTTGTTCTTTTCATAGGTGGACTAGAATAATTATAAATTTATAATAACCAAGTTTTGTTTAAGTCCGGAACAATATATTCAAACTTTACCCCCTTGGTGAAAGCTCCAGTTATTGGTTATAGAATTTCAGGAGATGATGTTTTGAATATTTTAAAGAAAATTACCAAAAAAAATTTTTCTAAAGATCACTCTTTAATCCGCATTGTTAAAATTTACCAACAAGATGAAACCATATTGGATGAGTGTAGTGTAGTATATTTTAAATCTCCCAAATCTTTTACTGGAGAGGATGTCTGTGAAATTTTTTTACATGGTTCACCACTGATAGCTAGTCAGTTTGAGCAGTTATTAAAGAACCTAAAAGTTCCAGGTTTACGATTAGCAAAAAATGGAGAGTTTTCTTACAGGTCTGTTCTAAATAGCAAGAATTCTCTCAAACAAGCTAAGGCAATTAATGGAATAATTTCTAACGAGAGTTTTTCGGGTTTAGAGTACGATAAAAAACTTCTTTTTGAGGGGGATATAGTCAGCGGTCTTGTCCCTCTAAGAGAAGAAGTTATAAATTTATTCTCAGAAATTACTGCTTCGATTGACTTCGTTGATGATGAGGATTTTAATTTTAATAAAATAAAGAAAAAAATAAGGATATTTTTTACTAGATGTAATAATTTATTACAAAAAAATAGAACAAAAATAGAACAAAAAAATATTTGCAGAATTATGTTGGTAGGTCCGGTAAATGTTGGCAAATCAACTCTATTTAATAAAATTATTGACAAAGATAGAGCAATTGTCACAAATATTAAGGGCACCACTAGAGATATTCTTTCAAATGAATTTATAATTAATAGTAATCGCTTTGAAATCTTCGATACAGCGGGTCAAAGATCTAAACAAGGTAAAATAGAGAGATATGGCTATAAAAAAGCACAAAAAATATCGAGGGAAATAGACCACTTTTTTGTTCTAATCGATCAAAATACAAAAAAATCAGATATATCAACGCTTTTGAAGGATTTCATGATACATAAGAATTACAGTTTAATTGAGACAAAATCTGATATTTATAAATATAAATCAGATAATATTAAAATAAATCATAGTTTAGAGAGAGACAAAATATTCCTGAAATTAAAATTATCATCGATTCATAGAAAATATGTAAATAATAATCATAAAATGACCGATCTTAATTTAGAAGAAACAGAATTTTTGGCAAGAATCTTAGAATATGAAAATGATATTTCTAAGGAAAAGGATATTTTGATCATAGCCCATCTAATGAGAAATATATTAGATGATTTTTCGTTTGAATTTGGTTATATTAATAACGAAGATGTTTATGATAGAGTTTTTAGCAAATTTTGCATAGGAAAGTAGATTGTTTCACGTGGAACATTATGATGTTGTAGTTATAGGCGCTGGTCATGCTGGAATAGAAGCAGCTAATATTTCTTACAAATATGGACTTAAAACCGCACTTATTACTAAAAATTACTCAGATTTGGGCAAGTTATCATGCAATCCTAGTATTGGAGGGGTTGGTAAGACACATATAGCTAGTGAAGTAGATATTTTAGGAGGTGTAATATGTAAAATTGGTGATAAATCAGCTATACATTATAGAGTGCTAAATCTCTCCAAAGGGCCTGCAGTATGGGGTGTAAGAGCACAAATTGACAGAGATTTATACTCTCAAAATATGAAAAAATTTATTAAATCTTCTAAAATCGACCTTATTGAAGATGAAGCAACTGATATATTAGAAAAAAATAATAAAATTATAGGTGTTGAGTTATCAAATATTGGAAAAATAAAATCAAAGGTGGTTATTCTTACGACAGGAACCTTTCTTAATGGAAAAATTTATTTTGGTAATGAGTCGCAAGAGGCAGGAAGAATAGGAAATAGCTCTTCAAAAGCTCTCGCAAAGTTTATTAATAAGAATTTTAAAACAATGAGGCTGAAAACAGGAACACCTCCTAGAATTTATGCACAATCAATTAATTACGATGTTTTAGAACCTCAGATATCTGAAAATAATGGTATTTTTTTATCATATTTTACAAAACAAAATACGAACAAAAAAATTAATTGTTTCATTACTAAAACGAATAATAAGACTCATAAAATAATCAGAGATAATCTTAACAAGTCAGCTATGTACTCAGGAATAATTAAATCTCAAGGTGTAAGGTACTGTCCTTCAATTGAAGATAAAATAACAAAGTTTGGAGATAGAAACGGTCATAATATTTTTTTGGAACCAGAGGGATTAAACTCTGATCTTGTTTATCCAAATGGTATATCAAATTCTTTAGACAAAAAAACCCAACTAAAATTTTTAAGATCAATAAAAGGTTTAGAAAAATGTGAAGTAAATCAATTTGGATATGCTGTGGAATATGACTCTGTTGATCCTAGAGAATTAAAAAATAATTTTGAAACCAAAAAAATAGAAAACTTTTTTTTAGCAGGACAAATAAACGGAACGACAGGATATGAAGAAGCAGCAGGGCAGGGTATATACGCAGCTATTCATGCTGCTATAAAAATTAAAAGAATAAAATTTAACAACAAAGTTTTTGATAGAGATAATAGTTATATAGGGGTTTTAGTAGATGATTTAACGAAACTAGGTGTTACAGAACCGTATCGAATGTTTACATCAAGAGCAGAAAATAGATTAAAACTTAGAACTGATAATTCTTATGAAAGGTTTTCAACAATTATAAACTCTAAAACTTTTAACAAAATTGAATATTCTTTGATTTCAAAAAATATAAAAGATGAGGAGAAAATATTAAATAGATTAAAATTACTTAAATATTCACCTAACGATTTGATGAAAAAAAATATCAAAGTAAAAAAAGATGGCAAGGTAAGAAATGGATTTGAAATTTTAAAATTTTTAAACCCTTATCCAGATAAATTTAAAAAATTTTTTAATCTAAGAATTAACCAAAAATTATTGACTAAAATATATTTCGACTCAAAGTATGATGTTTTTTATGAGAGAGAAAAAAAATCGTTTGATCAGTTAAATAAGAATAAGAATATGAAGTTGACGAATATGGATTTTAATAAGATCCCATCTTTATCTAAAGAAATTTTGGAAAAATTGAATAAACATAAACCCGAAAACTTATATGACGCTAGTAAAATTTCAGGCATTACACCTAGTGCACTCTTCCAAATAGTCAAACACAAAAAAGTTAAGAGAACAAAAGTTGCTTAACATTAAGCTAGTAAAGTTTTGTGATGATAATTTTGATGATGGAAAATTAATTTTAACTAAACTATCTGAATATAAAAAAATATTAATTAAAGAAAATGAGAAAATGAACTTGATAGGCAAAAGCACAATAATCGATTTAGACGAAAGACATCTTCTGGATTGTTTACAGATAGTCAAATATTTACCTCAGCATGAAAAGTGTGTAATGGATATTGGAACAGGTGCCGGACTACCAGGTATTATTTTGTCTATTATAGGCTTCAAAAACGTTCATTTAGTTGAAAAATCACCCAAAAAATCGTCTTTTTTAGAAAATTGCAAATTACGATTAGGACTGAACTACATTGTACATAATAAATCGATATCAGAAATATCAAACCTTAATATTGATTTTGTAACAGCACGTGCCTTTGCTTCAATTGATAAAATTATATCCATGACCAAAAAAATAATTAATAAACAAACAAAGTTCATACTGCTTAAAGGAAAAAACTATCTAACAGAGCTTGAAACAATTAATCCGCAAAAGTATTTTTGGGAAGCACACCCAAGTATTACCTCAAGTGAGTCCAAGATAATAATATTGGGTGCAAAATGATTATTACTATAGCTAATCAAAAAGGTGGTGTTGGGAAAACAACAACAGTCGTTAATTTAGCAACAGCGTTAGCATCCATAGATAAAAAAGTTTTAGTTGTTGATATGGACCCACAATATAATTCATCAATGTCATTTAATGCATATAACACTAAATTATCTATTTATAGAGTCTTTAGTAATGAGGTAAATATCGAAGACGCAATACAAAAATCCCAAATACCTAATCTGCATGTTATCTCAGCTTGTGAGGACCTTGCAGCTGCAGAGTATGAGCTAGCTGAGGATGAAGATAGAAATTTTCTATTAAAAAAATACATTAATAAAATTAAAGATAACTACGAATATATTTTTATTGATACACCACCGACTTTGGGATTATTAACAGTTAGTTCTTTAACTGCTAGTTGTGAAGTTTTAATACCAGTACAATGCGAATTTTTTGCTTTAGAGGGCTTATCTAAATTAATTAAAACAATTGAATTAGTAAAAGCAAATTTAAATATAGATCTAAAACTAAATGGTATAATTTTGACAATGTATGATAAAAGAAATTCTTTATCATCGTTGATAGAGAGAGAAGCAAGAGAATATTTTGATACCAATGTGTACAAGTTCAATGTTCCAAGAAATGTTACTTTATCTGAGGCACCAAGCCATGGTCTTCCAGCAATTATTTATGATTTAAAATGTAGTGGTTCGCAGGCGTACATAGCCTTAGCGAAAGAATTTTTAGAAAGGAGTAGCTTAAATGGTAGTCAATAAAAAATTAGGAAAGGGTTTATCTTCTTTACTTGGTAAAAAGGAAATATTTAATACTGATAGAACTGAAAACAAGGGTTTGTTACTTGTTCCAATAGAGAAAATATTTAGAGATGAAACACAGCCAAGGAAAGAATTTAATAAAGATAAATTAGATGAATTATCACAATCAATAAAAAAAAATGGCTTAATTCAACCACTTATTGTTACTAAAAGAAATATTGATACATATTTACTTGTTGCTGGTGAAAGAAGGTGGAGAGCTGCACAAAGTACAGATCTAAAAGTTTTACCTGCATTATTGTTACCTGATGATCTTGATAAGGACGAGATATCTCTAATTGAAAATATTCAGAGGGAGGATTTGAAGGTATCAGAAGAGGCAAAAGCATATCAGCATTTGATTGAAAAAAACAATTATACACATGAACAACTATCCAAAATAGTTGGTAAAAGTAGATCACACATAACTAATTTATTAAGAATATTAGATTTAGATAAATTTTTTTTCGATTTGTTAAATGATGGAAAAATATCAATGGGCCATGCTAGGGCCCTTATTGGAAAGACTCCTAGTGAATTTGATGACTATACTTTGAATAAAATTATAAGTGGAAAAATATCAGTGCGTAATTTAGAAATTAATAAAAACAAAAAAATTTCTAGAGAGCCTAATTTAATTTATGAAGAGAAAAAACTAAGTGATACAATAGGTTTTAAAACAAAAATCACATATAGTAAAAAAGGCAAAGGAAACATTAAGATTTTTTATGAAAATCTGGAACAGTACAACTTTTTAGTTAATAAGCTAAAAAGTTAAATTTTTTATACTTGACTTCATCTTTTAATTTAAAAAATATTTTTTTTAAGTTTGACTGAGATCTTTTTAATTTAAAAATATCTTTTCTTATTTCAGCAATAAAATTATCTTCATTTCTTATTGCAGTATCAATTTCATATTTTTCGCTATTGACTGTGTATTTAGATAATTCAGAAAAAGCGAGGTGAGGCTGAGATACACAATAATCAATTAAATCTTGGTTATTAATATTAAAAAAATTCTTTATATAATAACTGATGTCCTTCTCTGATTCATAACCATTAATTACAATATATTTTTTTAAATACTTCTTATAATTTTTGTAATCTGTAAAAATTATTTTAGGAAAAAGCAATTTACTTGTTTCCTCTATCAGTTTACCGTTGGTTATGAAATAAATGTAAATCTTATTGTTATCAAAAAGTTCATTAGAGGTATTTGTAACTATCGAATATCCATTAAAAAAAAGTTTTACTTTTGCCAATATCGCTAAATTTCTTATCAAACCCTCGTAAAAACAAGCAGTTTCCTCAGTAACACTATTAATTAACAATGTTTCATTTTGGCACCTTGATAAAAAGTCTTTTATTATTTCAATATTATTTTTCTGCATTGCAAACAAATGATTCGTCTGTAAGACTATTAATAAATCTCTTTACAAAATACTCTGTATTATCTGATTTAATTTCTTCAATAGCAGTTCTATTACTAGAAAATTTGTCACTCGCTGCTAATACATAAAATTGTGAGACACTCTCATTAAAAGAATAAGTAAAGCACTCACTTTCTTTGTTAAAGATTTTTATATTTATTGAGCTATCAATTTTCTCTCGATCAGAAGTATTATCGATATTTGTGATGAATAGGTTACTTGAATGAGAAATAGAGCCTTGGACTTGAAAATTTGAATTAGCGCTTAAAATCCCAAAATTATTTAAATAACTTTTCAATTGATTAGATAGTAATAAACCATCATACTCACCAGCTATGTAAGCTACAGATAATTGAAATTCACTCTTTTTCTTTACTTGCAAACATGATGCTAAGGCGAGGTTAATTAATAATAATATTAATAATTTTATCCTGTACATTAATCACCTTTAATATTCTTTTATTTTCTATTTTATTTTTAATTTTATCCAATTGATATATTGATTTTAAAATATCTTTTTCTAAATAACCTTTTTTTGTTTCAATTGTAGTAATCATTTTACCTTGGATTTGTATTGGTAAATTAATTCTATCTTCATACAAAAGATCATCGTTTATATCAGGCCATTTTTCATATTTATCAGTTTTAAATAAATTTTTACTAATAGATATTGTTAACTTTGGTATTATTGGAAATAAACATGTAAGTATTTTATTGCTAAGGTTGCTATTATTAAGATAAATTTTCTTTCTCTCCAAATAATTAAAAAGTGTATAAATATCAGCAATACATTTATTAAGAGAAAAATTCAAAATATTTTTCTCTATATTATAAACAAATATTTCAATCTTTTTTTCTGTATCTAAATCAGCAGAAGTCATTTCTTTAGAAAAATACCTTTCTATTCTATTAGTAAGGTTTTTGGAGCTTTGAATTCCCTCGTCTGTCCATTCTAATTCTCTATCAGGCGGAGAGTCGGAAATCATAAATATTCTGGTGGCATCAATGCCATAACTTTTTAAAATCTCGTCTGGTTCAATAACATTTTTCTTTGATTTTGACATCTTTTCGCATGGGCCCTCTTCAATTAATTCTTTTGTTTTGTTTCTAAGAAGCTGTCCATCCTTTAGTACAACTTCCTTGGGCATAACCCATTCCCCATTAGATGTTTTATAAGTTTTGTGTGTTATCATACCTTGAGTGAACAACTGTTCAAAGGGCTCGTCAACTTTTAGGTTATAAATATCTCTGAGCGCTTTCATAAAAAATCTTGAATATAAAAGATGCAAAATTGCATGTTCAATACCACCAATATATTTATCTACAGGAAGCAAATCGTTTATTTGTTCTGTATCAAAAGGCTTTCCTAATTTATTATTTAGAAAACGTATATAATACCAAGATGAGTCTACGAATGTATCTAAGGTATCTGTTTCTCTGTAAGCCCTCTTGTTTGTCTTTGGACAAATTATTACTCTCCATTTATCTAAGTTAAGTAAAGAGTTCCCCTTACTTTCTAAATTTACATCATATGGTAATAATACAGGTAATTCTGATTTCTCTAAAACCCTATAACTCCCATCTTCGTAGTAAATTACAGGTATTGGGCAGCCCCAGTATCTTTGTCTTGAAACTCCCCAATCTCTTAATTTATAATTTATTTTTTCTTTACCAATCTGATTAATGGTAAAATATGAGATGACTTTTTTTATAGCCTCATTTTTACTAAGCCCATTTAGCATTTCAGAGTTTATAACCTCACCATCTCCAGAATAAGGTAGATCCTCGTCTTTACAGTCAATAACTTTTATTATTGGTAATTTGTATTTTTTAGCGAATTCATAGTCACGTTCATCGTGCGCGGGACAACCAAAAATTGCACCTTCTCCGTAATTATCGAGAACAAAATTAGCCACATAAACCGGTAAATCTTTATTTAATATAGGATGTGAACAGTTTATTTTGAGATCCACTCCAATCTTATCCTTCTCATCATCTACCTCTGAAAATTCGCTTTTGATTTTGTTGACAGACTCCTCATCAAGAAATTCATTTACTAAAGGATGATTAATAGATACGGCAATAAAAGTAGCCCCGTAAATAGTATCTGGCCTTGTAGTGAAAATATTTAAATATTTATCACTATCTACAATTTTAAACTTGATTTCTGCCCCAATTGATTTTCCAATCCAATTTTTTTGCATAGTTTTTACCTTATCAGGCCATAATTTTAATTTTTCTAAATCATTTAATAACTCTTCAGCATAATGCGTAATCTTAAAGAACCATTGTGATAAATTTTTTTTTTCAACCTGGGCTCCAGTTCTCCAACCTTTTCCATCAATTACCTGTTCATTAGCTAAGACTGTTTGATCAACAGGGTCCCAATTAACCAATGCATCCTTTTTATATGCAAGCCCTGCTTTATAAAGATCAATAAAAAGTTCTTGTTGATGTCTGTAATAATCCTCATTGCATGTTGCAATTTCTCTATCCCAATCCAAGTCTAAATCAAGTTTTTGCAGTTGAGTTTTCATATTTTTGATATTAGACAATGTCCAATCACGAGGATGTGTTTTAAATTGAATTGCAGCATTTTCTGCAGGCAAGCCAAAAGCATCCCAGCCCATAGGATGTATAACCTGATCCCCTTTAAGTTTGTGATATCTTGCGCAGATGTCGCCTATTACATAGTTTCTTACATGGCCCATGTGAATATTCCCCGATGGGTATGGAAACATTTCCAATATATATTTTTTAGAGGACAATTTTTTAGTTATTTTTATGTATTATTTAAGTTACCCGCTACTTCAAGAATTTTTAGCGTGATTTGATTTGACTCTTGAATATAATCTTTATTATCAGGTATCCAGCTTCCATTATTTTTTGTTTCACAAATAAAATTAGTATTAACACCAGTTGTGATTAAATCTCTTGAAATAACCTGAATTTTTATTAGACATCTTTGCTGATCATTATTTACATCATATATCCAATCTGTCTCAATAAAGCCTCCTTGATTATCAGCGATTTTTAGTGGATATTTTTTAGTAACCTCTAAGCTTGCCTGCCATAATTGTGGGTTAACATTCCCTAGGTAAACAACATTATCATTATTGCCACCCATAAGTTTTTCAAAATCTTCTGTAAGATCGAATAATGACTCCCCACCAGCTCTTTCTTTAGCAAGGCACTCCTTATACTTTCTTCCACTCATTACTCTTTGAGGGTTATCACATTCCCCATAGTAACTATCAAGTCTCTCTAAATTAGCCTGGTGATTACCAGAGGTACATGAATAAAGAAAAGTTAAACAAACAAAGAAATAGGAAAGTTTCAACATTATTCGTTAAATTAGATCAATTATATAAAAATTAAACAAAAAAAAACCAGGGGTGTGGTTAACCCCTGGTTTCAAATACTTAAAAACGTGTTGATTAGAAGCTTACGCTTGTACCAACAGCAAGAACGTTATTGCTTAAAGTAGCTGTCTCTGCTGCAACTGTACCTGATACGTTTGAGTATTCTGCAAAGATTGACGCACCGCCACCAAGTGATGATGACAGAGTAATATCAGTCTGTTGAGCAGTTGTACTGTTAACGTCATGTCCAGTGTAACCAATACCTACAGCAGCACCACCAATTGTTGTTGAGAATGCAGCTGAAATTGACTCACCTTCTTTAGCAGCAGTATCACCGTCTGTACCTGTGAAACCTAATGATAGTGTTCCACCAGCAGCAGCCATAGTGTAAGCTACACCAACTTCGTTCATGTTAGTTGAACCAACATCATCACTTGCGCTAGCAACTGTTAATGAACCAGTACCAACAGGCATTGATAGAGAGATAGACTGTGATGTAGTTGTAGCACCGTCTACGTTACCACCACCAGCACCGTCATACACATAAGCAACACCAAGTGTCATATCACCGATAGATGTAGAAGCTGATATACCATCGCCTTCGTCATCACCAAGACCAGTTGTATTAGTAATACCTGTTTGGTTATCATTGTAGTGAGCTAATTCACCGACTTTACCAACACCGTCTGCAACACCAATGTCTTGACCAACAGAAATAGAACCGTTAGCAAAACCGAATGATAAGTTTGTTACACCAGTTACAGCTGAGCTTGAACCAGCAGAGTCGTCGTCGTTACTAGTACTTGAAGATGCTGAAATTGTTACACCACCATCAGTTGTAGTTGACATTGCAAATGATACACCGCCACCCATTGTGGTTGATGTGTTTCCACCTGCATCAGTATAAGCAACGCTACCGCTACCGCTTACTGAGATATCTGCACTTGCACTCTTTGCAAATAATGCAAGAGGTAGAGCAGCTATCATATATGCTATTTTTTTCATTTTTATAATCCTTTCGAGATTAATATTAATCGAGATATATAATGTCCTTTTTTAGTTAACATTCATCTATAAACACATATTTTGGGGTATTTTTCGATATATTGTTGCAATTATGCAACACATTTAACTTCGAGAAATAAATATTATTCTAGCTTATAACCAAAAAAATTATCATTTTCGGGCATGATGTCTTTAGAAGCCCAATATTGACGTTGCATAAACAAAGCATCTAAAAATTCACTTTTCTGATGAAGAAATTCTTTCTTATCAATCGATTTTTTGTGAATTCCCTGTCTTATTTGCCTAATGCTCGCTGTTGGTGAGAAAAATTCACTTCTTTTTTCATCGTCATATTTTGAAGATATTTTTAGAAATTTATATATCTTTTCTTGGTTTTTATTTTTATCAGATACTAAGTCCTCGTATTTGATATCTAAAATATTAGATTTGTCATCTATGTATTTGTTCCAAAATATATTGATTGCCTCAAAATTAGACATAAAGACACCTATGTTAAAAAAACTTACGCTGTAAGGAATGTTTAAAACATACCTTTGTTTATATAAAGATATAGCTGTATCCCAGGGGTCTCTAAATATTCTAATTACTTTTGATTTGGCAAGTAGTTTTAGAATAATTCCAAGATATAGAAAATTTTCTGGCATTTTATCAATAATATAATCTAAAGAGCCCCTAAGAAAAGCAGTTCGCCTAAGATACTTAGATATAAATTGATGGCTCAGGCCGCTTAAGCTTTGATCTTTTGAGAGAACATTTTTTTCAATAATTTGTTTTGCGCTTATAAGCTCACCTCCTGAAAAAACCTGATCATTAGCTGAGACTATCGACTCAACTAATGTAGTCCCGGACCTTGGTGCACCAATTATAAAAAAATTATTTGCACCATGGCCTATCCCATCTGTTTTGAAATTTTTATATTTTTTAGTATAAAGCTCCATCGTTCTGACAATTCTCTCTTGATATTGATGAGAATTATATCTGGTATTATTGAATATTTCTTTATTACCTAAATCAAAGAAATTTTCAGACTTAGATTTATCTATAGATTGATATGATATACCTAAACCAAAATGAATAGGCACTACATAGTTAAAACGATCAATTTTATTTTCGAAATTCCTATTATTAATTGTCAATTTATCCTCAGCCTCTTTCAAATAACTTTTTTTTACAGACTTTGGGTCAATGTTAGCCAAAAGAAAAAAAATATTCTCATTAAAATTTTTATCTAAAATATCATGAAACATTGAAATTGATTTTGAGTCATCTTTTAATGCTGAATTAATTTCAGACATTAATAAATATATGTTTGCATATCTGATATATGATTTTTCAGCATTTTTTTCAATAATGTTTAAAGCAATATTTATGAATTTTTTTGCTTTTTCAAATTTCCTCCACTTAACATATAACTCAGCCATACTTGTAAAAACACCAGGCTCTTCATTATTTAATTTAATTGCTCTTTCCAAATTATAAATTGATTTTTCATATTCTTCAGTTTTGAGAAATGCGTAACCTATATTATTATAATAATCAAAATCTTGTTTATCCGTTTTATATTTATAACCACTCTCTAATGTGCTGATAACCTTTTCAAAATTTCCTAATTGGATATAAGTATAAGCAAGTAATTTAATTCCATCTAAGTTATTTTTATTTTGAAAGTTTAAAATTTTTGCCTCTTCGAGCGCTTTTATTGTGTTGCCAGTTTCTATTAATTTCAAGATATTAGAAATTTCATTTTTCATTGGATCAATGTAGAATATTAAAAATTAATTATGTCTCTTTTAACTAAAATCAAATATCAATACAATTCAAGAATACTCCAAGATCTTTTTTCTTCAAATGAATATTCAAAGTTCTTTAAACACTTAGAATCTCACAAAGATAATATTGAACTTTATAGCCAACTTTTATCTAATTTATGTTCAACTGCTCTTTTGAAAAATGATGATGATATTTTTAAATCAAAAATCATATGGCTTACCTCGTTTATGAGCGATGATACTAAATATGTCTCTAATTTTTTAAATTATTATGTTTCCACAGTTGGGGAAAATTTTTCAGAAACTTTACAATACGAGGAGAAAATAGTTTCAATTTTAAAAAAAATATCAGATATAAAAAATTTAAATTTTGTTGATTTTGTGGATAGATCTTTTTTATACCAATACTTAATACTTCATGAGGATAGCAGTCCTATTAAGTTTATAAGGAATCATTTACCCTTTTTTTCAACCCAAGCTAATTTAAATTTTACTAAACCGACTTTAACAAAATCATTTATCTTTATTATAGATCATCCTTATTTTGTTTATCAAAAAATAAAAGATAGTAACCAAAATGATCAAAATGTAGCAAGGAATCTATTTTTAAACTTAGATAACCATAGCCACTTCACCCAAATAGATAATGTAAAAGTAGAAATGAATAAACAGGGATGGCACACCCATACTTCGAGTTGGACTGATGTAAGCGTCATCAATTCACTTAATGGAAAAGTGATATTAAAAAAAGATTTAGAAGAAAATACTTTTGAGTCTCTTAGCTCTATTATACTACATTTTATCCAATCAGGTCTCAAAATAAAAATGGATTACAATGTAATTGAGGAATTTATTAAAAAAATACCTCCAATTAAGAACACCTCAGAGATAAACATATCCCAAAAAGAGAAAAAGTTCATTGATCAATATATCAATAAAATTTTATCTTCCTATAATTTTCAATATTAAAGTAATTTGAATATCAATTTCGAACAATTAAAAAAAGTAGATCTTAAAGTTCAAGAATATCCTAATGCATCGTTGCTAATTGTAACTAAAAACAGACCACAAAATTTAATTAGATCATTAATTAAAGAGGGATTTAATTCGTTTGGCGAAAATAAAGTTCAAGAAGCCAATGATAAATTTTCTTCAATTGAGGAGAATTTTAAGCTTCATTTAATAGGACCCCTTCAAACTAATAAAGCTAAATTAGCTTTAACTTTATTCGACACCATACAAAGTATTGACAGACCAAAATTGATTAAAGAGATTGCAAAGCATATCAAGTCAAATATTAAAATAAAAACGAAAGAATATTTCATTCAAGTAAATATTGGTCAAGAAGATCAAAAGTCAGGCGTTTTACCAAAAGAGGCAAAAGAACTCTATGATACAGCCATATTGAACAACTTAAAAATAGTTGGTTTAATGTGCATACCCCCTATAAATGAAGAACCACATAAATATTTTGAAAAAATGTCTGTCCTAAGAGATGACATTAATTCAGAGTTGATATTAAGTATGGGTATGAGTAATGATTATGATATAGCGTTATCAATGAATTCAAATTTAGTAAGAGTTGGTTCAAGAATTTTTAAGTGAAGCCTTTTATAGTAATTTTTTTATTCATTGCAAATTTAAGTTTTGCAGTTGAGGTGTCATGCAAATTTGAGGAAGTTTATGGAAATGGAGATACTCAACAAGGTATATTCTTATTAAAAAATCAAAATCTCAGATATGAGTATTATGATAATGATCTATTTACAATAATCGCAAGAGATGGGAATTTTTTTTTAATTAATCGTGCTCACAAAAATAATGTACAAAAAATAACTGAAAATACAAAAGCGTTAGAAACGTTAATAGACATATCCTCAGAGTATCCAAATATCAAAGAAAATTACAAACTAGATGATATGAGAATTATCATAGAAAAAAGTGCAGATAAATTTATTAAAAGGATATCTGTAAATTCTGACTCTGTTAATGTTAGTGTAAACCTAATAGATTGTAATTTTAATAATATTGACAGAAAGTACTTCAAGGTTTTTAATTTTGAGGAGATAAATAATTAAAAATGATAAAATTGGAATGCGACGATGATAAGCTTCTTAGAGTCATAAATAATCTTTTCGAACAAAAAAATCTAATTTACAAAGTTAAATCTGATCAATATTTTGTAATAATTAAGATTAAAGCAACTTCTAATAGCATCAATATCAACATTAATGACAGTAAAATTAATCTCCCGTTACCAATCGATATAAATTTTTTTTTTAGTCAAATTTTAAAATCAATTTCTAACGTAAAATTCTCATTAAAAGATTACGAATATTTTCCTTATCAGAGATTGTTATCTAGCAATCAGAGAAAATCTTTTTTGAGCGATATACAAAACACTATCATTTCAAACTTAGTAATCTCAACTCACGGTATTAATAAAGACACACTATATGGTTTAATTTGGAGAAAAGACAAAGAAATATCAATAAATAAATTAGATACTCATTTGACTAATTTAAAAAATCAACTTAAGAAAGAATTAGATTTGCAAATCAACTTTCAATCTCTCGATAAAACTTTAAGGCTATTGATTGATTAGTATGTCTCTTTTACCTGCATGGTTAGGAGGGGAGACAATTCCTCTTTGTTCAAGTGCCTCCATTATTCGTGCAGCTTTATTGTAGCCTACTTGAAAATTTCTTTGCAAATAGCTTGTAGAAGCCTTATTACTTGATTTTATGAGATCGATTGATTTGCTTATCAATGCTTCATCTTCGTCGCTTAAAGTATCAAAACTCTCATCATTATTTTTAATTATTTCATCTAATTCATCTAGATACTCAACAGATTGACTTTTTTTAATCTCATTGATCAAATTGTTTACTTCATTATCAGAAATAAAAGCTGACTGATATCTAATTATATTTCCTCCGTTTTTTGACATAAGCATATCTCCATTTCCAAGTAAATGTTCTGCACCTATCTCGCCAAGCACAGTTCTACTGTCATATTTACTTGCAACCTGAAAACTAATTCTTGATGGAAAATTTGCTTTAATACTTCCTGTAATAATATCAACACTAGGTCTTTGTGTAGCCATCACTAGGTGTATGCCACATGCTCTAGCCATCTGAGCAAGTCTTTGGACATAATGCTCAACTTCTTTACCAGCAGTCATCATTAAATCAGCCATTTCATCAATGAAAACAACAACATATGGAAGTTTCTCCAGGGACTTTGAATTATAACCCTCTAGGCTCCTTGTGTTTTCTTCGTTCATTAACGAGTATCTTCTTTCCATTTCTTTACAAACCCATTTAAGAGCTAATATTGCTTTTTTTGGTTCTGTCACAACTGGTGTTAATAAGTGTGCTATATCATTATAAACACTTAGTTCTAGCATCTTAGGGTCAATAAGTATTAAGCGTAAATCTTTTGGTGAAAATTTATATAGCAAGCTTGCAAGCAACGTGTTTATAAACACGGACTTACCAGAACCTGTAGTTCCAGCTACTAACAAGTGGGGAGTTTTACTTAAATCAATAACTTCAATATTTCCTGATATATCTTTACCGATACAAATGGGTATTTTTAATGAGGTATTTTTAAAATTCTCATTACTTAGAAGTTCTCTAATTGTAACCGTCTCTCTCTCATCATTAGGAACTTCCACACCCAAATATTGAGTGCCATAAATTTGTGATATTCTTACAGCACCGACGCCCATACTCCTTGAGATGTCATCAGCCAGATTTATAATTGTGTTAATTTTTATTCCGGCTGCTGGTAATATTTCGAATAATGTTACTACAGGACCAAGTTTTACATTCACAACCTGTATTTCTATATTGAAGTCTTGAAAAATATTTTCTAGTAAATTTGAGTTAGATTTAATATTTTCTTTGTCTATTTTTTTTTTGGCTAAAGCATCACCTGTCTCCAAAATTTCAAGAGATGGGGAAAAATATTCTCTTTGTCGTGCCAAGGGCGTTTCATTGCTCTCTCCAATAACAATTTCTTTTGTTAAAGTATCTGAAGAAATATTGTTTATGACAGGATCTTTTTTTATTTTACTGTTAGATACACTATTATGATTATTGTTTTTGAATAAATTCTTTAGTTGAAACTTCGGTATTTTAAAAAAACTAGGTATATTTTGAGAATAAATATATAGAAATATACCCACACAAGTCAAAATATAACTAACATATTTATATGGATATAATTCGTATAAATGATTTGCAAATATCCCCCATGTTTCTATAGAGTCTATAAATAAAAATCCTATGTTTAATTCAATTAGAATTTGAGGTATTAAAACTAAGCTTATAAGGAAAAGTAATAATCTTATAAATATGTAACCCGGATCTTTTTTAATAAATATAAGAACTGAGTAAAAAAAAAAGAACAAAATAGATAAGTAGGCGAGAATACCAAAAGTATAAAGTAGAAAACTAGCAAAATATGAACCTAAGTCTCCCAACAAGTTTTGTGATCCACTACTCGTGCTTGTTAAGAAAGAATTATCATCGATGTTAAATGTTATAAGCGAAATTGCAGATAATATTGATATTATCAAAAGACATAAACCATAAGAAACATTAAACATTCTTGTGAATTTTTCTTTCAACATTTCAGGAATATAGTTATTCTTCATTATCTAAACAAATATATGCGTCTAAATGAAAAATAAAATATATAAATATGACTTTTTAGTAATAGGTGCGGGACTTATAGGGGCTATTGCCGGTTTAACCTTAGCTCAAAGAAAATTTAAAGTGTTAGTTATAGATAAAAAAATTAATAAATTTACAGACAATCGAACATTAGCTGTAAACGCAAACTCTATAGATTTTTTAAAACAGCTAGGTGTTTGGGAGAACCTTAAATCTAAGCCTCAAAAAATTGAAAAAATAGTCATAAAGGACAATATAAATAATCAACCTCTGATATTTGAAAATGATAAAGAACCAATGGGAAATGTTATTTTTAATAAAGAGTTATATGAAATAACAAGGAAAAAATTAGAAAATTTAAAGATATTTAAGACGGATGTTGATCTAAAATTTAGTAAAATTATGCCCAACAAAATTTTAAAGATAAATAACAAAGACTATATTTTTAAAAAAATAATTTTCAGCATAGGCAAAAGCATTATTTTTGATTTAAATCATAAAAGTATTGTTTTTGATCAAGAACAATATTCTTATGTTGGGTTTTTTAAACACACTAAAAACCACAATAACACTGCATATGAAATTTTCACTCATAATGGCCCATTAGCTATTCTACCATCTCCATCTATAAAAAAAAATAGATCTACATTTATTTATTCTTCAAGAAAAAAAATAGATACTAATCAATTACAAAAAATTATTTATAACAAATTTGAAAAATCCCATGGAAAGTTAATATTTGATAAATCAATTTCAAAATTTCCAATTACCCCACATCTAACAAAAAATAATAAAAATTTTATTTATGTAGGTGACAGCTTGAAATCAATTCATCCAGTAGCGGGACAAGGATGGAACTTAGGGATTAAAGACATAAAAACATTATGTGCATTATTAGATCAATATTCATTGGAAGATAAAAATTTCAATTCTTATTATTATTCTAGAAGAATTATTGAAAGCACAATTTATTTAAGCTTTACATCTATTTTAAATTATTTATATGAAACTAAAAGCGCTCTTAATTCTAATATTATTAAAATAGGGTATAATACTCTTAAAAAAATTAAATTTGTGAGAGACGTCTTTATTAAACAAGCAATGGGAAGAATTAATTTAACCGACTAGGATCCTCACGGCCCACAACTTGAAAAGTATTTAAGTCAAGAATAGAATTAATTGTACTAATTCTTGTAGAAATATTAGGTGATTCAAGTATTGCCTGTTTGTCGATTTTATTAAATGGAGCTAACATGGCCAATGTTGATAAAAGTTGTAAGTTAGATGTTTCAGAAAGTACTTCCTTATCAATATCTAATTTTTTCATCTTAAAAAAGTTAGTATATTTTTGAATTAATTCTGATCGGTCAACATTTGGTTCCATATTATTAAGATCAGATAAATAATCTTGGCAATCAATTTTTGCTTGATAATAGCCACTTGGAGTAAGATTTCTATCATTTAAAACAAATCTACAAACCCCCTCAAGATTTAAAACCAATCTGTAGTCGGGTGTTTCTATATAAGATGTAATTTTTCCTATGCAACCCATTTGAAATAATTCATTGTTATTATTTTTAGGTTGAATAATTCCTATCATTCTGTGACCCTGTAAACAATCTAATGTCATCTTAATATATCTTTCTTCAAAAATATTCAGTGGTAATTTACCAAAAGGTAAAAGTAAAACATTATCTAATGGGAAGATTGGTATAGAGTTAGGTATGTTATTTGAGTCAACTTCAAATAGTTTTTTTATATTGTCTTCCATTATTTAAACATCATAGCTGATAATTTTTTTCGTGCATCTACTACATTTGGATCATTAAAACCTAATAAATCAAAAAATTCTAAAAGTTTTTTCTTTGCAGCTTCTTCATTCCAAGATGGGTTTTGTTCAAAAATCTTCAAAAGTTCATTAAAACCCTTTTCAGTTTCATTGTTTGAGAGAAAGTTATTTGCTAATTTATACCGCAAGTCCATATTTTTAGGGTCAGCATTAACTTCTTCAATAAGTTTTTCATCAAAAACAAATTCATTTTCATTATTAGTAGCATCAAAAAGTTTCTTTATTTTTGAAATATCTTCATTTTCCAGCATTTCTTCATCAAGAGATTTAAACATTTCGTTACCATCATCAAATCTTCTAAGTTGATGTAAGCACCTCAACAACCCAGCAATTATTTTTGGATTACCTGGATCTAACCCAACTAAATTCTCAAAAAGTTTTAAAGACTCTTCAAATTTTTGATTTCTAAATAATTGATCTGCCTCTTCAATAAGTCTTGGTACTTCATTTCCAGGCGTTGCATCAATCATTTTATCTATCATAACCTCAATTTTACTTTCAGGTTGAGCTCCTTGAAAGGCATCTATTGGTTTACCATCAACAAATCCATAAACTGTAGGAATAGATTGTATATTTAATTGAGAGGCAATACCCTGATTTTCGTCTACATTAATTTTTGCAAGAATAATTTTACCATTTTTTTTTGCTACTACTTTTTCGAGAATTGGCGTCAATTGCTTACAAGGACCACACCACGGTGCCCAAAAATCAACGATTACAGGTGTGGTTTTGGATTTTTCAACTACCTCCTGTAAAAATTGATCTTGATTTATTTCAACTACAAAAGACATAATATTTAAATAGTAACAAATGATACTTTTACAAGAAAGATTATAGTTTAAAGACTTAATTTACCTTGATAGCTTTAAAAAGGAGGTTTATAAAATACTTTCCGAAAAATTGCGGGCGTAGCTCAGGGGTAGAGCGCAACCTTGCCAAGGTTGAAGTCGAGGGTTCGAATCCCTTCGCCCGCTCCAAATCACTCAAATATTTTAATCAACGTATTTTAAACTAGGGTTCACGTTGATATCTACATCTTCAATAGAATTACCCCTTCTCACCTCATCAAAATATACAATTTGCGTAGGTGTTTCCCCTTTGAATGATGTGTAGTTACTTATGAATGACTGATAAATACCGTGTTTAAAGTAAATTGACTCTGGCTCAAAAAATATTGGTGATTTTAAAATTTCAACAATATTATTCCCATCAACCCAAGCATTTATTCTTTTATTTTCAAAATCTAAGCACAAAGAAATATCTGTCCATACACCTCTCATACTTTCTAATGTTTTTAATTTATAATATTTTGATTCATCTTTAACATTATCTCTAGTGCCACTTAGTTTATGCCAATTTAAATACAAATTTCCTTTTCTAGCATCAATCTGTATTAATGGTGGGAAAGAAGGTAAAGTATTTGCTTTTCCAGATGGACCACCCTTTTGGTGTATCTGACCTAATGTTGTGCTAACTTTCTTAATATCAGTAAAATTATTAGATAACTTTATACTGTAACCATAACATTGTTTCCCAGATATTGGTTGATTTGGCTCAGAAGAAAGTTCAATCCTTTGCCTATCATTATCGCAGTCACTCCAATTTTCATCACCAAAACAATCACCGTTTCTAAGTTCAAATTTTTGATAATAGTTACCACCTCGTGATTTTGAATTATCCTCTATATAATTAAAATTATGTCTATTTTGGCTCATATAATTTTTATGAAAACTAAAACCACTATTTGTTGTTTCTATAAATAATTTACCATTTTGGTCATAAAGAAAATTATTAGCAAAAGCATTAGTTTTGAATACCATTAAAATAAATATTATTTTAAATATCTTGCTCATTGATAATTTAATTATTCCTTTTTTTTAAAAAATAATTTAAAAGCACCATTGTTTGTTCAATATGATTTTTTGATTGTGAGCCCTTAAAGTGTAATATTTGACAACCACTTTCGATTATCTGTTCAAGCTTTTTGGGCATTAAAATTTCTTTGATTTCATATTGATAAATGATTGGATCCAGTAATCCAAATTCTTTTAATCTAGTTCTCGTTTCTAAAAATAGAGAATATTGGTCTCCGTACCATCTATGAAATCTATCTGGTAGTTTTAAACAAATATCCAACAAATTTTTAAAAAATTTTTGCTGATTTCCTTTTGTTGCAATTGCACAAAATAAAAAAGGCATCACTTCGTTCGCTGTTTTATTAACAAACTCCTCATAGTATTCAGGATAATTATGATTAATTTTAAAATCTTTTAGTCTAGGTGATAAAAAAATATTTATATCTTCAACATTTGGAAGTGACAATTTATTAATAAAAATACAATCTGCATCGCAAAAAAAAGTGTAATTAGTTTCGTTTTCATAGAGATTATATGATTGAAGTCTTGCAATCATTATTTTACTCGATAAATCAAATCTTTTGACTGAATTAACACCCTTAATCTCTTTAGTTTCCTGATTGGTCAATTGAACTACATTTACGTTGTCACCCATAGTTAATCTTATTGATTGGACTAAAGACTGAGGTATTTCAATTTTGTCTCCAACCCAAAAAAAGCAAATTGTTTTATCTATCTTATTCATCTATTATTTTTAGGTGGAGTCTAAGAGTTCAAACGAAATTATCAAAGAAATAAATAATTTAAAACTTAAACATAATTATAATCTCATTAATGTTAAGGAATTAAGAACACTTCCAAGTTTTGATGGTATTGCAGAGTTTAAATTTAAAAGTTTTTCTTTTAAAATGCTCAACATTGCAAAAGACGATGGGGTAGTTTTAAAATATTTGTGGAGAGATAAATATGAAAATACATCTCTAAATTTATGGTATGACATTACAAGAGATGATGGATTTAGTATAGATATAGGTGCTCATACTGGAATTTATTCAATTATAGGGAGTATAAATAAGAAATTGCCATTGATGGTTTCCATCGAACCGCATTTTCTTAACTATGGAAGATTATTAGATAATTTAAAAATTAATTCATTGAGTGCAAAACACTGTTATCTTGCAGCTGCTTCAAACAAAAATGGAACACTTAAATTTGATGCATCTGTTAACACCTATCACACCTCTGGTGGCAAGATTTCCGAGAAAGGTGCAATTTCCGTAAATGCAATAATGATTGATAATATTAACTTTACCAAAAAAGTGGTGGCTATGAAAATTGATACAGAGGGACATGAATATAGTGTCTTGTTGGGCGCACAAAAGACAATAAAAATTTATAAACCCGAAATACTTTTTGAAATTAATAGTGAAAGCTTTAATTTATGCACAAATTTATTAAAAAAATATGGATATAATTTTTATTATATTAATGAAGAAAAAGAAAAAATTGCTCCTGTATATAACTTCGATGAAAATCTGTTAAAAGATGAGGGTTCAAATTGTTTAGCAACAATTAAAAATTATTCATAAAATATTTATAATAGTTTATATGAACTCTTAATTAATTAATTTGATGGGTCTATAAAAACTAATTTGGTGAAGCCATCATTTCTTGTAATTTTTCTTTCCATATTTCATGATAATCGCAGAAACGGTATTCAGGAAACCATGGACCGCCCTCAGTATAATGAATAGCTTTAGGTGCACCATCTTGTGGTTCTTTATACCAGCCCACTAACCAGTTCCATTCATGGCCCACAGCCCCAATTTCGTTATCTTCTAACCAACTAAAACGATGTAAGTATTTTCCAGTTGTATTTGGATCATTGACTAAGTCTAAGGTCACTTTTTTATTAGATGGATGATCACAATTCCACAATACTAGTGAACTCCAATTTTTTCTTGGGTAAATTGATTGAATTCTCCCATCCATCTTGGTATTACCCTTGGGAGCATAATCATGTTGAACACACATAACAGCATATTTATCATCAACAAGAGAAAATAACTCCTCAACTGGCTTTAGGAATAAAAGATCACAATCACAAAACAGCGCCCATCCTTTATAGTCATTAAGTATTGGAACTAAAAATCTAGAAAAAGTAAATTCTGTTGAACCTAACTTATCTTCGCCGCGTTTGTAATAACCTTTTTCTCTTAAATCATTTAATTTTAATGGATAAATATTCGCTGAGTTTGATAACGACATTATACTATGGCTACAAACTTGATAGGCTAAATCTTCTCTGCTGTCATAACCAATATATATATTCACATTTTAAACCTATTTTAAAAGATAGCATTTACAAGAATTTTTCGATTTCTTTTTCAAGTAACTTCACACAACTATCCCAATCATTTTCTCTTTGTTGCCTTATAGGATATACGGATGGATACCATAAAATTTCTTTATTATCGTTAAGACCCCAATACCATAGTTTCCCATCAGTATAGGGTAAAAGTAAAAGAACTTTTTTACCTAATTTTCCAGCAATATGAACATTAGAATTACTAACTGAAACTATAAGGTCACAGGTGTTAATTAAACTAGCAACACCATCTATATCATTAAATGTATCAATTTGATGATTAACAAAGATTTTTTTCTTTAGAGTAGACTCTAAATCTGCAATTTCGTCTCTTTCATTTGAATATTGCAAATTTACAAATTCAAAATGCTCTATATTGAATAATTTGTTTAATCTCTTTAACTCAACAGACTTTTTATGACTTGTAAGTTTATTTGTACTTTTCCAAGAAATACCACATCTAATTTTCTTAATTTTTTTTGGTAAATTCCTCTTCCCAGAATAATCTCTGATTTTTTTAAAACTATCTTTTTTAATATACTTTTGAAAAAATAACCCAAGTGATCCCATTGGTAAATGAAAATCATAATCATTAAATTCATTTATTTTTTTATAATCAATGTAATTTAAATCAGGGTAAATATTTTTAAAAAAAGAAATTAATTTCTCATTCAAAGCTAGAGTAATATTTTCAAATTCATTTTTTATTAATTCAATGTATTGAGAATAAAGTATTTGATCACCAATACCCTGTTCACCCCAAATTAAGATATTTTTTTTAGCTCTTGTTGAGTCCCACTGTGGTTTTTTTAGATTATTTAAGTTTTGTTTTAACAAAGTGAAGTTAGGATTGTTGCTAAAAAATCTTTTTTCATGAAGCACCCACGCCTCTGAAAAGTTTTTTGTAAATAAGTAACAAATAGAAAGATTATATGCTGCATCAAAGTCATTGGGGTTATCGTTTAAAATCTCTTTATTTATTTTTATTGCATTTATATAATCACCCTTAGATTGGCAAATATTTCCGAGCTGAAGTTTGGCTAAATTTCCATGCTTTTGATCAATATTGGGGTCTCTCAAAAATACCATGAGTCTTTTTTGGGCGTTTTCTAGTCGTCCCTCATCTATTTCGATATTTATCAATGATAATTGTGCTAATTTATTGTCATTTTCTAACTCAAGACACGTCTCAAATTGATTTTTCGCTTCAGTGAATTTTCCAATTTCCCGTAAGACATTTCCTAAAACTAAATAATTTTCTACATTTTTATCTATAGAATTAGCTTTATTTAGATATGTTATTGATTTTTCATATTCTTTATCTCTTTTGAAACATATTCCAATTTGCAAATAAGGTTCGTGCCTATTGGGATCTACTGAGTTACTACGTAAGTAATATTTAATTGCTTCATCGTATCTCATTAATAATTGAAGACAATTCCCGCAATTAAAATTTGAGTCATAACTGCTATTTTTCTCGTCTGCTGAGATTTTAAAATTTTTATATGCATTTAAAATATCCTTTTTTTGAATAAGTATTAAACCATAAATAAAATTATACTCGCTATTACCACCTCTATTTTTTATGAGAGATTTAACTAATTTTTCTGCTTCATCAAATTTATTTAATCGAATTAAATTATATATTTCTTTTGTATTATTTTGCATAAATGAAATTCTAATATTTTTTTACTTCTTCTAAGGCCTCTTTCATAACAGACTCCCACGAGCCAACCTTTTTTTGCCTTAAAATTTTAATGCTATTATACCAATCTGGAGTTGTATTATTATCCTCAGCCCACCGCCAATCGGCTGGTTTTGATAGGAGAAGCAAAGATGTTTTATTCATAGAACCAGCTAAATGAATAAGTGAAGTATCAATAGAAATTATAAAATCCATATTTTTCACAATAGCACTAGTGTCCTCAAAGTCTTTCCACTTATCGTGTTTACCAAGAAAAATAATATCTTCATCATTTTTTAAAACCATCTCATCTTCTTTATAAAGCTCTTTTTGAATAACAAAAAGTCTAGAAAATTTTTTAAACTCTAAAAAATTTTTAATTCTTATTCTTCTTCGATTATCTTTAGCATGTTTAGGGTTCCCAGAGATTGATATTCCAATATTAATTTTTTCTTTAGATAGAGATAAATTGCTATTCCATTCATCAATTTTTTTAATACTAGGCTTAAAGAAATTAGTGATTTTAGGAATGCATTTATCTGATTTGTAGAATAAATAAGGTAAGGATAATAAAGGGATTTGAAAATCATATATTTCACTACCTGCATTCTCACTTATGATGCAATTAAATTGTCGACCCATAAAAGTTTTTAATTCAGACTGAACTTCAAATGTAATTATTGGTCCTAAAGAAATTAGCTCATCAACGTATCGAGAAAACTGAATCGTGTCCCCTAATCCTTGTTCATGCCAAACTAAAATTTTTTTTTTGTCTATATTTTCTAATGACTTTAGCCTCGGTATATTTCCATGTTTTGACTTATTTTTCTCTGAGGATATAAAGAATCGAGACTCGTAATTTTTCCAACCGTTTTTATAATCTAATTCAGATAATTGTATCAAAGATATACCATGTATAGATTCATAATCATTTGGATTTATTGATATTGCTTTATTAAAATTGTTTTTAGCATTTTCAAATTCAGCCTCATCTTCATAAATAGTAGCTAAATTATGATATGACATAAAATTTTGATCATTAATTTCAATTGACTTTTTTATATATATTTTCGCTTCATCATTTCTATTAAGTTTATGTAATAAAACTCCAACATTGAGTAAAGTGTGGTAATTATTTTCATTAATTTTTAAAGAGTCTTGAAAGTATTTTAATGATTCCTCATATAATGATTTTTTAAAAAGAATTATCCCAATATAGGTCAAGCCTGTTTCAATTTTTTGATCTAAATTATAAAATTTTTTTGCATAACTAAGTGCATCATCTAATTTATTTTCATTTATTAAGCATGGAATCAGATAAGTATAAGTTAATATGTGATCGGGATAGAGCTTAACACAATTTCTAAAAATTATCTCTGCTTCTTTGAAGTTTGCTTTTTTAAATTCACTTATTCCTTCATTTAATATTTGATCAAGTTTCATTTAAATTTGTTTGATTTAATTTTTAATTTTATCTTATTAATCCTATTATTAAAAATATTGAAATAGTGATAAATACATAACCAATTAATTTTTGAATTAGTTGTAGTTTACTTTTTAATTTTTCAAGTACACCTTTTGCAGTAACAAATTTAACTAGTAAAATATACCACAATGCATCAACTGAACTTGCAATTAAAATAAGAGAAACATTAAGAATATAATCGTTACTTGCTGACATAAATTGAGAGTATATTGCTAAAAACCATATTAGAATTTTTGGGTTCAAGATAGATATAGCAAACCCCTCAAAAAATGATTTGACGCCAAATTTTATTATATTTTTTTCAAAATTCATTTTTGAACTATTAAATATTGCCTGAAACCCTAGATAGAATAAAAAAAAGATTGATAATATTTTGATGGTATTAAACAAAAATAAGTTTGTTTTGATGATTAAACCAATACCTAAAACAGCAAAAAATGCATAAATTCCAATTCCAAATCCATGACCAATGGCAGTTAAAATTCCATTTATTTTGTTTTTATAAATAGCATTATTTATCACAACAACCATACTTGGGCCTGGAGACATGGCTCCAAGAAGACAAACAATTGTTATTTTTGCAAATAAAAAAATTGTCATTTTTTCTCCAAAGTTGAAAAATTTTCTTTAACTTCAATTTTATCTAAATTGGATGTATTTATAATTTTCTTTAATTTATCTGATGCATTTGTATAAATAATTTTTTTTGTATACATCCATATCGGTAAATCTTGATTACTATTACCTAAATAGTCAAACTCTGAAATTTTAAGTTCTTCTTTAATAAATTTAATTTTATTTTTTCCAATCATATTAAAATTTAGTCTTGTACCAAATGACTCAAAAAATATTTTAAGATGATCATCAATTTGATTTACTAATAATTGATGACTACCAGAAATCATGTACACAACACGATGTCTATTTTTGATCTCTTTGATATAATTTATACTTGCTTTATTAAAACTCAATTTATCGATTGGAACTGTATAACTCTTTGATATTTTTTCTTTAAGATAAGATTTCCCTCTAAATAAAAAAATTAGTAATATAAGTAACAGTCTAAAAGGCTTAGTTTTGAGATACTCAATAAACGCTAAATTAGTAAGGTCTTCTTTTATTAACGTTCCATCTAAATCAACAAATAAAATTCTATTATCATCCATTTTTTTTAAAAAAAGATACTCTAATCTCAATTATATCATTTGAGACATTTTCTTTAATATAGCCTATACAATCAGCTTTAATTTTATGAGCTTTTTGGAAAATTTCTTCGTAAATTAAAGCTTTTTGGTTAAGAATTTCTTTTTCCTCAAACTTTTTTCTACCCCTTCTCTCTTCAGGAAACCTCTTGAAAAAGGATTCTATAAGGCTTAAATCAGATTTTCTTTGAAAACCAACATTCTGGTATCTTTTTAAAGGTGTGAACTTATCAATCGGAGGCTTACTTTTATAGATATCAATCAATGTTTAAAGTGACGATCACTTAATTTAAAAAAAGTTAAATTATATTTTTTTACATATTTTAGAATTTCTTTATCATTTTTTGACCCCATAGGGGCATAGGTTTCAATTTTAATTTTTTGTTTTTTGATTAATAATAAGGCGTCATTAAAAGGGAAAAAGGCATCTGAAAATAAATAAACTTTCTTAAATTTTCTTTGTTTATGTTTTATTTTAAATTTATACAAACAATTTTGAAGTGCATCGATTCTTGATGTTTGCCCACCTGATTGTGAAATTAGACTGTTTTCATCAAACAGAGCGATTGCATTTGATTTAACGTACTTAAGAATATTAACAAAAAAATCTATCCTTTCTTTATTTAAATTATTTTTTCCATTTACATTTTCAATGGATGTTTGTTTTCTATTAGCATCTTGGATTAAAGTTCCTCCAAAAAAGTTTCTTTTTTCAATTTTTTGATTTATTTTTTTTATTTTTATAATCCTTAAATTTTTTTTTGTTTGGAAAATTTCGATTGTGCCTTTCTCAAAACTAGGTGCAGCAATTACTTCATAAAAACTCTTTACTAAGAGTCTTGCTATTTTCTTAGTTATTGATTTATTGAAACAAACTATGCCACCAAATGCGCTAACAGGGTCACCTTCTAATGCCTTGTAATAGCATTCAGTTTGTGTTCTCCCAATGGAAGCCCCACAGGGCGTATTATGTTTAATAATAGAACAAATATGATTTTTTGTATTCACACCATAAGTTATGTTTATCCCTGCATCCAAATCTAATAAATTATTGTAGCTGAGCTTTTTATCGCCACTTAATTGAGAAAACTTATCATCGTTTATAAATGCAACCGCTTTTTGGTGAGGGTTTTCCCCGTACCTTAAATCATACTTTTTTGTTATATTACCACTAAACCAATTGTGTATTGCTTTATCATAATCAGCTATTTGTTTAATTGCTTTTTTTGCATATTTTTCTTTTTGATTTTTTTTTAAAGGGAAATCTTTTATGAATGATTTGTAATCATTGGGATTAGTAATCGGTATGGTTTTCAAATAGTTTTTTATTGAGGCCCTAATTAAACTATGGCCACCAATATCAATCATTTCTATTATTTTTGACTTACTTTTTGTTTTATGAACAGTTTCTTCAAATGGATATAAATTGATAACAAGTACATCAAAATTAACAATGCCTTGTTTTTTTAATTCTTTTTGATGACTATTACTGTTCGTTCCCAATAAACCTCCAAAAATTTTAGGATGGAGTGTTTTTACTCTACCATCCAAAATTTCTTTTTGTTTTGTGTATTTAGAGATCTCAATGTAAGGAATATTTATTGAGTTCAAATACTTTGAAGTTCCACCAGTTGAGTAAATTGTAAATTTTCTATTAATGAGAAAGTTTGCAATTAAATCTAAATTTTTTTTATCAAAGACTGATATAATTGCATTTCTTTGCATTAATTAAACCTTTCTAACAATGAGTTTGTTGCGTTTATTAAGTCTCCTTGATTGAACAAAAATGATCCAGCTACTAAAACATGAGCTCCAGCTTCAACACATTTTTGACCAGTCTCAAAATTGACTCCCCCATCGATTTCTATTTCGACATTTAAATTATTAGATTTTAAGTGATTAGAAATTTTTTTAATTTTAATAATCTGATCTTCCATGAATGCTTGTCCACCAAATCCAGGTTCTACAGTCATAACTATCACTTGATCTATAAGGTTTAAATATGGTTGGATTTCAATCCAAGAAGTATTTGGTTTAATTGCTAATCCACATTTCAAACCTTTTTTTTTAATTCTTGTAATAATTTTTTCTATGTCTTCATCTATTTCTAAATGAAAAGAAATTATATCCGATCCTGCCTCAATATATTCATCTAAAAATTTTTCGACTCTATTTATCATCAAATGAACATCAAAAATTTTATTTGAATATTTTCTCACATCGGAAATAAATTTTGGCCCAAAAGTTAAGTTAGGAACAAAGTCCCCATCCATAACATCAAAATGAATATATTCTGCTTTAGATTTATCGAGGTTTAAAATAATCTCTTCAATGTTTGAAAATGGTCCACCTAAAATTGATGGAGATATCTTTATATTCATTATATTTTCTCTAAAACTGAAACAAAAAAAATATCTGATCCACCTATATCTCTAAATTTTAGAGGATTAATGAAATATCCATTTTGTCTTTTTATCATCTTATCTGACTCTATATTGTGTATTTTAATATTTTTATGTTTTTGAATAACTTTATCAATGACATCGATTGTCTCAAACGGATGAAAAGAACACACGACATATGCTAAAAAACCATGTTTGTTGAGTAATTCTATAGATTTTTCAAGCATTTTTAATTGAGTTTTTTGATGTTTTTTAATTATCGAATGATCAATTTTGACTGTTACATCTGGATTTCTTCTGAATGTTCCTAAAGCGCTGCAAGGAGCATCTAGTAAAATTGAATTATATTTTTTGGAAAAATTATGTGTAAGAAAATCAATTTTTTTAATATTTAGCCTTATATTTAACCTTTTAAGATTTTCTTTTAGTTTACTTATTTGTTTTTGAGATTTATCTATTGCAAAAACATTAAATCCTAATGAGGTCAACAATATACTTTTTCCTCCAGGTGCAGCACAAACATCAATTATATTTTTATCAATGAAAAACTTGTGCACAGATTTAATTACTTCAAAATTACCAATATCTTGTACAAAGCATTTCTTAAATATTTTTTTTTCTAAATTATATACTCGTTTACAATAGAGGGCATCATTCCTATCAAATAAACTAATTTGATAATTCTTAGGTTTCACAAATAATGTTTCATAAATATAATTGCCAATAGAATTACTAGAAAATATTTTATCAAGTATTTTTTTAAAACTTGGATAAATATGTTTGCCATATTTTATTTCTCTTTTATCTCTTATGATATTTCTTAAAACACCATTTACTAACTTTTCCTTTTTTAATTTTTTACTTGCTTCAACAGAGTCATTAACTATGGCATGATGTGGTTTATTAGAAAAAAAAAATAGTGTCAGACTAATTTTTAAAATAGTTCTGATGCTCTTTGGTGTTCTACTGTCAATAAACTTTATTAGTATTTCATTATGATTTTCATAATTTCTGTAATACTCCTGAATTATTAAAAATAAAAAATTTCTTTTTATCACTGGAAAGGTGTCTACAACGTGATCTATACTATTGCCTTGTTCAATCTTATTAATTGAATTAAATAAATTTGTAATGTCTGATAATTTAGATATTTTTAGACCCGTCTATTAAAGATTTCACAACACTCGGATCTGCTAATGTTGATGTATCACCTAATTGATCTTCCTCTTTAGATGCTATCTTTCTTAAAATCCTTCTCATTATTTTACCAGATCTTGTCTTGGGTAGGCCCGGTGAAAACTGCAATTTATCTGGTGTTGCTATTGGACCAATCTTCTTTCTTATCCATAGAATAAGTTCTTTTTTTAAACTTTCACTTACTTTAACCCCAGTATTTGTTGTTACATATGCATATATTCCTTGGCCTTTTATATCGTGTGGATAGCCTACTACTGCGGCTTCAGAGACTAATTCATGCTCAACAAATGCACTTTCGATTTCAGCAGTTCCAAGCAAATGTCCAGATACATTAATACAATCATCTACTCTCCCAGTAATCCAATAGAAACCATCTTTGTCTCTTCGACACCCATCTCCAGTAAAATATTTTCCTTTAAATTGACTAAAATAGGTGTCAATAAAACGTTGGTGATCTCCATAAACTGTTCTCATTTGACCGGGCCAACTATCTAATATACATAGTTTGCCCTCACATTCGCCTTCCAAAATATTTCCATTATCATCAACTATTGCGGCTTCAATTCCAAAATATGGCTGGGTTGCACTTCCTGGCTTAAGCTTTGAAATACCAGGTATTGGTGAAATTAAATGTCCACCAGTTTCTGTCTGCCACCAAGTATCAATAACAGGACATTTGTCTTTACCAACTATCGATGAATACCAATTCCAAGCCTCAGGATTAATTGGTTCACCAACTGTTCCTAAGATTCTCAAAGAACTTAAATCGCACTTTTCAATAAAAGAATTCCCCTCTTTCATTAAAGATCTTAATACAGTTGGTGCAGTGTAAAAAATATTGACTTTATATTTTTCACAAACTTCCCAAAAACGTGAAAAATCAGGATAGTTAGGTACGCCTTCAAATAATAATGTTTTGCCCCCGTTTGCTAATGGTCCATATACTGAATAAGAGTGTCCTGTGATCCAACCTGCATCTGCTGTACACCAGTAGATATCCCCAGGGTGATAGTCAAAAGAGTACTTATGTGTAAAAGAGGCATAGACCAAATATCCCCCTGTAGTATGAAGAACGCCTTTTGGCTTACCAGTAGAACCAGATGTATATAAGATGAAAAGAGGATCTTCTGCACTCATTGATACGCATTCACATTGATCATCAACTTCTTTAATTAACTCATCATAATAAAAATTATTATCTTTATGTAATTTGTCTTGAGTATTTGTATACCGGATAGCAAGAGTTTTTATAGAGCTATCACAATTCTCTAAAGCTGCGTTAATATATTTTTTAAGTGGAATTATTTTTCCACCTCGAACACCTTCATCAGCAGTAATTACAAATTGAGATTTGCAATCTTTAATCCGTCCTGCAATTGACTCGGGGGCGAAGCCTCCAAATATTACTGAATGTATTGCACCTATTCTTGCGCAAGCCAACATAGCAAATGCAACTTCAGGAATCATAGTTAAATAAATTGTTACAACATCACCTTTTTGCACGCCAAGTTTTTTTAAAACATTTGCAAATTTGCTTACTTCTGATTTCAGTTCTTTATAAGTGTACGTTCTATTTTTACTAGTATCATCTCCTTCCCAAATAACTGCAATTTCATTTGGTTGTGCTTCCGCATGTCTATCAACACAGTTATAACAAACGTTTAATTCACCATCCTCAAACCATTTTATAGATATGTCACCGTCGTAGTTAGTGTTTTTAACTTTAGTGAAATCTTTAAACCACGTTAGTTGAGATTTTGCCACTTTGGACCAGAATTGCTCTTTATTACTAAAAGACTCTGCATACATCTCTTCATATTGTTCTTTTGATAACAGTGGATTAGATAATTTAATTTCTCTCATTTTTTTCACTCATTTTAATTAATTTCTTCCATTGCTTCAATGTTACAGGCATCACACTCAATCTGGCTTGTTTTACAAGCGGAAAATCTTGGAAAAATGGGTCTGCTTTTATTTCTGATAAGTAAACTTCATTTAGATCTTTTACATAGGTTACATCAACCATTCCAAATATTCCTTTTTTATCTGTGTGATCTGGGTAATATTCCTTCGTAACTCTAACTATTCCCTTAATGGCTTTTTCTGTTACTGAGTGATAAAACAGACACTCATCTCCTTTCCTCATGCTTTTCATATTGTTTGCTGCCTGATAATTTCTAACACCATCCCAATGTTCAGTTTTTTTCTTTTTTTGTTGATCCCATGACCAAGAACTAGGTTCTGATTTTAGAAGCCAATAATTTTTAGAAGTGTTCATGTATTAATATATTGGGTGATGGTCTAACATTGTAATTATTTAACTTGGTTTTTCTAGTTTTTATATATTCGATAGCGTTCCAACCAATCATTGCAGCGTTGTCGGTACATAAAGATAGAGGTACTTGATGAAAATTAAGTTTCTTTGTTGAAATAAGTTTTTTAAGTTTAGTATTTAAATATTTATTTGCCGCTACTCCACCACAAATAGAAAAGTCATTAATTTTAATATTTTCTTTTTGTAAGAGTTTGATGCTATTTAATATTTTGATTTCTAACACTTTAGATACAGTATGTTGAAATGAAGCCGAAAAATCTCTCAGAAATAATTTTGTTTTTTTATTATTTCTGATGGTATTTAGTGCTGCTGTCTTTAAACCTGAAAAAGAAAAATCACAATTATTTTTCTTTGTTAAAGGCATCGGGAGTTTAAACTTCTCAATATTGCCACCTAATGCTTGGTGTTCTATTTCTGGTCCACCAGGGTACCCCAACCCCAACCCTTTAGCCACTTTATCAAAACACTCACCCGCTGAGTCATCAATTGTTGATCCAAGAGTGATAAAACTTTTTGAATTTTTAACCAATACTAATGCAGTATTTCCTCCAGAGACGAGTAGACATAAATATGGAAACTTAATTTCAGATACAAGTCGAGGCGATAATAAATGTGCTTGCAAATGATTAATGGGAACAAGTTTAATGTTTTTAGATATTGACAAACCTTTTGCAAAAGATGATCCCACAATTAATCCACCAATAAGCCCAGGTCCAAATGTTGCAGCTATCGCTGAAATTTTGGAAAAATTAACTTTTTTAATCGATTTACCTAATATATCTAGAATTTCTAAATGCTGTCGAGCAGCCATTTCGGGTATGACACCCCCAAGATCTTTATGAAATTTCCTATGATTAATTGTTTCAAGAAACTCAATAGTTTTATCATCATTTACAATTGCTATAGATGTATCATCACAAGAACTTTCTATTGCTAAAACTTTCATTATTATAAAAAAATATAGATTCTTATTGAATGTCTGAAAATCAAAAAAATGACAGTAAAAAAAGTTTTCTAAAACGAAATCTTTTCTTAATAGTTATATTTTTAATCCTTATAACTGTAGCAGGAGGCTACTTGTATCGAAATAATCTTTTAATATTTGATGAGGCTAAAATTAGTAAATTAAATCAAGAAACTCAATCACCAAATGTTCAAAAAGAGACAACTTTTGTTAATGACTTAAACAACAAAGAACTCGAAGATAAAGTAGATCGTCTTGAGTCTCTTATAATAGAGTTAGCAAAAAATGTTCAAGAAATACCCCAAACTACTTTTGTTGAGCCAGAGCCACAACAAATTACGCTATCCAATGATGAAGCATATGAATTAATTTTGTCCATAAATCAGATTATAGTTAATATTGATCAACAACAAATTCGAAATAAAAATATTCAAAAACTTCAAAATCAATATTTATTTTTTAATGAAGAAAAATTTAAAGAATTACTCACTATTCCAGACTATACATATTCATTACAGCAATTACAAATTAATGAAAATACATATGTACAAAATGAGTTTATGAAACAAAATAATCTTCAATGGTTTAAAAGGATTATTGAAAATATATTTGAAATTCAGATAACAAAAAATTCATTAGAACCCTTACCATCGTTTATTAATGCAATGTATAATCGACAATATACAAAGGCGATAATTGAATATGAGAAATTAAATCCTAACCAAAAAATATTTTTTAAATCTTCGTATGAACTAGCCCAAATCTACAACGATAATCAAATTTTTCTAGAGAATATGATTTAATGATAAGGCTTCTAGTAATTTTAATAATTTTTATAAGTGGTTACGGTGTTCTTTTTTATCTGTTTAACAATGCTGGCAATCTTTCACTCGTTTTAGGAATTTGGCAACTGAGCATTCCCATTGTCCAATTCCTTTTTGTCTTAATAACATTTCTTATTCTTTTAATTTTGTTTTCTTATGCATTTACAAAGCTTTTTATTTATCCACGAGCTGCATATATGCGCTACAAATCCTCAAATGAGCAAAAAGGTCTTGAACATTTAAGAGAGACATTAGTTGCAATAACTGAAGGTAATACAGATAAAGCTACACAAAGTCAGAAAAAATTTAAAAAATACTTAGGTAAGGATCCTCTAAACAAAATATTACAAACACAAATTAAAAAAACAAAGGATCTAAAAATAGTCAACGTTGAGAAAGGCTCGGATTAATTTAAAAAAATTACCCCTGCTCCAAAACAAGTTAGAGTAGCGCCTATTACTGCTAGATGCCCTGCATAATTTTTAGTAACAATCCATAATATCGGTATTATCATAATTGGCATTGTGCTTGATAAAGTTGAAATAATTCCAGGATCTCCATTTTTAAGAGCAATTATTAACATAGTCATTCCAACGCCCATTCCCATAAAGCCTAGAAAAATACTATAAAAAGTTTTTTTAACATCTTTCATTCTTTCTAAAAGATTATTATTTTTCAGAAATCCTAAGCTTAAAAACATCAATATCGCTGCTATTAAAACTCTTACATAAGACACAATGATTGGGTCTGTTACCTCAAGCGCAGGTTTCATAAGAATGATTCCAATAGCCTGACACAGCGCTAGACCAACACCAGCAATCAGTCCAATATATTTGTTTCCTTGAATGTTTTCTAAGTCATCATCAGGAATTGTTCGATTAAATTGTATTGCAACTATGATTCCGAAAAAAATTAAAAAGCACCCAAAGAGCTCGACTGTAGATGGAAGTGTTTGTAAAAATATTTCTGCTAAAATGATAGTAAAGGGTATTTGCAAAGAAAATAATAAAGCTTGCCTTCTAGGTCCAAGCCTTTTGAGGCAAACAAATAAAAATGTGTCTCCTATGATAATTCCAATTACCGAAGATAAAAATATTGCTATGAATATTGATTTATTGAAATAAATTGGATCCCAATTTATTACAATGTACGGTAAGAAGAGGACTATTATTCCTATTAATCTTAAAAGATTATAATTATAACTTCCAAAATATCTGACAATTCTAGTTGCTGATAAAGCAACCATAGACCACGTAGCTGCGGCACCAATTGCTAAGATGTATCCAATCACGCGAGGATATTAATGACTAATTAATAAATTTATACGTTAATTTAGTAAAAAAAAGGGGCCAATAATGACCCCTGAATAATTAAATTTGAAATTTATTTATCTTCTTTGACCAAATAATTGCATCAACATTATGAATAGGTTTATAAAGTCTAAGTATAATGTCAGTGCACCCATGATTGCAGCTTTCCCTGCAAAAGCAGTTCCAGCAACTTGATAATAAGTTGATTTAATTCTTTGAGTATCGTAAGCAGTTAAACCCACAAATACTAAAACACCCACACAAGAAATTACAAATTGCATCGCTGAACTTTGTAAAAATATATTTACAATACTAGCAATAATAATTCCAATTAGCCCCATTATAAGAAATGAACCAAACTTAGTTAAATCTCTTTTAGTTGCATATCCATAGATGCTCATCGCAGCGAACGTACAGCTTGTAATTAAAAATACTCTAACAATGCTTACGCCAGTGAAAACTATAAATATATAAGACAGTGAAATTCCCATCACAGCAGCGAAAGCCCAAAATGTCATTTGAGCAGCAGAGGTAGACATTTTCTGTAATCTTGCACCTAAAAAGAAAATAAATCCAAGTGGAGCGAGCATTACAACCCATTGAAGTGCTGTGCCATATATAGCCCCCATTAAAGTAGGAGACTGAGAAAATCCCCATGCCACTAAACCACTTATTGCTAAACCTGAGGTCATGTAATTATAGACTTTCATCATATAATCTCTTAGGCCCTGATCTATAACTGTAGATTGTGACTGCGAATATGTATTTTGTTTTAATTCGACCATTATTTCTCCTTAATTATTTTTAATATGGCTATTATCTTGATATTTTTCAAGTAAAACCGTATGAATCTTTTATGAAATTCAAACCCTTAGGAAATACTGACCTACAAGTTAGCCTCATTTGCCTTGGTACAATGACCTGGGGAGAGCAAAACACCGAAAATCAGGCATTTGAGCAGATGGATTATTCTGTCGAACAAGGTGTCAATTTCTTTGATACAGCAGAATTATATTCAGTTAAAACCAATGAAAAAACATATGGCGCCACTGAAAAAATAATTGGTAATTGGTTTAAACAGAAAAATAACAGAGAGAAAATAATATTAGCGTCAAAGGTCGCCGGCCCTGATGTAAGATGGATAAGGGGAGGTGGTCTTCAATTCAATGAGAAACATTTCACTGAAGCATTAGAGGGAAGCCTACAAAGATTACAAACAGATTACATTGATCTTTATCAACTACATTGGCCAGAGAGAAAAACAAATTTTTTTGGAAGGCTCGGTTATAAAAATTATAAAGAAGAAAAAGAATGGACTCCATTTGAAGAAATTTTACAAACAGCAAAAAAATTTATCGATCAAGGTAAGATTAGATATCTAGGTTTATCTAATGAAACTCCTTATGGCTTATCCAATTACATCAACTTATCTAAATATAAAAACCTACCAAGAGTTATGTCTGTCCAAAATCCATATAGTTTATTAAACAGAACTTATGAAGTTGGTATGTCTGAAATATCTATTAGAGATCAGGTAGGTTTGTTAGCTTACTCCCCTTTAGCTTGTGGTGTGTTAACTGGAAAATATAGAAATTCAAAAAAACCTGATGGTGCACGTTTAACAATTTGGGAGGATTGGACTAGGTACACTAATGAGAGATCAATTGTTGCTACAGAGCAATATTGTAAAATTGCAGAGGATAACGGACTTACCCCTACTGAATTATCACTTGCATTTGTTAACCAACAAGACTTTGTCACAAGTAATATTATTGGTGCAACAAAAATGGATCAGTTGAAAGAAAATATAAATTCAGTAGATATACAATTATCAAAAGAAATTATTGATGAAATTAATGATGTGCATGAAAAAAACCCATCACCTGCACCTTAAGCCATGACTGATTGGCCAAAAGACAATAAAGGTAGATTGACAAAAACTTTTGAATTCAAAAATTATAGAAAAAGCTTTGCTTTTACTAGCCAAGTGGCGATGTTATCTGAGAAAAAAAATCATCATCCTCAAATTATTTTAGATTACGGAACTGTTACCATTTCTCTTATTTCTCACGATGTTCAAAAAGTTACCCAAAGAGACCTAGATTTAGCAGAGCAAATCGATAAACTTTATCAAGAATGATTTACCTTATAGGTGTTCCTGGTTTAATTCCTTTTTATCTTTGTTTTTACAACATCGATTTAATATTTCTTGATTTTGATAAAGACATGTTCGTTTATTACTCTGCAGTCATAATGTCATTTTTAGGTGCAGTGTATTGGGGTGTTTATCTTCAATCAAAAAATAATATAGCTATTTTGTTTAGTGTTTGCCCAGCTGTTTATGCATTTTTAGTTTTAGCATTTGACTTGAAATTTGATGAAACTATTGGACTTTTTATAGCAGGTTATTTCATAGTTTTATGCTTTGATTTCTTTTTTTATTTCAAAGAAAAAATAATTAAAACTGATTATTTTATTTTAAGGTTAATACTAACAGCCGGTATTGCTCCAGCACATATTCTATATATTTTATAATTAAAATTAGTTAGCGATTAAATTTAGTAGTTTACCAAATTTACCAGAAAATTTAATTTTACCGTGAGTGTAAGCGAGTCCGATACAACCAGTTTTTGCATCGCCAACAGGTGTATGATTATGATCATCACTTCTTACTTGTACAGAGCCTTGATTATAATTGCCATACTCATCACTATAGGAGCCATGCAAAACTAAAAAACTTTCATTGCCTTCATGTGTATGCTGAGGAATTTTTGCACCAGGCATTACGTGGATAAGTTCTAGTTTTTCATTGTTGTCCTTGGGGAGTATAGAAGCAACTTTAACATCCTTAAAAGATTTCCACTTAATATTTTTATTTTTTAAATGGGATCTTAAAGTAATTGGTAATTGACTTAGCAAAGGATCATGCTCCTCATGAATTTGAGGTGATGATGTTTCATTTTTTGTTTGGTCTAAAACTTTATTCCATAGTTCATTAGATAGTGTTGAGGTCTGAGACTTATCTAAAAAATAACCACCTACCTCATTTATCGCGGAGTTTAGAGACCTATTCTCAGGATCGACTTCAGCCAAGCACTGCTGGAAGATAAGACTTGCTGCTGAGTTTACAGGTGTACTAAGGATTTCGAATGTCATATTTAATTAATTAACCATACTATTGTTGTCATTATTTAGATTAACCATACTGCCGTCTTGTTCCAATTTGCCGCGGATCTTCTCTAATGCTAGACGAATTCTTGATTTTACAGTGCCTAGTGGGATTTTAGTGATCTCAGCGATTTCACCATGTGATTTTTCCTCAAAGAAATTCATTTTTAGCAGATCTAGTTGATCTTTTGGAAGGTCATCTAAATATTGTGCCACCATTTCAAATTTTTGATCATGTTCGATATTTTCATCTGCTTTAGACTCAACCGGAGGCAAAATGGCTGTCTCAATGTCCTCTAAGACTGCTTTTCTAGTTTTTCTTAAAATATCAATTTTTTTGTTCCGAGCGATAGTATAAATCCAGGTGCTGGGTGAAGCTACTGACGGGTCATAATAATCAGCTTTGGTCCAGATAATCGTCATGGTTTCTTGAATTATTTCTTCAGCGATTGCATCATCTGCACCTGACTTCATTAAAAAAGATTTAAGTCTTGGACCAAAATAATCAAAAACTTTTTTAAAACTCCCAATATCCTGCCTTTCAGCAATATTCTGAAGCGCTTCCACAAAGGGATTTTTAACTTTTACCATCAATCTCTACTATTACATTTTTCCATTTATTATTTTAAAAATCAATCTTAATTGGTATATTCTGTGTCATCAAATCAGCATGTTTAAACAAAAATTATCATACTTAACTTTATGCTTATGTTTTTTAATGACTAATTTGTTTGCCAATCACTCCATTGACTTTGAGCACGGCAAGTGGTCCTTTAAAAAAATAAACAATAAAACGTGTTCGATTTTTCAAGTACCTACATCAGAAAAAGGTGACTATACCAATAGAGGAGCAGTAATTTTTTATGTCTTTAAGGAAGGTGCAGCTGAATATGTAAGAATAGATGCTGGTTACCCATATGACTCACAAAAATATGTTAAGGTTACTATTGATTCTAAAAATTATCAATTTTTTGGTGAAGACGACTCTGCTTGGTCAATGGCAGATGACACAGTCATCATCAAAGCTTTAAAAGCTGGCAAAAAAATGACAGTTGTTGGATATTCTAAAAGAGGCACAGAGACAACAGATACATACACGTTAATTGGTTTTACTAACGCGTATAATTCTCTTCAACAAGACTGTTAAGAAAATATGAAAAATAAAATTGTTTTAGCCTACTCAGGTGGATTGGACACAAGTGTCATATTGAAATGGCTGCAAACTGAACATAACGCAGATGTCATTGCCTACGCAGCAGATCTAGGTCAAGGTGCAGAATTAACTGAAGCGAAAATCAAAGCAAAAAAACTTGGTGCAAAGAAAATATACGTTGAAAATTTAAAAGAGGAATTTGTTCGTGATTATGTTTTTCCTATGTTTCGTTGTAATACAATATATGAGGGTGAGTATCTTTTAGGCACATCAATTGCTAGACCATTAATTGCAAAGAGACAAATTGAAATTGCAAAAAAAGAAAAAGCAAAAGCTGTTTCGCATGGAGCAACAGGTAAAGGAAACGATCAAGTACGATTTGAATTTTCTTATTATGCTTTAGAGCCTAAAATAAAAGTAATTGCACCTTGGAGAGAGTGGGATTTGTCATCAAGAACTAAACTTTTGGAATTTGCAGCTAAAAATAAAATTCCTATCATGAAACATAATAAAAAAGACTCTCCTTACAGTGTAGATGCAAATGTTCTTCATCGATCTGCAGAGGGAAAAATTCTTGAAGATCCATGGAAAAGACCTCCTGAAAATGTATTTGGAATTTCTAAAAGCCCGCAGTCGGCCCCAAATAAAGAGATAGTTATTACTATCCAATTTAAAAATGGTGACCCGATTGCTATCAACGGAAAAAAAATGTCTCCATTTAATTTATTAGAAAAGTTGAACAAATTAGGAGCATCTAATGGAATTGGAAGAGTGGATATTGTAGAAAACAGATATGTAGGAATTAAATCTCGCGGCGTCTATGAAACACCGGGTGGTACAATTCTTCTCAAAGCACATCGTGCAATGGAAAGCATAACTCTTGATAGAGAAGAGGTTTTTACGAAAGACGAGATCATGCCAAAGTATGCAAGATTAGTTTATAATGGATATTGGTTTGCTCCAGAAAGAGTGATGATGCAAAAAGCTATTGATGCCACTCAGAAAAGAGTAAATGGCCAAGTAAAACTTGCACTCTATAAAGGCAATGTGATTGTAATTGGAAGGCAGTCACCTAATAGTCTGTATGACGAAGATCTTGCAACGTTTGAAAGTTCTAATTACGATCAACGTGATGCAGAGGGTTTTATAAAACTTAATGCTTTGAGATTAAAAAAAAATAAACTTAAATTCTAGGGCCCACATTGCCTTCTGCTAGGTGAAGTGTATCGATGCGATCTTCAACTTTAAATATTTTTCCATTTTCATTATAGTGAGCAATTTGTATATCCCAAATATTTGTAATTGTTGAAGAATTACCTCTTGAAATAATAATTAAAATTCTTTTTTCCTTATCATGATAAACCTCATCAATGTTTTCTTTCCAGTTTGGAAAAGATTTAGCAAGGTGTTCAAAAAGATCGTTGATGCTTTTTTTATCATAAACACCTGCTGCTACATGTTTTGGGTGCAATATAAATTTTATATCATCAGTACAATATTCTAAAAATTTATCTAAATTATGATCTTTTAGAAGTAAATCAAAAATCTCTCTTGCTTTAGTCTCATTCAATTTTTATTTATCCTTGTGTCAAAAAATAATCTGATATGCCCAACTCCATAATATCTGCTATAACATTTATAATTTGATCTTTATGTTCTGGGCCAACTAAAATTCTATACATTACAGGGTCAGACACCATCGTAGGTCTAACTTCAACACGCGTTCCAATTTTTTTTGATATGTCGTCAGCTACAATTTGAGAGACTTTTTCTTTTTTAAAAGCACCAACTTGAATAAATGCCGATTGATTTGGGTTATAGGATGTCATTGTCTCAATCTGATCTCCAAGACTATCGTTAAGTGCAGCAATCAATACATTTTTATTTGGTTTAGGCTTAGATTTAATTTTAAAACTTGAGTCGAAGATAATATCTAGGTCCTCTAAATCTTTATCCTCTTTAAAACTGATTGCAGCAATTAGTGAATCTAACATCTCTTCATTTACTTCCTCTTTAGTTGTAATAACTTCTTCTATCTTTTTTTCCAAAGCTTTGTTGAGTGCATTTAATTGCTCCTCATTAACAGTTTCTTCTTCAATTGTTTTTAGTTCAGGAACCGTTTTAGGATTTTGATTATTAATATCCCAAGATAACGTAAATGTATCTGATATATTTGTTATATCATTGCTTGCTTCTATTGTTAAATTCAATGAGCCAGTAGCAAATGGTGGGTTGCCGACAAATGTATATTGCGATGGAAGGAAGACTAACCATGATGGTAAGGCGTCTCCATTAGCCATCTTTACATTGTATCTAGTTTTTCCACTACCCTCCAAATAAAAGGATTTTTCATCAAACTTAAATATAAAATCAACGAAATTATAATTTGATAAATTAACATTATCTTCAACGATTTTGGTTGTTTGAGCAAGCACAGGGTTTTGATCATTTAATGGAATTGCAACAAATGAATTATATTTTTTTGTCCAACGATTTAAGTTTTCTTTTAGGGCTAATGCAAGTTCGCTATCACCAATCTGTGATAAATTTTCTGGAGTAAAGTTCATACCTACAGATGAATACAATGTGCCCAGACTATATTGTAATTCAGCATATGCTATGTCGTTTCTTAAACGAGAAACAAGAAGACTTGCTTCTTCTCTAATCATTTCTAATTCTCCAAAACGAGAAATTTTTTGAGCATTAGATATTAAATCGTTAATTCTTTGGGCAACATTCAGATAATGTTTGGCGTTACTGTATTCTCTTAAACTTTGTGCATAGTTGATATTAGCAATGTGGACTTGAGATAAAACAGCCATTGAAACTGCCAATCTTTGTTCTTCGATGAGTTTTTCATTAATTTTATTAATATCATTAATATTACCAGCTTGGAAAATATTCAATAAATTAGCGCCAAAAACAGCACCGTACTCTACATTATCTTTATTTAATAAATATTTATTGGAGTCATAAGTCCATGTAGCGTTAAACTGAAGGGAAGGAAATAATGAGAGCATTGATGCTTTTGCTTCTTGTGCAGAAACTTTTTCTTGGTATCTAACTTCTAGTAATTCAGGTCTTGAAAATAATGCTGCTTCTTCTTGCTCTTCTAGAGACATATTTAACTCCGTTAAAGGCTGCTCTGTTTTGATTAAAATATATTCTTGATTTGGTAATAGACCCATTAGTTTTGATAGTTGCGCACGCGAGTCCATTAATGCTCGACGCTGTGTATTTAAAATTTGTAAAACATCTAGTAATTCTTTTTGGTATAATAAAGCATCCATAGGCGAACTAATTAAAAGCTCTTCAATGTATTCATAATCATCTAATGCAGCATTTACTCTTTCCATTAAAGGATTTATTTGACTTAGTAGCTCGTCAGCAGAAAGTGTCTTCCAATAAGCATAAATAACTTCTTTTGTTAAATTATGAATAGCCTTACGTTCTAACTCTTTTGAAATTAAATATTTGTTAGCTTGTTGACCTGCTCTGACATAAGACAAACCAAAGTCTAATGCATTCCAAGTGAAACCTATGTCATATGAATTTGAGGGTGTTTGTTGTGAGAGAGTGTATGTAGGGCTATCACCAATAGCCTCTGCAGCTGTATTTTCTGTATCAGTAATATCATTTCCATCGCTGTCTTTTTCAGAACCCATATTAACACTCGTTGAAGCGGGGTGTTTTTCTAAAACTTTATAACCTGCGTTGATTGATAGTTTCGGCAACATATCAAACTTGACCACATCTATTTGGCCTTGACTTAATGCGGAGTCCATCAGATTCAATCGCAAATCACGATTATTTTTGATTGCGATCGCAATAGCCTGGTAAAGATCAATCTCTAAAGGAGCAGCTTCAGATGTTTGTTTGAGATACTCTAAATCTTCTTGGGATGAAAGCTGGACTTCTTCTTTTACAATTGGCATGGGTGTCTTTGAACACCCCCAAATGAAAATTGTACTAATAAATACAATAAAAACCTTATAATTAGCCATTCTTTCCCCGTCAAAAATAACAGCATAAAATCTCATAGTTGTGGATAAAAAACAACTAAGAAATTTCTGTATATTTTTACAAATTAAATGAAAATCCATTGAATTTATTGTATATTTCTGTGCTGGAGAGATAAGAGGAGAGTAAATAAGTGGCTGATAAACAGAAAACTTATCCACATTTTAGCATTCAAATGCTGGAACCGAGAATCATGTTTGATGGTGCTGCTGTTTATGCTGCTAGTGAAGCCATTGAAGCTGTCGAAGACCAAATTCAAAACAACTCTCTTAGTGAAAGCGATCTTTCAACTAATTTAAAAGCTATTACACACAACAATGACTCGAGAAAAGAAATTGTCTTCATAGACAAGGGTGTTGATGATTATCAAACAATCATTAACTCCATCGATGACACAAAATCTATCTATTTAATTGACTCCAATGAAAACGGCTTTGAAAAAATGCAGAGTATTTTGCAAGATCAAAGTGACATCGATGCAGTACATATAATAGGACACGCAAGTACTGGTCAGGTAGTACTAGGAAATTCAATATTAAATTCGGAAACGATTAATTCTTTTAGCACTACACTTCAATCAATTGGTACCTCGTTAACTCAAGACGGTGACTTATTATTTTATGGTTGTAACCTGGCTCAAGGTGATCAGGGAAAGTTACTTATTCAACAAATTGGAAATATCACTCAAGCAGATATCGCAGCCTCTGATGATATTACAGGTAAGGGTGGTGATTGGAACTTAGAAAAAAAATACGGTATCGTTGAAACTAACGGAATTAGTGTTGTTGATTACAAACACTCTCTTCTTCAAAATGGAATTTCATCATTAGATGGTTTTGTAGAAAATACGGGAACTAATTTAAGAGCGGGTACTAGTGATGGTGGACACGCAGCATCTGCTTCTAATCACACTGATGGACACAGTCCCTATGTCATTACCTTAGAGAGAGAAAATATAAACTCAGGCTCATTTGCTTTTTATAAGACTACAAATTTAGGCACTGGATATGAAGAAAATAATAGCGGTGTCCGAACTAGAGGTCCTGACATAACATCAGGCACTACTACTGTTGATGCTTCATCAACGCCTATGAATTCATATTATGTTTATGCCACAGAAAACTCAGGAAGAAATACTGTGAGGTCAGTTACTTTTGAAAATGAAATACTAGGTGTTTGGTTCAACATGAATAATATCATTGCATATTCAGGAGTTGATAAAAGTGGAGGGAATTATCACACAATAAGCCAACATGGTAGTGGAGGCCAAAATGCATTCAGCACAGAGAAATTAAAATGGGAGTGGAGCGCAAGTGTTTCAGATACTAGTAAACCCTCAGGCCATAAACATGACTGGTTTGGTGTCGATACTGACTCAAATAAACTTTATATAGGATTTAATAATGGTGCAGATCATGGTGATATAGTAAGAGTATTTACAAAAGCAAGTAATCAAGCACCCGTTGCTGTAGATGATACAGACAGCGTTAATGAGGACGCTACTGTTACAAAAACAGGATCTGAAAATGACGTGCTTAACGACGATAGTGATCCAGATGGAGATACAATTACTGTATCAAAAATTAATCATAACGGCGGCACTAACTCAAATGTTTCCTCATCAAGCACATCTAGTAGTGGCGGAACATCAGTCACTGGAACATACGGAACTTTAACTATTGGAGGTGACGGTTCTTATACTTACGTCGCTGATCAAGATTTAACAGATGATCTGGATGCAGGTGATCCAGCAACAGATATTTTTGTTTACACAATTACAGATGGTGGACTTACAGATACCGCAAATTTAACTATCTCAATTACAGGCGTGAATGACGCCCCTGTTGCAGTTGATGATGCAGACTCTGTTACTGCAGCTCAAAGTGTTTCAAAATCTGCTTCACAAGATGATGTTATGAACGATGATAGCGACCCTGATGATGATGACTCATTTACTGTTACCCACATAAAAAAAGCTGGTGGCTCAGACTCAACTGTATCTTCAGGGACCACTAATTCCAATGGAACCTCAGTTACTGGTACATATGGTGTTCTTACAATAGGAGCTGATGGTTCTTATACTTATAACGCGAATAACGCCGTTGGATTGGCTCTTAATCAAACAGCCATTGATACATTCGAATATACTATTACAGACACTCAAGGCGGTACTGCATCAGCAGATTTAGTTATTACTATTACAGGTATCAACAACTCCCCTAGTGCTCAAAATGATGTGGGTGTGATTGATGAGGGCGAGACATTAACAGTTGCAAACGGCGCTAATGCTAATGTTTCTGGAAGTTTTGATGCAGATGAGGAACATTCTGGTGATCTAATTGACACAAGTTCAAGCTCACATAAAGACAGTGACCCTGATGGCGACACTCTTTCGATAACACTCATAAAAGAGACAACCGCAGGTTCTAACAGTAGCATCACTTCAAACAGCACATATAATGGTACTGGCAGTAGTGCTGGCACATCAGTTTCTGGATTGTATGGTACACTTACAATCGGATCAGATGGCTCTTATAAATATGTTGCAAATGATAGTATATCTGGTTTCGACTCCAGTGAAACACTAACGGATAGCTTTACTTATACTTTAAGTGATGGAAGTGCAACAGATACGGGCACTTTAACAATTACGCTTTTGGGTCAAGATAATGAAAACCCCTCGGCTACCGATAACACTAACGCAGTTAATGAAGACGCAACAGTCACTGTTACGGATGGAACAACAGGTGTCACAGGAGATGTTCTTATAAATGACACTGATCCCGAGGGAGATACTCTTACTGTTTCAAAAATAAAAAAGAATAATGGAAATTTCTCAAATGTATCCTCAGGAACTACCAATAGTAATGGAACTAGCGTCACAGGATCTTATGGAACATTAGTCATCGGCGCTGACGGATCTTATACTTACACTGCTGATCAAGATTTAGCAGACGCTCTAGACGGTGGTAGCCCAGCTGACACTATTACAGATGTGTTTGTCTATGAAGTTTCAGATGGAAATAGCGGATCAGATACAGCAAATATAACAATTACTATTACAGGCATAAACGACCCAGTTGTTGCTACCGATGACACTGACTCTGTCAACGAGGACGCTTCAGTGACAAAAACTGGAGCGCAAGATGATGTATTAGATGATGATACAGATGCAGATGCGTCAGCATCTTTAAGTGTGTCGAAAATTAAACATAGTACAGACAGCTCATACTCTTCTGTTACATCAAGCAGTACACATTTAAGTAATTTTACAACAGTCACCGGAACCTATGGAACATTAAAAATTGGTGCTGACGGATCATATATATACACAGCTGATCAAACAGCAGCTGATGCTATAGATGCTAGTGATACAAAAACTGATGTCTTTGATTATGAAGCTACAGATGGCACACTTACAGCTACCGCAACTTTAACTATAACTGTAACGGGAGTGAACGATGCCCCCGTTGCGCAAAATGATACTGGAACCATTAATGAAGATGGAACCTTGACTGTTATTAATAGCAGTAATAATACTACCGTAACACCTGCATCTCTTGATACTGGTTCTCCATATTCAACTACAAATACAACTCGTTCTGTAGCATTTAATCATGATGGGACTAAAATGTTTGTTCTTGAACATAGCAATTCACCAGATATCTCTGTACACGCTTTAACAACTGCTTTTGATATAAATACTGCTTCTCAAAGTAGTACAACTGACATTTCTTCTCACGCAGGTAATCCACGTGGTATAAGATTTAATAATGATGGTACGAAGCTGTATATAAGCAATGGCTCAGGAAGTAATAAAAAGATTCATGAATTTGCTTTATCTACAGCCTATGATATTTCCTCATTACCAACACCTACTTCAACTGTAATTAGCGGTCAAGACGGCAACCCTAGAGGTTTTACTTTTAATACTGATGGAACTAAAATGTTTTTACTGGGAGATATTAATGATACTGTTTATGAATATTCTCTATCAACTGCTTTTGATTCCTCAACAATTTCATACACAAGTAGAAGTTTAGATTTTAGTGCAAAAGAAGAAACACCAAGGGGAATTTCATTTAACGCAACAGGCACAAAATTGTTTATCACAGGTCAGCAAAATGATGATATTTTAGAATACGATCTTAGTACCGGTTTTAACTTATCTACTGCAACATTTAATGGTGCATTTGATGTGAGTAGCTATGCAGATAAACCAACTGATATTATATTTAATAATGATGGATCCAAAGCATTTTTAGCTCGAGCATCAAGTAACGGAATCCAATCTTTTTCACTTTCAAGTCCATATAGTTTTGTAGACATCACCGGCGAATATACCGGCGATGTAATAGATACAACCTCAAGTTCAAACAAGGACTCTGATGCTGACGCTAGTGCTTCTTTGAGAGTTTCAGCAATTCAACATAGCTCGGCAGGCTCTTCCACAGCTGTAAGCAATAATACTACTTACGGTGCTTCTGGAACTACCGCGGGCACAACTGTTAGTGGAACTTATGGTCAACTAACCATTGGTTCAGACGGCTCATATAAATACGTTGCTAACGACTCCGATGCGGACGCTCTTGATGCAGGCGATATAGTCACAGACGTATTTACTTACACATTGACTGACGGGACTGCAACGGATACTGCAACAATCACTATCACAGTTATTGGTATAAACGATACTCCTACCGCACAAGATGACGAAGGTGCAATAACAGAAGATCTCACTTTGACTGTTACAAACGGATCAAATTCCAACATTTCTGGTTCTCTTGACACAACAGGAGAAAATTCAGGTGATGTTTTAGACACCTCCTCAAGCTCTCATAAAGATAGTGATTTAGATACATCAGCCTCTTTAAGCGTAAAGCTTATTAGAAAAAATCTTGGCACAGATTCTTCTGTTCAACCAGGAAGTTCTTATAACAGTAGCGGTACCTCCGTAACAGGAACTTATGGTACTTTAACAATTGGTGCAGACGGATCGTATAGTTATGCTGCTGATCAGGCAGCTGCAGACTCCATTGCAGCTGGAGAGAGTCAGAATGATGTGTTTGTTTACACCATAACGGATGGCACGCAAGAAAATACAGCAAATATTACTATTAAAGTATTAGGGGCAAACGATAACCCATCAGCACAAAATGATGTCGGCGTCGTCAATGAAGGATCTACACTAACTGTTCAAAATAGTGCAAATGCAAATGTTGACGGCAGTTTTGATGCAAACGGTGAACACTCAGGTGATGTCATCCATACAACTTCAAGTTCACACAAAGATAGTGATCTTGACACAAACGACACTCTTAGAATCACTCAAATTAAAAAAAGTGGTGGTGATAATTCTAGTGTTTCTTCAGGGAGCTCCTATAACAGTAGTGGTACATCTGTAACGGGCTCTTATGGTACTTTGACAATTGGCGCAGATGGTTCTTACACATATGTAGCAAGTTCTGATATTTCAGGATTAAGCGATGGTGCTACAGTGTCTGATACTTTTACGTACACTTTATTCGATGGAACAACCACCACCACTGCAGATCTCGTACTGACTGTTATTGGAGGTGCTGCAAGCAATCAAAGCCCAGTAGCTGTTAACGATACAGATAGTGTGAATGAAAATGCATCTGTAACCAAAACAGGTGCTCAAAACGATGTCTTAAATGATGACAGTGACCCAGATGGAGATACAATTAGAGTTGATCAAATTCAACATAGCACTGCAGCTTCAGGCACATCTGTAAGTAATAATACTACTTACGGTGCCTCTGGAACTACCACGGGCACAACTGTTACCGGAACTTACGGTCAACTAACCATTGGTTCAGATGGCTCATATGTATACTCAGCAAATCAATCAGCTGCTGAAGCCCTTGCTACAGATGTTCAAAGGAATGATGAATTTACCTATAGAATTACTGACGGTTCTGCAACCGCGACGGCAACACTAACTATTACTGTTACAGGTGTGAATGACGCCCCTGTAGCTGTTGATGACACCGATAGTGTGAACGAAAATGAAACTGTTACCAAAACGGGATCTCAAAATGATGTTTTAAATGATGATACAGATGCTGATACCGGTGCGTCTCTTTCAGTGTCAAATATATCGCATACGAATGGCAACTCTGGATCAGTCTCCTCAAGTTCGACTTATAATAGTAGTGGTACGCAAATAGTTGGTACTTATGGTACTTTAACAATTGGTGCAGACGGATCGTATAGTTATACTGCTGATCAAACAGCAGCTGATGCTTTAGATGTTGGAGAAAGTAAAAATGATGTATTTACTTACACATTGACGGATGGTACAGCGACTGACACAGCAACACTAACGATTGCAGTTTCAGGAAAGAACGACACACCCGTAGGTGTAGACGATACCGATAGTGTGAACGAAGATGCTACTGTTACAAAAACGGGATCTGAGGAAGACGTGTTAAATGATGATACAGATGCTGATACAGATGCTTCGCTAACAGTTACTAATATATCGCATACAAATGGTAACTCTGGAACTGTTTCTTCGGGTTCGACTTATAGCAGTAGTGGCACACAAATAGTCGGTACTTATGGTACCTTAACAGTTGGAGCTGATGGTTCTTATACTTACACAGCCGATCAAACTGCAGCTGATGATTTAGATGCTAATGATCCTGCAAGTGATGTCTTTACTTATACGCTAACCGATGAAAATTCTGCAACCGCGACAGCATTACTGACAATCAATATTACTGGTGTAAATGATGCTCCAGTAGCTGTTGATGACACCGATAGTGTGAACGAGGATGAAACTGTCTCTAAAACCGCTTCACAAAATGATGTTTTAAATGATGATACAGATGCAGATGACTCAGCCTCTCTTACAGTTTCTGCTATTAGAACTGGGGCAGAGGATGGAACGGGTAATAGCGGCACTGTTGGATCTGCTTTAACTGGTACTTACGGAACACTAACTCTTAATTCAAATGGATCTTATACTTATGTCGCTGATCAAAGTGCAGCTGATGATTTAGATGCAGGTGATACAGCAAACGACATCTTCACCTATACAGTTTCTGATGGAACAGCAACTGATACAGCAACATTGACAATAACTGTAACGGGTGTCAATGACACCCCTGTAGCTGTTGATGACACCGATAGTGTTGATGAGGACTCTAGCGTCACTAAGTTAGCTATTCAAGATGATGTTTTAGATGATGATACAGACGCTGACGATGACGACCCCGCCAATTTAACTGTTACAAAAATTCAACCTGACTCCGGATCAGAGTCAAACGTTTCATCTGGTACTACACATCTTAATGGCACATCTGTGACAGGCGCTTATGGTACATTGGTGATTGGATCTAATGGAGCATATAAATACACAGCAGATCAAGCAAAAGCTGATGCCTTAGATGCTGATGATACAGAAACCGACGTCTTCACCTATACAGTTTCTGATGGAACAGCTACTGACACAGCAACATTGACAATTACAGTAACTGGTATTAATGATGATCCAGTCGGGGTAGATGATACTGACTCTGTGAATGAGGATGAAACTGTTACAAAAACAGCAGCTCAGAACGATTTATTAAATGATGATACCGATGCAGACGTTGATGACTCCTCTTCATTGACGGTAACAAATATATCTCACTCAAATGGCAATTCAGGCACTGTTGCCTCAAGCTCAACTTATCAAAGTAATGGTACTCAAATAGTTGGTAATTATGGAACATTAACTGTTGGTGCAGATGGATCTTACACTTACACTGCTGATCAAGCTGCAGCTGATGATATAGCCGATGGCTCTTCTGAGACAGATGTCTTTACTTATACTGTATCCGATGGAACAGCAACTGATACAGCAACAATTACCATTACAGTTACCGGTCAAGATAATGAGGTTGTTGGAAATAATGATACTGGAAGTGTTACAGATGGTAATACTCTAAGTGTTGGAAATAAAGGCTCCGGTCTATTGTCAAATGATACTGATAGTGGAAGTGATGCTGATGAGAGCGCAGATGCTGTAGTTTCTACTGTAAGAACAGGAAGAGAGGCTGGCATTGGTACTAGTGGCACTGTTGGATCTTCTTTAAAAGGTACTTATGGAACACTAACACTCAACTCAGACGGTACTTATTCATATGTTGCAGACCAGGATGGAGCAGACATTCTCACCCCTGATACTACCGCTATAGATTATTTTACTTATACTATCTCAAATGGATCGAGTACTGATACAGCACAATTAGCTGTGACAGTTACTGGTATCAATGACGCTCCTACTTCTTCAACAGCTCCTACGTTTAGAGGTGCTGAAAATAATAGAATTGTCATTCAATCAAAACTTTTCTTCGATGACCCAGATCCAAGCACCAGCACTTACGGGCAACTAACATATAGTTACGGTGGTTTACCATCAGGATTGACAGTTAACGATGCAGGAAGAATAAGAGGCCGCCTACCTGAAGGTACTTATACTTTTACAGTAACTGCTACAGACGGAGGTAACTTATCTACACAACAAACATTTACAATAATCATTGGAAAGCCCGGTAAGCCTGGTGAAGCACCAACTCCACCACTGATTGTTAAGCAAAAAACATTAGAAGCGGCGATTGCTGATAAAACAGTAACGTTCGAAACACCTAAAGTTAATGACCAAATAGCTGATCTTGCGGTGAGAGGAAATTTAGGCTCCCTAGTTAAGGAATACACATTCAATGGCGGTATGAAGGTAATCGATGTTGCTGTTGAAGATTTAAACATTGATCAAAGTGGAAGGCCTGGAATAAATGAAAATACTTTATTGGGATTTGCTATTGGAGATGATTATAGGCTTAATGTGAAACAATACACAGGAACTTTAGAGGATGGCTCCTCTCTTCCAAGCTGGATACGTGTTGATCCATCAACAGGTCAGACGATCGTTCAGTTTCCTCAAAATATTTACTCAATCGATGTCAAGGTGATAGCAATCGATAATGATAATAGCACAAGAGAAATCAATGTTACTCTAGATAGAAACTCTGTTAGTCAGGACAAAGCCTTAAAACGCGACCTCGAACCTTTCATAGACCGAAGTGCAGCTTTAAAAACCGAAGTTACTGTTGATGAAAAAGGACAAATGTTACTTGACACACAAAATGATTTAGAAGATGGGTCGATTATAAATAATACTCTTAACCCGAATGAATCAAGCAATAATGAAAACCAAACACCAAACACAGACGATCAGTCAAGTCTTAATGATATACCAACTATTCCAAGAGAAATTGATGAGGTCACTTCTCAAGATTCTATTGTTTTAAATTCACAAAATGTTGAATCAAATGAAAAACTTATTAAATTTGCAACTCTTCAAGAGCAATTAGATTTACAGTATGAAGGTCATGAAAATTATGGAGATAAACTTGTTAAAGTTTCTGGTTAAAATAATCATTTTATCTCTCCTATTTACTGTTTCCTCTAAAGCCGAAGTTAGGGAGTCAAGAGCTTTAGTGGTTGCATCTCAAGAAGCTGTTCTTTCCAGTGAATTGGCCGCTCGTATTACTAGTATTTCTGTAAAAGAAATGGAAAGATTTAAAAAAGGAGATTTACTCATTCAATTCGATTGTAGTTTGTATGAAGCACAAAAAGATGTAGTTAGAGCCAATGAAAATAGCGCATTGATCAAACTAAAAAGTGATGAACAGATGTTACAGATGAGATCTATTGGAAAATATGAACTTGAACTCTCTATATCAGAGTATGAGAAGGCAAAATCAGAATTACGTATTGCTGAACTAAATGTAGAGAGATGTGAAATTAGAGCGCCTTTTGATGGTGCAGTTGAGGAAGTAGTGGTAAACGCATTTGAGTCGATACAGCCTCAAGTTGAATTAATGAAGATTATAAAAACTGATGTTCTTGAATTAGAAATGGTAGTATCTAGTGAATGGGTTTCTTGGCTAACAATAGGCCATCCAATCACTGTTTATATTGATGAAATACAAGAAGAATTCAATGCCTCTATAAGTGGAATTGGTGCAAATGTTGACGCTGTAAGCCAAACAATTCAACTAAAAGGTACTATTACAAACGCTAGCTCTGCCCTTCTGCCTGGAATGAGTGGGCGAGTTGTATTTTGAGCCAAGACCAATTAAATCGTTTAGCAAGGATTTTCACGTTTGAAAAAAAATTACGTGAAGCAAAGTCTTTTGTAGAAATCAGATATACAGTTACAAATGAGTTAAGAAACATAACCCCTTTTGTCTTTGCTTTTTTTGGAGAATGGGCAAACCCAAATAAATTTAAGATTGATGCTATTTCTGACATAGCAGTTGTAGAACAAACTTCTTCGACAACTATATTAGCTCAGAAAATAATAAGAGAAAAATTAAAAGAGGGATCTCCTGATACACATCCATTTACAATCGAAAAAGACTCATTAATCCCTGCCAAAGGTGAAAATCCAATTCCTGATAAACTTTTATGGGTTCCTTGTTTTTCAAATCAAAAAGGCCCTCAAGCAGCACTGCTTCTTGCAAGAGATGAAAATTGGGAAGAGCAAGATATCGAGTACATCAGACACTTGAGTTCATCTATTGGACACGCGATGGGATCACTCAAAGAAAATAATTTTTTTGAAAGCTCCATTAAAGTTTTTAAAAATACATGGTTTCAATTTTTAATTATAGCGGGACTTATTGCTAGTATGTTCATTCCAATTTCTCTATCGACAGTTGGCAAATCAGAAATTGTTCCAAAAGACCCCTATGTTATAAATGCTCCAATTGAAGGCGTCATACAAGAAGTTTTTATTCAAAATAATGATGAAGTTGATATTGGAACTACATTAATATCTTTTGAAAAAACAGATTTACAAAATGATTACGATTTAGCTTTCCAAGAATTAAAAGTAATTGAAACCGAATTACTTCAGGCTAAACAATCATCTTTTCAAAGTAAAGAGGACAAAGCGATGGTCAGTCAACTTCAGAGTAAAATTAAACTTGTAGAACAAACCTTAAGTTATCAGAAATATCTATTAGATGAATCTACGGTCAATTCTCCAGCTGATGGAATTGCAGTTATCAAGGATAAATCACTTCTTATAGGCAAGCCTTTTAAGGTAGGAGAGACAATAATGGTTATTGCTGACCCATCGAATGTTGTTGTCGAGATAATGATGCCTGTAAAAGATGCCATAACAGTAAAAAAAGACGCAGAAATAAACGTTTTTTTAGACTCTGATCCACTGAATGTTATTCCTGCTAGGGTTTCAAAATTTTCTTATGAGCCTGAACTTACCAGTGAGAACACTCTAGCTTACCGGGTAACAGCGGAAATTCTTACGTCCAAAAACTCTCCAAGAATTGGACTCAGAGGAACTGCTAAAATTTTCGGTGAAGAAGTGAAACTATTTTTTTACTTATTTAGAAAACCAATTATTTTTGTTCGACAAACACTTGGTATCTAAATGATTACTCCATCAATAAGACAAGACCTTCAACTTTTACCAGGAACTCCTATGGAGGACGGTTCTCCATCATGGCTGATTTATGATAATTTAAGAAACAAATATTTTACATTAGGTTTAAATGCTTTTCGAATACTGAGACATTGGACTGCAGGAGTAGACTCAAAACAGTTTATTGAAAAAGTAGAAGCTAAGGGTA